>NZ_DXVR01000022.1:0-38184 GCF_019417265.1 Bacteroides sp.
GTATATTATAAAGTATCCCTTTAGGAGCTTTTTTCTTCTTTTTGCTGTCTTCCTCAGTTACAACTGTTGTCTGTATCGGAGTAGGACTTTTCACCTTAATATATATAGGCTCACCTGCTAAGTTGTCCGATGACAATATTCCTAATTTTTTGGAAAATCTCAGAACGACATCGTTTGTGACTTCTTTATCCGGCAGTATAACAGCTGTGAAAAGCTTGTCTTCCGTGACTTCTTTTCCTGTGAACATATCGGTCAGAGCTTTTTCCTGCTTGTCCAGATTGTCCATTATAAGTTTCAGTGATGCTCCGTCCTTAGGCATAGTGTCGGCCTGTCCTCTCAATATAAGATTTTTACTTTCCCTTATATTGTATATTTCCTTTGCTGTGAGTTCTGCCATTTTAGCTGTCGAGCCGGCTGAAAGAATTTCCTCTGTCATATATTTTCTACCGTCTTCCGAAGGCTGTGATTTCTCAAGTATATATTCCGGATTTACAGATTTTGGGGCAGAAGTGTTTATTGCCTTTATAATACTGTTGTCTGTCACTTCTATGTCAGACATTATACTTTTGTCGTTCAGCTTGATGATATATGCCTTTGTAGAGTCAGGCACACCTATTCTCCTTACTTCTATCTTTTTGATTTCCCATTCAGTGGAAGGTTCAGATGTGACATTGTTTATTTTGAGATATCTGTTTGCATACTGACAGAAATCTCCTGGTGTGTATCTCACTCTTGTGGCTATAACATTTACCTCTACAGCCGTTTTTGGCAGGAAATATGCTATTCCTTCTCCCTCTCCCGGTTTGTAGAAATCTACGTTCTGTGCGTTTGTCGTGCATAATGTCGCAGCCAATAGCGACATTGCTATAATTCCTTTTCTGCTCATAAGCTTAAAGTATTTATATCACTTGTTCGTAAGTCTTTTCCATGCCTTAGGCAGTGCATTGATGATATCTGAAGCATTCATGCTTATTTCTCCTATATTTTCTGCTGCTATATCGCCGGCCAGTCCATGCAGGTACACACCTAACAGACAAGCTTCCTTGGCTGTATATCCTTGTGCCAGAAGTGCCGTCAGTACACCTGTCAGTATGTCGCCGCTTCCTCCTGTGGCCATTCCCGGATTTCCGGTCGGATTGAAATGACATTCTCCATCAGGCGTGATAATTACCGTCCATGCACCTTTCAGTACTATATATATATGCATGTACGAAGCTAATTCCTTGGCTTTCTGTATTCTTTCAAAACTGTTGCTGCATCTTCCCACTAATCTCTCCAACTCTTTTATGTGCGGAGTGATTATAGAACCTCTCGGAACACAGTTCAACTGGTTTCTGTACGTGCTCAGTGCATTTATGGCATCTGCATCAATTACAGCCGGAATATAGCATTCCCTCAACTGGTTTATTACAGCCTGTGCAGTGAATTCCTCCTGTCCTAATCCCGGGCCTATTCCAAGTGCCTGGTAATTGTCCAAATCTGTCACTTCTGCAAAATATCTGTCGTCCATATCATCCTGCGTCATTGCTTCAGGGATACTCATTTGCAACAGCTGATGATTGCACACCGGAGTATGTATTGTGAGCAGTCCCACACCACTCCTCAAACAACTTTTTCCAGCCAGTACGGCTGCTCCTCCCATTCCGTATGAACCGGCTATAAGCAGTGCATGTCCGAAATTGCCTTTATGCGCAAATTTCTTTCTTGGCTTGATTATTCCGGCTATTTCCTTTTCTTCTGTTATAAAGTTGCTTGCTTCCGCCTGTTCGGAATATTCCTTGCTTATTCCGATGTCCAGGACCTCAAGTTCTCCAACAAGGTCTTCGTTTTCAGCGAACAGGAAAGACAGCTTCGGGAGATTGATTGTAAGAGTCAAATCGGCTTTGATGATGTTCTGACGGATGTTCCTGCTGTTGTCTTCGCCCATCATACCCGAAGGAATATCTATTGATACCACTTTGGCAGCCGAAGCATTGATGTATTGCACCAGGGCCGCAAAACCTTTGCTGAGCGGAGCATTCAGCCCTGTACCGAAAAGTCCGTCTATTACGATGTCATCAGCCGTAAGTTTTGGAGGGTCAAACTGTGTGCTGACCTCTGTGTAGTTTGTAAATCCACATTCCTGCAGGCGTCTGATATTTGTCAGACAGTCGTCCGAAATACTGCCTTTGATGTTGAACAGTATAACCTGTACCTGATAGTTTTTCAGGTGGAGCATGCGTGCCACAGCTACGGCGTCACCGCCATTGTTTCCAGGTCCTGCAAAAACTATTATTCTGTATGATTTGTTCCATCTTCTGCAAATAGCATCCGTAATCAGGCCTGCTGCCTTCTCCATAAGATTGATGGATAATATTGAATCGTGCTCTATAGTGTAAGCATCGGCTTCTTTCTGTTGTGTGCAACTTAAAATTTTCATTACTTCTTTAAATGGTATTTTGTTGGTAAAAGTAGTAAAAACATACGAACTATTCACTATTTAAACTTCAAAATATATTTAAATACTTAAAACGTAGTGTTGTCTTTTGTCAGATTTTGCGTAAATTTGTCCGCATTTTTAAATTTGCATAATCATATGAGTACTATTCAGATTAAAGACAAGTTGTTTACTAAATTTATAACAGAAGACAGGATATTGAAAGAAGTATCGCGTGTGGCTGAAGAAATCAATCGTGATTTGGAAGAGACTGATCCTCTGTTTCTCAGTGTGTTAAATGGCTCTTTCATGTTTACAGCCGATTTGATGAAACGTATCAGCATCCCGTGTGAGATATCATTTGTCAAGCTTGCGTCATATCAGGGAGATTCTTCAACGGGTAAGGTAAAGGAACTTGTCGGTCTGAATGAGGATATTGAAGGCAGGACTGTAGTGATTGTGGAAGATATAGTAGATACAGGTTTCACAATGGAACGTCTTGTAGCGACACTCCGTGCGCGTAATCCTAAGGAAATCCGTATCGCGACACTTCTTGTTAAGCCGGACAAGCTTCAGGTGAAACTTGATATAGATTATGTAGCCATGAATATCCCTAACGATTTCATAGTAGGCTATGGACTTGACTATGATGGAAAGGGACGTAACTATCCTGATATATATACTGTAGTCAATGAATAGGGGATAATGTTTTTCAAAAACTAAATAACTTAAAAACTCATAAACTCAAAAACTTAAATAAATATGTTGAACATCGTAATTTTCGGTGCTCCGGGTTCAGGTAAAGGAACTCAGAGTGCACGTATAGTAGAAAAGTATGGTTTGAACCACATTTCAACAGGCGACGTTTTGCGTGCTGAAATCAAGAACGGTACAGAACTTGGTAAAACTGCAAAAGGTTATATCGACAATGGTCAGCTTATTCCTGATGCATTGATGATTGACATCCTTGCAAGCGTATTCGACAGCTTCAAAGACAGCAAAGGTGTAATCTTCGACGGTTTCCCACGTACTATTGCTCAGGCAGAAGCTCTTAAGGAAATGCTTAAGGTTCGCGGTCAGGAAGTTTCTATCATGCTCGACCTTGAAGTTCCTGAAGATGAACTTATGACTCGTCTTATCAAGCGTGGTCAGGAATCAGGACGTGCTGATGACAATGAAGAAACTATCAAGAAACGTCTTGTGGTTTACCACTCTCAGACAGCTCCTCTTATCGACTGGTACAAGAACGACGGCAAATATCAGCACATCAACGGTCTTGGTACTATGGACGGTATCTTTGCTGACATCTGCTCTGCAATTGACAAACTTTAATTTATAAGGAGGTAAAGAAGTTAGAGAAGTTAAAGGAGGTAAAGAAGTTATGTTGCTTTCCAAGTTAACTTTTCTAACTTCCCAACCTAACTTCTTTAACTTCCTAATATAACTTCCCAATATAACTTCCCAATATAACTTCTCAATTTAACTTCTAAACAAAAAATATGGCTGAATCGAATTTCGTTGATTATGTAAAAATCTACTGCCGCTCCGGTAAGGGAGGTCGTGGCTCGGTACACATGCGCCGTGAGAAATACATTCCAAACGGTGGTCCGGACGGGGGCGACGGTGGTAGAGGAGGTCATGTAATTCTGCGTGGTAACCGCAATTACTGGACGTTGCTCCACCTTAAATATGAACGCCACGTGTTTGCCGAACATGGAGGCAATGGCTCAAAGAACAAGAGTTTCGGTAAAGACGGTGCAGACAAGGTGATTGAAGTGCCGTGCGGTACTGTGGTCTACAATGCTGAGACCGGAGAGTATGTATGCGACATTACGGACCACGGTCAGGAAGTAATCCTGCTTAAGGGTGGACGCGGAGGATTGGGCAACTGGCACTTCCGTACCGCTACACGTCAGGCACCGCGATTTGCGCAGCCGGGCGAACCTATGCAGGAAATGACAGTTATACTCGAACTTAAACTGCTGGCCGATGTAGGTCTGGTGGGCTTCCCTAACGCCGGTAAGTCTACTTTGCTTTCTACAGTTTCGGCAGCACGTCCGAAGATAGCTAATTATCCGTTTACTACACTTGAACCGAACTTGGGTATCGTGTCCTACCGCGACGGAAAGTCGTTCGTTATGGCAGACATTCCGGGTATCATAGAAGGTGCAAGCGAGGGTAAGGGACTCGGACTCCGTTTCCTGCGACACATAGAACGTAATTCATTGTTGCTCTTTATGGTGCCGGGCGATACAGACGATATCCGCAAGGAGTACGAAATCTTGCTCAACGAGTTGGCTACATTCAACCCTGAGATGCTCGACAAGCAGCGCGTGTTGGCTATCACCAAATGCGATATGCTTGACGATGAGCTTATCAGTATGCTGGAGCCTACATTGCCTGAAGGCATTCCTCATGTGTTTATATCTTCAGTGGCAAATATGGGCATACAGCAGCTTAAGGATATTCTTTGGGCTGAACTCAACAAGGAAAGCAATCAGCTTGAGGCCGTAAGACGCGATGCCATCGTACACCGCTCGAAAGACGTTTCAAAACTTCAGCAGGAGCTTCAGGATATGGGCGAGGATGAAGACTTTGAATACGAATACGAGGATGTGGAAGATGATGATTTCGAGTATGAATACGAAGAAGTAGACTGGGATGAAGAACCGGAAAAATAATGAATAACTTATTTTCAAAAGATAAAAGAATGTTAGTGTACGGTTTGAATGAATCATATGCTGACATTTTTTGTTTCTCTACCACACGCCATGGCGGATATAGCACAGGACAATACTCATCGTTCAACTGCAATCATTATTGCGGCGACAGTCCGGAGAATGTGGAACGAAACAGAATACTTCTTGCGGAGATATTGCCGGGCAGGCCTAAAATGCTGATAGTACCTCATCAGGTACATTCCACCGAGGTCCGTACCATAGACAGACGTTTTCTCAGTGCTTCGGAAGCGGAACGCAAGAACATGTTGGAAGGCGTGGATGCCGTGATAACCAATCTTCCGGAAGTCTGTGTTTGTGTCTCTACAGCCGACTGTATTCCGATACTTTGCTATGATGTACGCAATAAGGCAGTTGCAGCTGTTCATGCCGGATGGCGAGGTACGGTGGCACGTATTGTTGAGAAGACTCTCACAAAGATGCAGGCAGAGTACGGAACCCGTATGCAGGATGTTGTGGCAGCCATAGGTCCCGGTATCTCATTGCAGTCGTTCGAAGTAGGTGACGAGGTATATCAGTCTTTCAGTGATGCCGGATTTGATATGGATGCAATATCCCGCAGATACGGGAAATGGCATATCGACCTCTGGGAAGCCAACCGTCGGCAGTTGATATCCATGGGAGTCAATCCAGACAGTATAGAAATGAGCGGTATCTGTACATACATCGAGAATGAAGATTTCTTCTCCGCCCGTCGTATGGGGATAAATTCAGGAAGAATAATTTCAGGTATAATGCTTAGGTAGAACTTAAAAACAGTATTGAAATCATTTATGGAAAATAGAAGAATAAACATTACCGTTTCCGATGAACTAAGGCAGGCATGGCCCGGTTTTCAGGGAGCAGCTGTCTTTGCCCGTGTAAAAAACTCCGGTTACAATGAGCAGTTGTGGAAACGCATTGATGAATTTACAGAACTTTACCGTTCAAAATATACCACCGACTCCATAAAGGACATGCCGTCTATACAGGCCACACGCCAGGCATACAAGAAATGCGGAAAAGACCCAAGCCGTTATCGCCCGTCGTCAGAAGCATTGTGTCGTCGTATCTTGCGCGGCATACCTCTGTATCAGATAGATACGCTTGTCGACCTTATTAACCTTGCATCCATAAACTGCGGACATTCCATAGGAGGTTTTGATATTGATAAGATTCAAGGCGACGAACTCGTTCTCGGCATAGGTAAGGCGAGTGAGCCTTACGAAGGTATAGGCCGTGGCGAACTCAACATTGAGGGTATGCCCGTTTATCGTGATGCGGTTGGCGGAGTAGGTACCCCAACAAGCGACAATGAGCGTACCAAAATAACAGCTGAAACCACACATCTTCTTACTATAATGAATGCTTACAGCGGTAAGGAAGGGCTTGAAGAGGCTGTCGGATTCATGGTGGACCTCATGAGGGAATTTGCGGATGCTACTGAGATAGAAATTGTTTATTTCAGTTAATGATGTACATTTAATGCTTTTATTGGTTATACATATATAAACCTAAGATTATGGATATAGAAAAGATACTTACAGAGGGTATAGTGTTTAAAGGTGCAAAATCGCCTGCAGCAAAGAAAGAGGAAAAAGTCAAAACTAAGGCTAAGAAGAAAACATATATTACAGGTCTTCATAATTCAGGTGCTGCAAAGATGAAAGCTGAGATTCGTCGTCGTAGGGCTAATCGTCATAAAAATGGATAAATTGTTCTATTTTTAAGATTTTGATTAATTTTTTTGAGAAAAGGTTATGTTTTTGACATATTTTTCTCAAATTTGTAATTATATAAAAATTGAATAGTTTAACAAATTAAAAATGAGAGTTATGAAGAAAGTATTAATGACTTTATTTGTGATGTTCGCAGTGGTTACTGCTTACGCACAGGAAATGTATGTTGTTGGTGGAATCAGTTTGTGGAGAAATCATGATGCTGAAAGAACAACATTCTCAATCAGTCCTGAATTTGGATATGGTTTGAATGAAAAATGGTCTGTAGGTGGACAGTTGATTCTTGATGTAAATGGAGGTAATGGCTCTTCTACAACAGCATTTGCGTTGGCACCATATGCACGTTTTTCTTATTATGAAAACAGTATTGTACGTTTGTTCCTTGATATGGGAATAGGAGTTTCTATTAATAAGACTAAAAATTCTGATGCAGATGCGGGATTTGAACTTGGTGTTAAGCCGGGTATTGCAATAAAGCTTAATGATAATTTCAGTTTTGTATCAAAAGTAGGTTTCGCAGGATTCCGTCAGGATTATAGAGGTGCAAATAATAGCGGCTTTGGAGTATATGCAGATGGTGAAGCTATCTCTATCGGTATAGAATACGCATTCTAAAAAATGTAGAATTATAAGCTTTAAGAAAACGCTTCGTCGTTTTGATTAAAATGCTTCGTTGTTTTAATCAAAATGACGAAACGTTTTTTTTATGCTTTTTATGCTGTGATTTCAGATATTTGCTTAATTTTGTGTTTAAGCAAAAACTTATTAATACGATGAAGAAACTGATAATTATGATTGTGTGCGTGCTGTCAAGTTTTTCGGCCATAGCACAGAATAAAGTAAAATGGGGAATAGAAGTTGGTGCAGGTATGTCTGCATGGATGGGTAAAAATGCCGATGGAAGTAAGCCTTTGTTTAATCCTAAAGTAGGGATTACGCTTGATATCCCTCTCAACTGGCTTGTGTCTTTTCAGACAGGTGTGAACTGGACTTCAAAAGGTGCGAGTTACAAGATGTTCAATGATTTTGTTACAGGAACTAATGTCCTCTCAAAAGTGCATGCCAACCAGAATTATTTTCAAATGCCACTCCTTGCAGCATTTCATGTAGGAGCTACTTCAAAGTTTGATATGGTATTCACAGTAGGTCCTTATATCGCTTATGGAGTATCCGGTCAGTCCGAAACTAAACTTGACGCTCTTACAATGTCATGGTCTACCTTCGATGACCTTTATCTGGCAGGAAAATATATATCCGACGGATATAACCGTTTCGATGCCGGAATACAGACAGGAGTAGGTCTTGATTTTAAGGACTGGACAGTAGGTCTTGACGCGGATTTCGGTTTCTGCAAGATAGCTCCGGCAGCATCGCCATATAATTTTGCTATGTATTTTACAGTGGGGTATAAATTCTGATTGCTTTTAATCGCTATTGAGTATTTCAATAAGCAGTAAAATTCTAAACAGATAAACATATATAAAGCGTTTTTCTGTTCAGAATTTTACTGTTTTTATATATCCATATAGATAAAAAATAATATTGTTATATATCATTCAAATCTTATCATATCCGACAACTGAATAAAATAATCGTTCGACCATATATCCAGTTCTTTAGGATTCTTAATAAAAGGAAGTACATCGCTCTTGACCTGGTTCATGTTTGCAGAAGCAAATCTCTCCTTCAGTTTTTTAATAAACGTTTCACGTGTAATAACTTCATTATTAAACTGTAGGGCACGTTCTGCAAGATGTGAGAAGCCAAGAGGTATATTGTTACGAACATACCATTCAAAATCGTACCAATCGCGGCCTTTTACCCTGTTTTTCCATGCTCTGTAGACCAATGCATGCATTTTTCCTGCAAACAGATCAGAGAGAGTGAAACAGCGTGTCATAAAAGAATGAGGTTGTAAAAGTAGTTTTTGTTCTGTCCTGAAGTTCAGAGGAGGTTGAGTGTCAACCTCAATTTTTATTTTTATGGATTTGTCTGTCTGAAAACAAATATCATATACATCAGTGTTATCTTTTAGAAAAGCAGATTCTACTTTACCAAAATTCTTTTTATCTTTTTTCTTTATTTCTACTTCCCTTCCTACGATGGCAAATTCATCTATTATTGGTTGAAAATATTTAGTGAAGTCAAACTTATCATTTGGAGCAAGAAGTGAAAAGTCCATGTCCTCGCTGAAACGTTGGAGACCATGAAAGATACGGAGGCAAGTTCCTCCACAAAAAGCTGCTATATCAAAAAAGCCACCGTTGTATAGTCCTGCAAGTATAACCTGTTGGTTTACTTCAAAAATGGCATTTCTTTTATGCTGTTCTGTGGACAAATCGTATGCGGAAAGCATATTGTCGTAAATATCATTTTTCATTTATATAGTAATTTCAGTAATGTTCGTATTGAATCGGCCTTTTTGCCTACATTGATGTATTCTTCAAATATTTCAGGTTTCATCTGCCTGAAATCGTCCAATTCCATTCGTATGTCATCTTCCAGATATGTTACTGCATCTTTCAGATAACGAAGATTGACATTTGGAGAATTGGCTATCAGGTCGCATAATGCCTTTTCCGGAGTGGCAATAACAAAAGCATAACCGTCTTTCCTTATATTGGTTAATCCTACGGAAAATGCTTTTTTGGATATATGTGTATATTCGAATCTCCCCAAAGGAGTATCGAAATCTTTAGAGTGTTTTAATGTCATGGACTGTTTGGTATACACAGCTTCCGGAATTAGACCATAATAACGTAAAGCCGATGACATGGAAACATAAGAAGGGGTATATAGATGATTGGCTATCAGTTCCGTTGACAAAATTTTACCTGTTATTTCCGGATTGCATACATAAAGTCCTTTCTTGAGTCGAATGATTTGTCTGTCACGCTCAAGTAACCTTATTTTCTGATTTCCTCTTTTTATATTAGGGAAAAGAGATTCCAAGGCAGAAACTGATATCGGTATATTACCTATCTGTGTTAGTTGGTTGTTCATAGTACAAAAGTAGTAAAAATTTGAATAGAAAAACATATATAAAGTGTTTTTCTATTCAGAATTTTACTGTTTTTTTATCCTATTGTCTAATTTATAGGTACAAAGTAAGAAAAACTCCTGACAGAAGCCTTTGAAAAGTAACTGTCAGGAGTTTTCTCTTTATATATTATAATGCATAATATTAATGGTGGAACAGACGTATTCCTGTGAATGCCATTGCAATGCCATATTTGTCGCAAGTTTCGATAACATGGTCATCGCGTACAGAACCACCTGCCTGTGCTATGAATTCCACACCACTCTTGTGAGCACGTTCGATATTGTCGCCGAACGGGAAGAATGCGTCTGAGCCAAGAGCAACACCTTTCAGTGTGTCAAGCCAGGCACGTTTTTCTTCGCGAGTCAGAACTTCAGGCTTTTCAGTGAAGAACTGCTGCCATACTCCGTCTGCAAGTACATCGTCGTGGTCTTCGCTGATGTAGATGTCGATAGTATTGTCGCGGTCTGCACGGCGGATTTTTTCAACCCATGGCAAGTTCAATACCTTCGGGTGCTGGCGCAAGTACCATATGTCAGCCTTGTTTCCTGCGAGGCGTGTACAGTGGATACGGCTCTGCTGTCCGGCACCGATACCGATAGCCTGACCGTCCTTAACGTAGCATACAGAGTTAGACTGGGTATATTTCAGAGTGATAAGCGCAATCATAAGGTCACGCTTTGCAGCGTCTGTAAAGTTCTTATTCTGTGTAGGGATGTTCTGGAACAAATCGTCACCATTGAGTTTTATTTCGTTTCTTCCCTGTTCGAAAGTTACACCGAACACTTCCTTAGTTTCGATAGGAGCCGGAACGTAATTAGGGTCTATCTTGATTACGTTGTAAGTACCTTTACGTTTTGCTTTCAGTATTTCCAAGGCTGCATCTGTATATCCCGGAGCGATAACACCGTCTGAAACTTCGCGGTTGATGAAACGTGCTGTTTCTTCATCGCATATATCGCTCAGAGCGATAAAGTCACCATAAGATGACATACGGTCAGCACCGCGTGCACGTACATAAGCATTGGCAAGTGGAGAAAGAGGAAGTCCGTCTACGAAATAGATTTTCTTCATAGTTTCGTCCAGTTCAAGACCGATTGCAGCACCTGCAGGACTTACATGTTTGAAAGATGTTGCAGCAGGCATGCCTGTAGCTTCTTTCAGTTCTTTTACTAACTGCCATCCGTTAAGTGCATCAAGGAAGTTGATGTAACCCGGACGTCCGTTCAGGACTTCGATAGGCAGTTCACCTTCTTTCATGAAAATACGTGCTGGTTTCTGGTTAGGGTTGCAACCGTATTTCAGTTCAAGTTCTTTAGCCATAATTATTTCTTGTTTATGAATTTTGTTACAAAAATACATTTTTGTCTGCTTTTTTCCTAATATGGTTACTGCAATTTTTTATCTGTATATGTAATGCAAATCTATGTCTGATATAATTTTAGTGTATTAAATCTCAAAATGATTAGAAAAAAATATTTATATTTGCAGACTGTTAACACATAAAGGTATGATGTAAATAAAAATAAATTATGAAAAAATCATTACTCCTATTATCGCTGTCGATGTTTTTGACAGTATCGAGCTTGTATTCGCAAAAGCTTGAAAATCTTGTAAGTTTAAAGGAAAATTCGAAGAACAGGCTTTTCCATAATTTAGGTAAGGCCTCAAAAGTACCTGCTTTCGAGTCGGAAGGTTATTGGGTATGGGGAAGTTCAGTAGTGAAATCTCCCGATGGTAAATACCATATGTATGTATCCCGCTTCCCTAAATCATTGCCGTTTCATCCCGGATGGATGGTGGCTTCTGAGATTGTACATGCCGTGTCTGACAAAATTCAAGGGCCATATACGTTTTCTGATGTAGCCTTGCCTGCGCGCGGTGCCCAGTATTGGGATGGAAAGTCAACACATAATCCGCGTATTTTTTATCATAAAGGAAAGTATTACCTTATATATATGGGTTCAACTCATCCTTTTGAGAATCCTACATATGATGAACTGACTCTTGACAGTAAATGGTGTATAGTAGGAAGAGCGAATAAAAGGGTTGGACTGGCTGTAGCGGAAACTCCTTATGGTCCATGGAAAAGGTTTGATGAGCCTATTATAAAGACAGAACCTAATACATTCTATAGTTTTCTGACTTCTAATCCTTCTCCTGTAATTCAGGAAGACGGTTCTGTACTTATGATTTTCAAAGGACGTCATTATACCGAGGATGACAAACATTCTTCAATGGCACTGGGTGTTGCTTATGCCAAAAATATTGAAGGACCGTATGAGGTTTTGAACAATAAGCAGCCTATTTTCCAGGTAGACGGTCAGGGGGAAGCTGAAGACCCGTTTTTATGGAAAGATGCCGATGGTTATCATATCATCTTTAAAGACCATGTAGCCAAATTTACAGGTGAAAGAGGAGGAGGGGCTATGGCGCATTCTTCCGATGGAATAAACTGGACAGTAGATTCTGATCCGAAAGCATATTCTTTAACCGTGGAATGGGAAGATGGCAGTATAGGAAAACAGGGACAGCTTGAGCGTCCTTTCATATATTTTGAAAACGGCAAGCCTGTTTATGTGTTTTTTGCTACGATGGACGGTCCCGGCGGATTTGAAAATGCAACACGTTCTTGGAATATGTGTATTCCGGTAAAATAATAAGAAGTGTGAAAAATAATGCGATACTAAGTATAAAATAGCTTAGCTATTTGTCATTATTTAGTACTTTTGTGTTTAAAATAGGTTGAAATGTGATATTTATGAGAAATATACTAATATTCTTTGTAGTTTTATGTAATGTGTTTATGGGAGTATCCCAGACATTTAAGGGACTGTCAATAAAGGATGGTTTGTCCGATTTGGTGGTTAACGCATTGTATAAAGACTCGTTAGGTTTTCTCTGGATAGGAACAAGCAAATCAGTAGAACGCTACGATGGTGTCCGTTTCAAGCATTATGACATACCTGCCGACAATCCTAAGGCAAAGGAAGTCAATGCTATAATAGGTATGCCTGGAAATGAGATATTGTTTGGCAATAATTCAGGATTATGGAAAGTTGAAGGTGATACAATCCTTAAAATGTTTCCTAAAAAGATTAACAGGAAGATTAATTATTTGTTATATGATGAATCATCCGATAAAATCTATTGTGGTGGTGAGTCTGGTCTATACATATGTAGTGGCGATTCCGTATCTCATAAACTGATTAATTATAATATATATTCGGCTGAGAATAATATAAATGGGCTTATTGTACACGATGGCAATCTTTGGATGAGTACCTCTGAAGGATTATATTCCATGAATATCAATACCGGAACAATAGACGGATATAGATATTCAGGTGGTACAAACGCCTTTACTGAAATATGCTGTGTAAATGATATTCTATATCTTGGTACTTCGGATAGAGGTATAGTATCTTTTGATTTGAAAGAGAAAGTCTTTTCTCATTTAATAAATATAGGACAGGTCACATCGCTTTCCACAAATGGTGAAAACGTTGTCTATGCCGCTACTAATGGAAGTGGAATATATTTCATATCTGTGCCTGACGGTAAGGTTCTTCGTAGAATACAGCATGATACGGTTTCTGGAACGGGAATTCGTTCAAACTCGGTTTATTCATTGCTTGTTGACAGAGATGGAATAGTATGGACAGGAATATTCCAGATGGGTATTGATTATTCTCTTTTCCAACATGAGATGTTTCGTCTGTTTCAGCCTAAATGTGATATCAATTTTAAATATCTTGCAGTACGCACTCTTGAGGTCGGGGAGTCTGACAGGTTTATTGGTGCCAGGGACGGTTTATACTATATAGATATAGAACGTAACATATACAAGAGTTATAAAAGCCCAGAAATGCGTTCGGATATGGTTCTGTGTAGTTGCAATTATAATGGAAAGTATTATATTGGAACTTATGGAGGTGGTATATATGTTTTTGACCCTTCTGATGCCACTTTGCATGATTTGAAGATTTCCTCGTCGGATGAAGTATTTACTAAAGGACAGATATTCTCGATTGCTGAAGATTATGCCGGTAATTTGTGGATAGGTACATCTCAAGGCTTGTATTGTTATAATAATGGAAAAATATTATATCATTACACCGGTCGTAATTCACAGTTACCCAATGATAATGTGTATTATATCTTCTTTGATTCAACTAATAGAGGGTGGGTATGTACAGACTTAGGTTTGGCTTTGATTTCTGATAAAGCAGATAGGGCAGTCTTTAGAAATTTTCCTAAGGGATTTATAGGTGACCGTTTAGTAAGAGTAGTATATGAAGATTCTTCCGAAAGACTTTATTTTTTGCAAGACAACGGTTCTCTAATTACTTCAAATCTATCACTTACAGATTTTAGTGAAATTACCAGTACGCCTCTTGATGGTAAAAATCTGCTTTTTATAACAGAAGGTAATACTGGAGAACTTTGGATAGGCACTAATAGCGGTTTGTTCTGTTATGATAAAAAAGGAAATTTCAGAAGTATTGATTCTACTGACGGACTTACCACTTCAATATTTCTTTCATGTATGCCTAAAAAGTCAAAAGACGGAAGGCTGTGGTTCGGAAGTTCGCAAGGAGTATTTTTTACCAATACTGATAATGTAGATTCGTCTTCAAAGAAAGGTTATAGGATACAGTTATCTTCAGCCTTATCAGCAGGCATTTCTTTGAACTTTTTTTCGTCAGATGGGGAATTTTCTGTCTCTTTACCTAAAAATAGCGATGAACTAACATTATCTCTTGCCGACCTTACATATTCCGGTATAGAGCATGCTGTTTATGAATATAAGTATGATTCTGATGAAATTTGGAAAACGCTTAAAGGTAAATCTGATATAGTATTATATGATATTCCGTCTGGTAGGAGTGAATTGCAAATTCGACTATACGGAAATTCTGATACACAAGTCAGCGTTGATATTTACAAGCCGTATTCATTTGCAATCATATGGAATGTTGTTTTCGTGATTTTGTTTGTGGCTGTTTTATATTACTTATTGGTTTTGCGTAGGAATAGAAAACGCATTGTTGATGCTGAAGTCAGCAATGCTGTTTTAGAACCGATATCTGAGAAATTAACAGAAGAAGAACAATATGATGAACATTCAGATAAGTATAAATTCTGCAATCTGACAGATGAAGACTGCAAGAAACTTCTGGAACAATTAACATCAGTAATGACAGAAGAAAAACTGTTTGTAAATCCTAAATTGAAGATTTCTGATTTGGCAGAAAAAATGGGTGTACATTCATATAAATTGTCATATTTGTTTAACCAACATATGCAATGTTCTTTCTATGATTATATAAATGACTATCGTGTATTGGAGTTTAAGAAACTGATTGAAAAAGGTGAACATAAATCGTATTCTATAAATGCTCTTATGGAGAAATGTGGATTTACTTCGCGTTCTACATTCTTCCGCTATTTCAAGAAGAATACCGGAATGACTCCTAATGAATATATAAGTTCTTCTGGTATTTAGGTCCTAAAATTTTGATTTTTATTTATATCCCTGTGTCATACAATAAAATGATACAGGGATTTTTGTTTATGTAAAGTCTTGTTTATTAGTGCGTTGTGTGAAAAGTTGTGTCTGTCAGTTGTCGTGTACTTTTTCGTTGCTGTATTTTCTTTGATTTAATTTTTCTATTGGTAATTTTGTGATGTTTTCATTATGAATCTCATGTAAAATAAAGTAGTATGGAAAGCATGACAACATTAAACTTTGAACTGATAGAATATTCATATAAGGAATATCGGAAGCCGTTATATATTTATTTATGTAAGGCTTTAGGTGATGATGAAGAAGCGAGAGACATGGTTCAGGATGTTTTCCTTAAACTCATAGATTATAGAGGAATGTTACGACAAGATACAGTAAAATCATTCATTTTTACTATTGCCAGAAATCTTATATTGGATTATCATCGCAGGTATTCTGTTATTAAAGAGTTTAATTCATACAATAGCTATATATATGAAGAATGTAGCGTAGAGGATACATCAACTCAAACTGTAGTGAATGAAATTTTGTGTATAGAAAGAAATATAGTATCCAATCTTCCACTTCAACGTAGAAAAGTATATGAATTGGTGCGTTATGAAGAAAAATATGTAGCAGAGATTTCTTTAGAAATGAATCTTTCTGTAAAGACTGTTGAGAACCATTTACTATTAGGTAGAAGATATGTAAGAGAATGTTTAAGTAAATGTATTTGACTAATAATTATTAATTTTAGATTTAGCTTATGAAAAATGGAGTTTTAAAAATTAAACCGCAAAGAATTTTATATTCTTCTGCTGTTATGGCTTCCTTGTTAATGGGTAGTCCATTCTCTGTTTTTGCTGACACCACGGAACACCTTGAGGTTTTACAGTCCTCAACAATAAAGGGGCAAGTGGTAGATGTGAATGGTGAACCGATTATAGGAGCAAGTATTCTTGTAAAGGGTACTACTGTTGGTACTATTACAGATATTGATGGTAATTTTATTATTTCAGATATTTCTTCTGGAACATTGGTCGTTTCTTATGTAGGTTATAGAACTAAGGAAATAGTCATAGGAAAACAGAATGATTATAGAATCACATTGGAGGAGGACGCAGAAACTTTGGATGAAGTTGTGGTAATGGCTTATAATACTACAGTGAAACGAAAAATGATTTCTTCTGTCACTAATGTCGATATTGAGCATGTTGAGAATATGAGTGGTTATAAAGATATGGGTACTGCACTTCAAGGTCGAGTGGCCGGAGTATTGATTAGTAACTCACAGGGTGGTCCAGATTCTTCACCTACAATTTCCATACGTGGTGGTGGCGATCCCATGTATGTGATTGATGGTATAGTTCAGGATAAGGATGCTTTCTTGAGACTTCCATCACAGGATATCGAATCACTTTCCGTGATGAAAGATGCTGCATCAAGTGCTGTTTATGGTGCTTCTGCTGCAAATGGTATCATTGTCGTTACAACTAAAAAGGGAAAAGAAGGTAAAATGAGAATCAATTATACTTTCGACGGACAGTATAATACTCCTATTATGCAGCGTGACAAACTTTCATCATATGAAATAGCTACAATGCAGAATACCATAAGCGATTATATGGGTGATGTAAAGCCATATTCTGATATTGCTTTGGCGAAGATACAGAGCGGAATGTTTGCGGATTATCCTAATACCGACTGGTGGAATCTTTTGGTGAAGAACGGTGTTTTTTCTCAAAGACATACATTGACTATGGATGGAGGATCGTCCGATACAAAATACAGAGTATCGTTTATGGTATATGATCAGGGTTCTTTACAGAATAATGTTGCAGGAGAAAATCCCCCTAAGGATTATAAAACATATAGTGTGGGACTTAATCTCATACATGATTTCAAGAAAACTGGAATAACAATGGGAGTTGATTTGAGACCATACGTTATAGACAACAAGTCCTACGGGATAGACCCTTGGAGGGAAATACAAAGCCTGAGTGCGCTCGACAAAGTATATAATGAAGACGGAAGTTATGCTCCAAACAGTCCGATGGCATTATATGGTGATACAAGTGGCGCATACGACAAAGACTTTCAGGTTGGAATTGATGCAAATCTTAATCTTGATTGGAATATTCCATGGGTTAAAGGTCTGAAGGCAACAATGTGGGGAGGATATCAGGTAGGTAACTCAAACAATAAGAATTGGAATGCGTATGTTCCTACATATAATGAGGATGGTACAATTGTTACAACTACTAAACCTACTCTTACTATGACCAAAAATTACTGGTGGAAATATGAATTCAATGTAGGTTTAAAATATGACCAGACTTTTGATAAACATACAATAGGTGTAGGTCTTTTCTATAATCAGAAAGAAAACTATTCAGACCAGATATGGGCTAAAAGAACAGATTATTTTGATAATATAGACCAAATTTTTGCAGGACCTTCTGATGGTCAGACCAATGGAGGTAGTGCTTCTGAAGGAGGTCGTTTGGGGTATGTAGGTACGTTGAATTATGACTATGATGGGAAATACTTGGTTTATGCCAGTTTCCGTTATGATGGTAATGATGGTTTTGCTAAAGGTTCAAGATGGGGTTTTTTCCCTTCTGTAGCTTTGGGATATATGATTTCTGATGAACCGTTTATGAAGAAGGTTAAAGATTTTACTTCACTGAATATGTTAAAGTTGAGGGGATCTATAGGTCAAATAGGTGAGACTTCCTCACGTTTTGCTTATTTGTCTAACTGGGAAGTTGATACAGAGGGTGCATATATAGGTGGAGCTACAGTGCCTACGGCTTCTCCAGGAGAGTTGGCTTCTAATAATTTGACATGGTATACCACTACTACATGGAATCTCGGAGCTGATTTTGGCTTTCTTAACAATCGCCTCTCGGGTACTGTAGATTATTTTTTCCGTAGGACAACCGGTTATCTTATAAATCCTGTTAATCGTTATAACTCAACATTGGGTAATAATGTTGGTTATAGTGGTAATTTCTATATCTCAGGATTGCCTAAGGTTATGTCTGACGATGCTTTCAGACGTGCCGGTGCAGAGTTCTCATTGGTATGGCAGGACAATATAGGAAAGGTATCATATAGCATAGGTGCGAATCTTACATTTTATGATGAACTTTGGGAGAAATATGAACAGGGTGATGATGCCGTTACACTTGCAAACCCTAATGAACGTACTACACACGTTACGATAGGAATGGGTGACAGGGTGTTGGTTTATGATGGATTGTTCCGCGATCCTACCGAATTGCTCAACTATCCAATACAGAATGAAGGAACATCTATGATGGCCGGTGATGTGAGATATGTCGATGTGAACGGTGACGGTGTGATAAATGATGAAGATGCTGTATACGATGGAAAGCCTCGTTCTTCTATTATGCAGTGGGGTATACCATTCAGTGTAGGATGGAACGGATGGTCACTTGACGGTTTGATACAGGGTTCCGGACCTCAATATGGTATAATGCACAATAACCTGAAAGGTACAGGATGGAACAAGATATACTATAAAGACCAACTTGATTTTTATTCACCGAATAATACAGATGCAATGTATCCTCGTGCGGATAACGATTACGGAGCATGGAATGGAGAATACAATAGAAAGTCTTCTTCTCTTTGGCTTATTAATAAGACATATGCACGTCTAAAGAACTTATGTATAAGTTATGATCTCAAACACAAATTACTTAAGAATGTTCAGTGGTTGTCTGCTGCCAAAGTTTCATTGACTGGAACAAACCTTATAACAATATCTCCATGTACAAAATATATGGATCCGGAGTCTGGACCTATCAATGATACAGGTACTGTTCAGACACTTGCTTATCCTACAACCCGTACTTATTCAATAGTTTTCAATTTAGGTTTTTAAAAAATATTTGAAATGAAGAAATTAAATATAATATCGTTGGGATTGACTTTTATGCTTTGCATCACCTCATGTAATAGCATCCTTGACAAGTCTCCGTTGGATTTGAGAACGGAAGAAGATGTATGGAGCGATCCGAGTCTGGCACAGATTTATCTTAATGACCTTTGGTATGCTACAGTGAGAAGGGATGCTGGCAATAAGTTTGAAACATGGTTTTCTTTGTATTCTGGGCCTTTAGCTCCAGGACTTGATGTTTCCTCTGACAATTGTTTCAGCCGTTGGAACAGAGGTACAAGTGCTATAAAGAATGATGCCAGCCTTACACCGGCAAGTATAACTGATCAAATGGGGGCGTTCGACAGCTTTATTGATATAAGGAGGGTAAATATAGCTATAGACCATTTGACAGAAGGATGTGAAAATTTCAATGAAGATGTGAAGAATGATATGCTCGGTCAGGCATATTTCGCCAAAGGATTGATTTATATAACAAGAGCCAAGACATTCGGTGGCTATCCAATTATAGAAAAGACTCTTACTCCAGAAGATGAACTGAGCCTTTCGCGTGCATCAATTAAGGAAACTTTCGATTATGGAATAGATTGCCTTAACAAGGCTGCAGGACTTATAAATAATACTGCTCCTGCCGGAAGACCTGGCAAGGGGGCTGTTTACGGACTTCTTTCTGAAGCAAATCTTCTTGCTGCTGCATACATAAAATATGGTATAATCAATGGAATAGAAGAAAACATAGACCTTACTCCTTATTATAATGCAGCAATAGAAGCTGTAGAGAATATGGATGGTCTGGGAATATATGAACTGGAATCTTCTGACAACTGGGCAAAACAGTTCAATGATTTTGAATATGCATCGGGTACAACTTCTGAAATACTCCTTGCTTCGTTTACTCCTCCAGGACTTTATAATCTTAACTCTTCAAGCCCTGTTGAGTTTGGTAACTATTTGCCTACGATGTATGCTGATATACTTAAAACAGATATTGTAAATAGTTATAGTGGAACTCCTTACTCAGGATATACATTCAGTGAATTCTATCAGACCATAACTCCTAATCCTAAAGCTATAGATGAGGCTTTTTATATAACTGACGAAGATGGAGTGGCAAGACGTTGGGAAGAGTCTATCAGATTTGATAAATATGTTGATGTTAATGATGGTATATATTCATTAAACCAGACAGCAATAAATGCGGGTTATACGGATATAGCGGAACTTATGTATAAGGATAGGGATAAACGTTTTTATTCCACAGTAGCCTATGATGGGTGTACGTATTTTGGTAATTCATTTGATACACGTGAGGGTGGAAATATGAATCCAAACTCATTTAAATCTTTAAGCAGTACTCAGGGGGCAGTTACAGGATATCTTTTTGTAAAGATGGTTCCTCAGACACAGGCTTGGACATTGAATTCATTGTCTGGATTTCACCGTACTTGTCTGAGATTGTCCAAGGCATACCTTAATGCTGCCGAAGCATATCTTATGAAGGAAGATTGGGGCAATGCAAGAAACTATATAAACAAGACACGTGTAACTCACGGTGGTCTGAAGGCTTTGCAAACAGAAACCGGTGATGAACTTTGGAAAATATATATAGACGAACGTAATGCTGAATTGATGCTGGAAAATGACAGATATTACACACTGATGAGGTTTGGAATCAAGAATGGTGCCGAAAATATAGACCAGTTGAACTTCGGACAGATAAAGCAGTTTGAGATATCACAGAACGGAAGATCATACAAGTATGTTGATTTGAAATTCGAAGGTTCAAACAATAATTTCGTATTTAACAGATACAGATACCTGTTCCCTGTTCCTCAGAATGTTCTGGAAGAAAATCCAAATTATGCACCTCAGAATCCAAGATATTAATCATTAAAGAAATTTTGTTATGAAAAGAATATATAGTGTAAAGTTTAAGTTCATTTTGTTTTTGCTTTGTGCAGTGGGACTCTTTTCTTCTTGTCTGAAAGCAGGACTTGAAGAAATAGAGAACTCAAACTTATGTGAAATAACATCAATTACTTTCGAATATCGCTGGTTGTCACAGAATGCCAATGGGTATGATGTGTTGAACAGACAGCAGCTTACATTGAGTAACAATGCTCCCGATGAAAACAACAGAATAGACTTCATCATTACTGTTCCTGCTGCGAACAATTCTGGAGAGTTCAAAACTGCTGTAAGAAATACAGTTTCTCTTGACAGGCTTTATCTTACTTCTATATTAAGCCCTGCGGCAAAAATCGCTCCTTTGGATGATGCTCCTGTAATGGGTACTCCTGCCGCTTTTGAGATAGGTAAAGAATATATGTATGAGGTTACTGCCGCAAATGGAGAAAAAAAGACATTTGTTTTGTGTATAGAAGACTTTATAAAATAGTTTAATGTTGATTTTAAAATATTCTTAATATGAAAAAGATGAAGATTACTTATTTTAATATTTTTGCTATTTGTTTGATGGTTATGGCTGTATTTTCATCATGTAAGGATGAAAATGAAACCGTTGCAGGAAATGGAATGGAAATAACAGGTTTCACTCCTGAGCAAGGTTATTCAAGTAATGAAATAACTATAACCGGTAAGAACTTCGGAACTGAAGAGAATAGAGCAGAAGTTTATTTTAATGAAACTGTAGCGACAGAGTTTATAAGTTACTCAGATACGGAAATAAAGGTTAGGGTTCCTGTTGGTGCTTCTACTGGCCGAATCTCTGTATTGAAGGATGGAAACTATGCTTTCTCTGAAAAAGATTTTACTTATCTTGAAGGGGCAACTCTTGAAAGCATCTCTACTAACAGTTCATACATTGGTGATGAAATAACCATTACAGGAAAGAATTTCTTCGATGTAGAACCTGCTAATGTCAAGGTTTATTTTGGTGATGCTGTGACAACTGCAACTTCCGTATCTGAAACTGAAATCAAGGTTAATGTTCCTCAGGATGTAAATGCTGGTGAGGTAAATATCAGTGTTGAATTCGTTGGTTATCAGACATTGACAGGTCTTGTATTTAATGTTATAGCAAATCCACAGATAACAGGTATTGCACCTGTTAGCGGACTTGCTGGAAATGATGTAACTATAACCGGTCAGAATTTTTATGGCGCAGACGAGGAGCTTAGCAATATTCATGTCTTCTTCGGTGAATATGAGGCGGTTGTAAAATCAGTAAATTCCACTCAGATTAAAGTTCAGGCCCCTGTTTCTGATTCATATATATCTGATGGTTATATTGATATTAAAAAGGTAACTATAAAATATGATGGTCGTGAAGATTTGATTTTAGGAGATGGAACTACTGCAATTTATAAGATTCTTCTTCCAAAATTAACGTCTGTTTCTCCTTTGTCGTTGGGTATCGGTGATGAACTGACTATTACAGGTGAGAATTTCTATGAACCATCTAAGGACAATCTTAATATTCATGTATTTGTTGCTGATAATGAGATTGATCAGAAGATTATAACGGCATCTACATCTGAAATCAAGTTCAATGTTCCTGAAGATATAGCAACTGGTGAAAATATTGAGGTATATGTTAGGTTTGATACTCCGATTTCTGGAAAATCTTATACAACAGATAAACAGCAAATAAATATAAAGGCTTCTGCATGGTCTAAGTATTTGTTTATTAATGATTGCTATACGTTTACAACTTCAAGTGGAGGATTGAATATTAATGAATATTCTGTAGCTAATGAAAGTAATAATAATAGTTACAGAATATGGAATGTTACTAGTGTTGATGGATTGAATACTCAACCTGAGGGCTATGATCCTTCAAACGCAAAAAATTTTGCAATTTGGGATTTTAAAGTTGGAGAATATATTGTATTCAAACTTGATATATCAAGTCAAGAAAACTATTGGTTGGAATTTGAAGGAACGTCACCTAATCAGGTAAATGTTTCTGTGTCATGTGGAACTGACGGCTCTAATTTTGGTAGTAATCTAGATACAGTGAGTATTTTTTCTGTTACAGGATCAAACGGTTATAAGACGTATAATTCAAAAGTATTATCACTTGGAATTTTACAGTCTGGATTAAATTATGTAAAAGTTGAATTTTCTAACGCTGGTGGTGGATGTATTAGAAATCTTAAGATTACAAATACAGAACCAGATTCGGCAGAATAATAGTTATAATAGATTCGCAGTTTGGACAATAAGTCAGGCTGTGAATCTTGAGAAAACGGATTCTAAAACAAGATAGTTATGGGTAGTAAAATACATATAAACATAAAATATATTTTTTTCAGTTTACTGATATTGACATTAAATATGATGTCAGTAGGCTGTAAAAACGAAGACTCTGATATTGATAATAAACCAGTCATAACAGACTTCTCTCCAAAGGAGGGGGATTATCTTACTCAGGTTACAATTGTAGGTTCTAATTTTGGAACAAGCCGTAAGGATGCATCATCGCATGTATATTTCAATGGAATAGAGGCTGCCGACTATGTTAGCTATTCAGACAATGAGATAGTGGTTACAGTACCTACAGGAACTCTTACAGGTGCTATTACTATCAAAAAAGGTGAATCGTATACAAGGAGTTCAGTGAATTTCGTATATAAGTTAATGAGTGAGGATGGATATGAGACAGGTACTGTCATGATGACATTGCTATGTAAGGATGTTGTTTATTGTAAAGGTGCTAATATCAAGCCATGTGATTACTGGGACGAAAACGGTACTTCGGCCAATGAAATAGGATATTTTGATGTGACTTCACAGGAATTCAAATACAATTCAGGATATGAAGGTATGGAAGCCAAAAGTCATGCTTTGTGGGATTGGAATAGTGGAGATATAGCTATATATAAAGTTAATGTAGAAACAATAGGTAAATATTATATAGGCTTATATACTTCAACTCGTGACCAGAATTGTTACGTTAATGTTGAAATAGGACAGGATGTGGAAGCGTTGAAAGATATTTCGTCAATTAATTCCCAATATTCCAGAGATGTGGTATTCAATGACAGCTGGGGCGATTTCTCTAATTATCTTGAATTCGGACCTTATGAATTACTTGAACCAGGGGAATACTATGTAAGATTCTTGTTGAAGAATGATAAAAATGCAGACGCAAGTGCTCCATTGAAATTTATAAAGATGTTCAACTAATAATGTTTCATGTTATGAATAGTAGGTTTTTAAGATATATATTGATATATATAATGTGTGCCGGAGTTCTTGTCGGATGTGATAATGAGACAGAAATAGTATCTGATGTGATACCGATATTGGAAGATTTCAGCCCAAAATCAGCTTTGGTTGGGGATGAAGTGACTTTTACTGGAGCTGGATTTGGTGATTATAGGGCAGATGCGGATGCACATGTGTATTTTAATGGCACAGAAGTGACGCAGTTCGTCAAATATTCAGACAAACGAATTGTCGTGAAGGTTCCAGAAGATGCTACAAGTGGTAATGTTACATTGCAGATAAACGGTACTGAACTTGTTACTGAAGAGGCTTTTACGGTAAAGGAACCGGAACCTGAAGTGACAGAACTTCTTGTAACAGGTTTTTCTCCTATGGAAGGGTATGCTTTTAATGAAGTTACTATTTCGGGGTATAATTTCGGCTCCTCTGTAAACAGTGTAACTGTTGAGTTCAACGGAGTTGAAGCCGAAGAAATTTTAAGCGTATCTGATAGGGAAATAAAGGTTGTTGTGCCGGATGGTGCTACTACCGGCCTTATTAAAGTAAAGGTTTCTTCTGAGGAATATACAACAACTGATGAGTTTGTATGCAATGAGGGTGCAACGGTAACGTCTGTTTCTCCAGCAGAAGCATGGGCTGGTGAACTTATAACTCTAACAGGAGAGAACTTCTTTACAGATGTTCCGCTTAGTGACATAAGAGTAAGATTCAAGGATGGTTCGGCTATACCTGAAAGTGTCACAGCCAACGAAATAAAGGTAAAGGTTCCTGCAGAAGGTAATACAGCCACTTTATATGTTGATTTTGGAGAAAAACAAACAGTGAAAGGGCCATTCTTCCAGGTATACAAGCTTTTTGAGAATGACTTTAATAATGGTTCTTCATATTCTCCATTCATAGATAGCCCTGTATGGGCTCCAAGCACAGTTAATGTAGAAAACAATTATCTGAAGTTCTATTATAATTATGCTGCTCTGGCTGCCGATAATCGTCGCGAGCGTAGAGGATGTGAGGTGGCTTGTGATTTGATGGTAGTGACGGACGGATGGTATGGATTTAAAGTGTTCTTGCCTTCTGGTTTATATCCAGAGAATGTTACCGGCACTATTATTGCACAGATGTTTAATGTGGGGGATAGAAGTTCATGGGCAGGACATGTAAGCATTGAGAATAATAAACTTGTATTGTCACATAGAAATGCTTTGGTTGATCCTGTAACAGGTGAATTTGGAACCATTCCGTTTAATACATGGGTTTCAGTAGTAGTGTATTTTAAGGTTGGTATAAATGGTAAAGGAAACCTGAAGGCCTGGTCATGGATAGATGGTGAAACTCCTGAAACATATGAAGCTCCTGATTATGAATTTAGTAATGGAGATTTCGGTTTCGGAGAGTGGATTGATGATAATACTTTGAATTGTGAGGTTACAAAAACTAATCTTATAGGTGATTATATAAGCTCAAAATTCGGTATGTATGTACAGTGGCCTGCTGATTTGACAATCTATTTTGATGATATCAAGGCTTTACAGGGTAATCCGGAAGGAGCATTTGATATAGTTAAACCTGAATAGTAGTTCTAAGAAATGAACAGATAAGTTTTGGATTACTTACCATACTTATCTGTTCTTTCCTAAAAGTAACTTGATTTTATTATGAATAAGAAATGTTTTTTATCAGTTTTGTGTTTTTCTATAGGACTTTATTCTTGCAATAAAGAAAATGGAGGATTTGAATTCAGAACAGACTCTCATCCGCGTATATTTGCGACAAGCGGTGGCCGTGTAGCAATAGTAGATAAAGTAAATAATGTAGATTGGGCGAAAAATGTTTATGATGATTTAAAGAATGAGGTCGATCCTATTATTGCAATTCATCAGAATGATCCATCGTATGTGATATCAAGGATGCAGATGCATTGGGAACCGGGAAAAAGATATATCCGTTTTTACACTGATGGAAATTTTGTGACAAGACGTGAAGGAAATGCAAAGTATCCTACAGTACGTGTCACTTACGGACGTGCCGCAAGCAATTCTGTTCCGTTGGCTCCGATTGATAAGATTATACCTTATGGAGACGGTTCGCTGACAAAACCTTGTAAAGAGAGCCTTGGAATTGTGAAACTTACGGAAAAGCCTGCCAATACATTATCTCAATTAGGTCAGGATATAAAATATGATACAATACCATTTACTAAAACCGGACTCGGGACTGAAACTGTAAACCGCAGCTTTATTCAATTGGCATGGAAATCGTCTATACTTTATTATATAACAGGCGATAAAAAATATGCAAAACTTTCTGCGGATATATTGTGGAACTTTGTACGTGGAGCTTCACAGCAGGAACAGTTAAATCCAGATTGGGAAGAAAAGTCGAAGGATAACTGTATAAATGGGTATTTATCTTTTGAGACATTGGGAGATACCCGTCATTTTGCTACTTTACCTTTGGCATACGATATGATTTATAATTATCTGCGTGATGAATATTTCGAGTCAGACCAGTTTGTGAATGGAATAGAAGGAGAAATGTGGGCTCCTGCTCATAATGAAGGAAAAGAGTGGGCTATGGAACGTTTTGAAATAATGTTCAAACGTCTGATTGAAAACAAACTGAACCGTGGCGGAGGACTGAAGGGTAACTGGAACATGAACGAACAACAGTCAGCCATGTTATATGCTTTGGCACTTGAGGATGACAATGCATATAAGGATGGTAAGGGACGTGGTTATTATGTGAATAAGTTAGTTTACGGTCCGACTACAGAAAGCCATGGAGCCTATGTTGATGTGTTACGTGCCAATATCAGTCCTGTGACAGGACTTTGGCCTGAAGCTCCTGGAGGATACGGGCAGGGATCGAGTGAGCAGCTTGTGAGGTTCGGATATATATATTATAAGAATGGGCTGGATTTACTGTCGGAGGATTCTTTACTGAATAAAGTTCCTGGAGCAATGCCGCAGATGATGTTTCCTAACGGATATATCACCAATATAGGAGATGCGTCATATTCGATTATGTTTACTTCTCAAATAGAACTGATGATGGCATATGCCGCAGAAAAAGGTGACAAAGACAGACTTGATTATTGGGCTTCGATGATGAAGTATGCGAAAAAACGTGACTTCAATAATGAGTTTTATTATTCATTGTTCTTCTATCTGCCAGAAGTTCCAAAGTCTGATGGTTTGCCACATTTGTCAAGAATGTCGTACTCGTCAGTGTATTCATGTGTTTTTGCGAGGAATAATGCTGATGATTATAAGGATGCGTTAGCATTTACTTTAGCCGGATTCGGAAAAAATATGGGACATCGTCAACCAAATGGTATGACAATGGAACTTTACGGACGTGGTCATGTGTTGGCTCCGGATCAGGGAATAGGTCAGGATTATTGGAGTAAGGACAGTCATGAATATAAGATGAATGTAGCTGCCCATAATACAGTATCTCCTAATGGTAAAGGAGCGGATAATGATATGCCACAGAATCTGGAAATATTGTATTCAGAACCGCTAATCGTTGAAGGAGGAGAACCTGAACAGGAATTATCTCCTAACCATCAGTTTGTGGATGCGGTAAATCATTTCAGGACTAAAGAAATTAATGCTGAACAACGAAGAAGTCTGTCAATAGTCAGAACATCAAGACACACCGGGTATTTTGTTGATATATTCCGTTCGGATGTAATGGATGATGAAGATAAATATAATGACTATATATATCATAATATGGGTATCGGCTCTAAGATTTATGACATGTCTGGAAACAGTATAAAAATGTCTTCAGAATCTATTGACTCATTATCAGGCAAAGGTTATAGCTATTTCACGACTTTGGGGTCAAAGAAACTGTCTGAAGGATTTTATGTAGACTTTGATCTTGGGGTGGATGATACTCACATGAGAATGTTTGTGCCTGAAGGTGAGGGCAGGACTGTATATCAGCTTAATTCACTATTCAATCACCGTTATTATGAAGCTTCATTAAAGAAATTGCCTGTTCCGGCAATATTGATGAGGCATGACGGTGAGGCATGGAATAATCCGTTCATAGCGATTTATGAGCCGTATGGTAACGGAGCAGATGGTGTAATTGAGTCTGTATATATAGGTGATACTGAAAAGCAGGATGGAATGGCAAAAGTTTCTGTAAAATATAAGAACAGTGAGAAGAAAGATCATATAATGCATTCCGACAAGCAGAATGTAAAAACGGAATATATGGGAACTGAATTTGTTGGAACTTACAGTATAGTTTCAGTGGATGGAAACGATAAGAAGTCTGTATATATAGTAAATGGAAAATCATTGAAAAGAGACGGATTGTCTGTTTCGGCCTCTGATGGAGGAAGTTTTGATGCTTATCTTGAATGGAAAGATAGTAAACTGTATTACAAATCGAATAAGGAACTGGTAATACATGGGAATTTTGAACAAATAATAAAGATGTAGAATATGACGGTATTGAAAAAAATATTTCTTGGAATAATCTGTGTGCTTACTGCTTTATCTGCAACGGCTCAGAATATAACTGACTTGTCTGTTATGGAAAGTAGTGAAGATATAGTATTGTCAGATAGTAATCCGTATAGATATCAGATAAACGATTCTGTGTTTCTTCATCCTGAACGTATCCGTTACGATAGCAAGTGTATACAGGTAGATGGTAAAGATACTTTTATATTTAGCGGTACATTCCATTATTTCCGTACTCCTCAGCCTTTGTGGAAAGACAGATTGGTAAAACTTAAAGAGGCTGGATTCAACTGTGTGGAAACTTATATTCCATGGAACTGGCATGAACGTAGAATGCCTAAATCAGTAAATGATTATTCATGTATTGATTTGAAACCATTGACAGATTTTCTTGATATTACTGAAGAATTAGGTATGTATGTGATTCTTCGTCCGGGACCATATATCTGTGCGGAGTGGAGCGGTGGCGGATTTCCACAGTGGATAATGAGAAAGAAACCTGCAAAGACCAAGTTTGAAACCTGGCTGCAAAGTACAGATTCTGAGTTTATGAGATGGAACGAACATTGGTATAAGGCTGTATGCAAGGTAGTTACTCCGTATCAAATAATAAATAAAGAAAAAGGTAAAGGAGGTGTTATATTCTTTCAGATAGAGAATGAGTTCAATAGGATAAAATGGTTTCCAAAAGATGAAAAAAGGAAATATCTGGTAGGACTTGCTGAAATAGTACGCAAGAACGGAATAGAGATCCCTCTGATAACTTGTTGGACTGATGAGGCACGTAACGTAATGGAAGGTCCACTTAATGGAGTTGTTGATATGGTGAACAGCTATCCTAAATGGAAGGTGGAAGGTGGTTTCGGAAGACTTATTAACCAGCAGTTGAAAACACAGCCTGGAAAACCTCTGATTTCCGGTGAACTTCAAGGAGGATGGATGAGTGAAGTCGGTGGAAAACTAAGTTGGGAACAGGACGGTCTAATGCCTGTACAGACTCAGAACATAACTTTATACGCATTGCAGAGAGGATTCTGTGCCCTTAATTTCTATATGGCTGTGGGGGGAACGAATTTCGATGATTGGGGTGCAAGGCAGATGACAACTACATACGATTATGCAGCGGCAATTGGTGAAGATGGTTCTACAAATGACAGATACAGACGTTTCATGGGGTTGTCCGCTTTTGTTAAGGAACATGGAATAAAGATTGCAAGGGCTGCCGTGAAGGATGTGAAATATGTATCATCAGATACTGATGTAAAGCTTTTGGTAAGAGAGACAGAAACCGGTGACAGGTATTATTTCGTAAGAACAGAGGAACATGCAAAACATCATTTCGGAACATTGTATGCAGATGGATTGGCTTTGGATTTTTCATTGGAACCTTTTGGCTCAATGGTATATTATTTACCATCAGGAGAAAAACAAGGGAAATGGTATCCTGAATTGCCGGAACCTTTTGTTCGCACTTATGCTATAGCTGATACTATCAGTTTAGGGGCTTCAACTGGGATATGTGATGAATTCCCCCAGAAATGGATAAAACTCCGTAAAGGAGAATACCTTGATGATAAAGGTATTTACGGAAGACACTTTGTGTATTATAAATGTTATGCCAAAGAAGGTTCTCTCCTCGAAATAGGCAGGATAGGTAATAAACTGATAAACGGTACAGATAAAGATGAAGTGTTGGTTAATGTGAATGGAGCTTTAATCTCACCAATAGAAGAAACTGAAACAAGTGCTTTTTTCAGATTGCCAGGTGATTCATTGTCTGGAAAACGTGTTGAGGTGGTGATGCTGTATGAAAGTAAAGGATTGCATCACCATACGAAGAAAATTGTGGAAGATTATTGGAGCGTAGGAATTGATTTTGTGAAATGCAACGGTAGAAATGTTGATTTGTATTATGCTTATACCGAAAAAGCGAAGGGAGAAAAGCTTTCAGCCGGTAAGGTTGATATGGATAATAATTCTACTGATAATGAAAAAGAAGAACCGTTGTTGGTATGGCATAATTATTCATTTGAGGTTCCTGAATCCGAAAATGTCTATCACCTTAAACTTAATCATTATGGTAATGGGTTTATTTATCTTAACGGACATTGTTTGGGAAGGTGCTGGGAAAAAGGACCACAGACAGAGTATTATTTGCCAGAATGCTGGTTAAACTATGGTGGAGAAAACAGATTGACTATAAGTTTGAGACCTGGTACTAATGGAACTTCAATACAAGACGCTTGTATTATACCATAAACTAATGTTGTGTGATTAATATTAAAAAACAAATAGCTATATGAACAAGAATTTTTTTATGATAGGTGCATTCCTGCTTGGTTTGGGATTGACTGTAGAAGCACAGGATGTAAACGTAAATGTTGAAGGTGAAAAATTTACTCATTATTGGAGTGTTGGAACATGTGCCGGACGTGCCAATGAAGGACTGCGTACAAGCTGGGTGGAACAGTTGAAACTTGTAAAAGAGGACTGCGGATTCAAGTATCTGCGTATGCATGGCCTTTTTGATGATGATATGTTTGTTTATTTTGAAAAGCCTGATGGCAGGGTGGTTTATAACAGGCAGTATATTGACGAGGTTTATGACCGTATGCTATCTGTTGGTGTGAAACCGTTCGTGGAACTTTCTTTTTTCCCGAATGGTATTGCTGCAGATAACAGTAAAATGCAGATGTGGTATAGAAACCGTGTAAGTTTTGACGAAAAGAGACTTGGAAAATGGCATGACATGATTAAGGCTTTCACGCAGCACGTTGTGGAGAGGTATGGTATTGATGAAGTATTGACATGGTATTTTGAGGTGTGGAACGAGCCAAATCTGAATATGAACCCGAAGGCTGGTTTTTTTGACGGAACAAAGAGTGATTATTTTAAACTTTATAAGGCATCGGCTGAGGCTGTAAAGTCTGTTGATAAACGACTGAAGGTTGGTGGACCGGCTACAAGTAATTTTATTGCTGATACTCGTTTCGATGGTGAGGTTTATGACCAGTCAAAATCACGTTTCTATTCACAGGATAAGATAAACAAGCAGCAGTGGAAAGGTTCTTGGATTGAGGATTTTATAAGATATTGTGAAAAGGAAAATCTTCCTTTGGATTTTATCTCTACACATCCTTATCCTACAGATTATGCTCTTGATCCAGAAAGCGGTAAAAGCAAGGATGCCGTAAGATATGTATATTCTTTGAAAGATGATATAAACTGGATTAGAAAACAACTGGCAAACAGTAAATATCCAGATGCGGAAATCCATCTTACAGAATGGAGTACAAGTCCCAACAGCCGTGACGTGATGCATGATGTACTTCCTCCTGCAGCTTATATACTGAAATGTAATCTTGATTGTATAGGATTGGCAAACTCGTTGATGTACTGGACTTTTACTGATATATTTGAAGAAAAGGGTGGAGGCGAAAGCATATTTCACGGTGGATTCGGTATGATTAATTTCCAAGGACTTGTCAAACCGTCATTCCATGCTTACAGAATGCTTAATGAATTGGGTGATGAGAAACTGTATTACGATGATCCTGTTTTTATCAGCCGTTCGTCTGTTACGAAGAAAATTGCTGCTTTGGCTTTTAACTATCCGGATGAATATATTGAGGCTGTGCCTTCTGCAAGGAACTTTAATAATTATATGAATGCCTCATCTAAAAAAGTAGACTTATCACTAAAAGGATTGAAACCGGGTACTGTGTTTGTGGTTGAAACATTGGATAAGGACAATGGAAATGTATATGATGATTATGTAGAAATAGGTTCTCCTCATTCTCCAAGTCAAGATGAAATTGAGTATTTAAAGGAAAAGGCATGGGATACCCAAAAGGAAATTATAAAAGTTAATGACGAAGGTGTTTTAGTTTTTGAAAGAGAATTGTTACCTTGGACATGTGTTTTGATAAAGGAATTATAATTTGGTTATGAAAAGAATTGTCGGATTATTGATATTATTGTTTGGTATATTTACACATGTAATGTCTGTAAATCATCCGAATATTGTTGTAAGTAATGATGAAAGGGATTCGATAAGATACAGAATAAAAAATAGTGAATGGGCCAGGAAATCATTTAATGCATTGAAGGATAAGATTAAACCATTTGCTGACAGGCATAAAAGTAATCCTGAATGGATAATATCTCGTATGGCAATGTATTGGAAGAATGGTGAAAGATATACACAGTGTTATTTGAAAAATCAGAATTGGAACAGGGGAGAGGGGAATGCCCCTGTTCCAACTGTACGAATGCCTGGAATGAGAACGTGGAATAAGTATGTGAATGTTCCATTGGAAGAAAGGACTCCTTATAATGAAACCGGTGATATGTGGGGGATAAGCAGGATTAATCCTGAAGCACCAAAGGTGTTGGTACAGTATAAGGAAACCGGACATATGATCCGTTCAAATAACGTAGAAATACTGACACTGGCGGAAGAAGCAGCTTTCATTTATTGGGTTACTGAAGAAGAAAAATATGCACGTTTAGCTTCTGATATTTTTTATACTTGGCTTTTGGGAACATATTATATGAATCCGGTACTTGATCCTGACCAATCTACAGGTGGAAAAGGGGGATACGAACCTGGAGGTATATGTGGATATTATGATTACGAACAAATACATGATGATTTGGCTATGCATGCAGCAATGATATATGACCTTGCATTTGACTATCTGAAGAAAAATCCGCATGTACATCTTAATAAGATAGAAAAGGAACTTGAAGAAGTTGTTGGAATAGTTTTCAAGAGGTTTATTGATATTGGCTTTGTAAGAGGCGGTAAAAGCGGAAACTGGAATGTAAACGGATGGAATATCATGCTGAAACCGATATTGGCTTTGGAAGATAATGATTTTTATTCTGATGGAAAGGGACGTTCGTTTTATTTGCATTATTTGGTTAAGGAATCTACTCCTTATCATGATGCAATCCCTGATATACTGAAAGGATATGATAGTATCACTGGATTGTGGCCAGAGTCTCCTGGGTATGCTTTTGGAGTTACAGGTATTTTATTGGATTTTGCTACATTATTGAGAAGGCAAGGTATTGATATTATAACAGATAATCCTTTGTTGAGAAAAACAGCTATGGCTGTTTTCCCTTGGATGGACTCAAACGCTAACATGATAGTTTTTGGAGATACCCGTGGAGGTACTGCAAATTTCAGGACGTTTGAAAATTTGCTTTCATATTATACTGATATGGGAGACCATGATAATATAAACCGTGTAGCGTCAGCTTTGAATAAAGGTGTAGGTACGGGTAAATATAACAGAAATAATGCGAGGTGGAGTGATATTTGTCTGTTTGTCCCTGATATACCGGATGTTCGTGATGCTGCTAAAGAAAGAATGTCATACTCTCGGTTTCATAGATTGGTAACAATGAGAAATGGACTTTTAGATAATGAACTTATGGCGATATTATATGGAGGAAGGAATGGGGCGCATTTGTCACCGAATGGTCTGGCTTTACAACTCTATGGCTTTGGGTATGCTCTTTCGCCTGATGCATCAGGTTATGAATCATATTGGAGTAAAGATCATACATATCATCAGTCTGTAACAGGAAGTAATACTATCATGCCTAGATATACAGAAGGAGATATTGTTGTAAATGCACTGGAACCTTATGTAGATTCGCTATCTTTTGTTAATGAAGCAGCGTTAAATCCTAATATTAATGTTGCTGATGTTTCAGCAGGTGATAAAAGACGAGTTGTTGTTCTTATGAAAACAGATAAGAATAATGGTTATTATGTTGATATATTCCGTTCTGATACAAATGATAGTGATTATTTATTTCACAATGTGGGTAAATCTGTTTCTTTATATAGAGATGATAATAGCATGCTGGAACTGATAAAAACAGATTCTATAACTAACCATTGGCATAAAGGATATGATTTCTTCAAAAATCCTTATATGGCTGAATTGGATGACAATTTTAAAGCTGTGTGGAATGTTACTACAGGAGAAAACAACATCAAAATGAATATGTGGATGCCTTATGAAAAAGGAAGATATATATATAAGGTTGATGCTCCATATACTACTCTTAATAAGGGTATAACTCCAGATAATGTTAGTTCCTCTCCTGATATTACACCTACTATAATAGTAAGGCAGTCTGGAAATAATGCATGGAAAAATCCTTATATTGCTGTATTTGAACCGACAAGAAATAATAAATATTCAGTGACTGATGTGGAAAAAGTTAGGATGATATCAGGAAAAGCGGTTGGGATATGTGTAAAGTCAAAAGGTAGCCGTACGGATTATATATTGAGTAACACAGACTATGAAACCGAATGTGCCACTGACGACAATCTTAAAATGGAAGGTGCATTTGTATCAGTAACTGAGGAAGAGAGGAATATTACTCAAATTTTACTATTGAATGGAAAGTCATTGGTGAAAGGTGATGTTTTAATAAAATCCGATGAACCGATTTCTGTATCCATTTATCTAAAAAATAATGAATGGTTTTATTCTTCTACAGGAAAAGCATATATTTGTATTGATAATAAAAAATATGTAGTAGAAAAAGCCTCTGATAAATTATTAAAATTGTGATAATATGAAGTTTCGTATTCTATCTGTATTGTTGGTTCTGTCGGCATATGTATCGGCAGGAAATTTAAAATTGTGGTATAATAAGCCGGCATCTGAATGGACTGAAGCACTGCCGCTCGGTAATTCAAAGTTAGGTGTAATGGTTTATGGCGGCACTGAAGTAGAGGAATTGCAATTGAATGAGGAAACGTTCTGGGCTGGTTCACCATATAGAAATGATAATCCCGATGCACTGAAAGTGTTGCCGGAAGTAAGGAAGCTTATTTTTGACGGTAAGTATAACGAAGCGCAGGATTTAGTCAATAAGAATTTTCTTACTCCAAGAAATGGAATGCCGTATCAGACTATCGGCAGCCTAATGATTAATTTCCAGAATCATAAGAATGCGACTGATTATTATCGTGAGCTTGATATTGAGAAGGCTGTCGCATCTGTCAGCTATAAGGTTGATGGCGTTACATATAAGAGGGAATTGTTTTCTTCTATAGCCGACAATGTGGTAATAATGAGGATTTCATGTTCAGAACCTGGTAAATTATCGTTTGGAGTTTCTTTTAATTGTCCTTTGGAGCATAAAGTCTCTGTAAAGAATAAATGCTTATATCTTAAAGCAAAGGCTAACGACCATGAGGGAGTACCGGGAAAACTTTTCGATGAAACACAGGTAAAGGCAGTGAACGATGGAGGAAAAGTATCATTTACGGATAATACTTTGAAAGTGGATAATGCCGACAGTGTTACTCTATATATATCGTCTGCCACTAACTTTGTCAATTATAAAGATATCAGCGGTAATGCATACAAGAAGGCAGTGGGATATATGAATGCGGCTGTAAAGAAGGATTATTCGCAGGCTAAGGAAGAACATATCAGAAGGTATAGTGAAATGTTTTCAAGGCTGAATCTGGAAATTTCTTCTGATGATTACTCAAACGAACCAACAGACCAGAGAATAAAGAAATTCAATGACAGAAATGATGTGGGATTGGCTGTTCTTATGTTCCAGTATGGTCGTTATTTGCTGATTTCATCGTCTTTGCCGGGTGGACAGCCCGCAAATCTTCAGGGTATATGGAATAAGGATAAGGTTGCTCCATGGGACAGTAAATATACTGTTAACATAAATCTGCAGATGAATTATTGGCCTGCGGAGGTTACCAATCTTAGCGAGTGTAATGAACCTTTGTTTAAAATGCTGGAGGAACTGTCAGAGGCTGGAAAGGAAACTGCCAGGGTGATGTATGGATGCAACGGCTGGGTATTGCATCATAATACAGATTTATGGCGTTCGACAGGAGTGGTTGACGGTGCTTTCTGGGGAATGTGGCCTAACGGTGGAGCATGGCTATGCCAGCACTTGTGGCAACATTATTTATACACCGGAGATATGGCTTTTCTTGAAAAATATTATGATGTAATGAAAGGTTCAGCTGATTTCTTTATGGATTTTCTGGTGAAGCATCCTGTTTACGGATGGATGGTTTCATGTCCTTCTATCTCTCCTGAGCATGGTCCTAACGGAGAAAACAGTAATTCAGCTTCAACAGTTGCCGGATGTACGATGGATAATCAGATTGTGTTTGAGATATTGTGTAATACGCGTGACGCGTCTAAGTTGTTGAATAAAGATACTCAATATATCGACAGATTACAAAGTATGATTGATATGCTGGCTCCGATGCAGATTGGTAAATATAATCAGTTGCAGGAATGGCTGGAGGATGTGGATAACCCTAACGATAAACATAGGCATATATCACATGCTTTCGGATTGTATCCTGGTAATCAGATTTCACCGTATAAGAATCCGCAACTGTTTCAAGCAGTAAAGAATACACTGTTGCAAAGAGGTGACGAGGCTACAGGATGGTCTATCGGATGGAAGATAAACCTGTGGGCACGAATGCAGGACGGAAATCATGCGTACAAGATTATAAGAAACTTGTTCGGAGGACGTACATATCCTAATTTGTTTGATGCGCATCCGCCTTTCCAGATTGACGGGAACTTCGGTTATACAGCCGGAGTTGCGGAAATGCTTGTTCAGAGCTATGATGAGGCGTTACATCTTTTGCCAGCTTTGCCGGACGAATGGAGAAGTGGTAAGGTTGCCGGTTTGAAGGCCAGAGGAGGTTTCACTGTAAATATGGAATGGCGTGGCGGTGAATTGCTGACTGCCAAGATTAAATCTGAAAAGGGAGGTAATCTGAGAATACGTTCATTTATTCCTTTGAAAGGGAAAGGTCTGGTCAAGGCAGAGGGAAAGAATGAAAATCCTTATTATCGCAATGCTGAGATAAAAGAACCTTTGGTTTCAAAAGAAATAGTGGCTGAATATCCTGTATTGTTTAAGATCTATGAGTATGATATTGAAACTGAGGCAGGATGTGAATACACTGTAGAGCGTATGTAATAAGATATAAAAAGGCAAGGGTAAATAATGTTTGTACATTATATTTATTCTTGCTTTTTATTTATGACATTTTTTTGATGTATTTTTGCAGTATGAATTTTATTGTAATAAGTAAGTGCTCTAAAATATTTTTATATTCA
>NZ_DXVR01000023.1:0-34044 GCF_019417265.1 Bacteroides sp.
GTGCATATCCTAATTTGTTTTTATATATAAATACTACAATCTTACTTTAATAAGGAGAATATAATAAAAATGTATAAGCTCCTTATGAACATTAGAATACAAAGAAGAATTATATCAGTTTATGCAGATGTTTTTTTCCACAAAAAGAATAATTACGACTGTTCTTATGTTAAAAATAATATCAATAAAATGACAATAGTCCGTTAAAAATTCAACATCTCAGCTGAGCAGCTTTGGCTACTATGCCAAAGAGTTCTTTAATAAACTTAGTTTTTTAAAATCCTATTCGGTGTCAAATCAGACTTCCAAAAGCCCTCTGATCATATAAATGATGCTCAGATAGGCTTTTAGCAGTCTGATTAATACTTCCTATTCTGCCGGCTCAATGAGTGCATAAGCACACCATAACATACCAGCCTGTCCGTGCAAATCCCCAACCCACTTCCGACGGTTTTTATACCAGTCATAGTCATTTCTAGCACCAGTACCTTCACACACATCTTTCAAGTCGTAGTTCGAATCAAGATAAGAAACCAGTTCAATCCAACCTTTACGGGCTGCTTTGGCATATTTTTCATCTTTGAGCCAACCATTTTTCACTCCTGTAATTAGTGCGTAAGTAAACATGGCACTACCTGACGATTCCGGCCACACAGAATGATCATCTACCAATTGCGACCACATGCCACTATCCATCTGATGACAGACCAACGCATCCATCATTCTCACGTAACTTCTAAGGATACGTTCCTTGTGTTTGTGGCTTTCCGGTAAAAGTTTCAACATTTCCGCCATTCCCACAGCAGCCCAACCATTACCACGCGCCCAATAATAATGTGCATTTGTTGCATGATAGAACAAACCGCTCGGTTCTTGTATCCTTTCAAGATAGTACACCATCTCATTTGCCGCACGCTCTAAATAGTTCTCATTACCCGTAGCTTGATATGCTCCTATTTGCAAGGCCGTAATCATAAACATGTCATCCAACCACACACGAGTCTGCCATGAATAACCTTCTTCATGATAACGTCTTTGCTCGTCAGTCGCATTTTCCGGCAAAGTCCACTGCCCGTCAGCATAAGTCAATCCCAATTCCAGGTAACGGTCTTCTTTCTTCTTTTTGTAAATTTCCAGCGGAATGACTCCGAATATATAATAATCTACAATATTGCTTACTTTCGGATGCAGACTGGGCTGCATATTTTTGTCTTGATTAAACAAAGGGGCAAACTTAGCCACCACACCATCGTACAACTCATCTTCACCTGCCTTTTCGGCAAACCACAAGGCTCCTAACCAAGCACAAGCATCCGGATAAGTGACATGATCTGGTGTATTCGTAGAATATACATTTCCCCAAAAAGAATACCGCGGATACTTTCCCGATTTGCGTTTCGTAGAACAATCGATATTGATAAAATGATCGGTCAAGCGTTTCCCCACCATGAGTGGATTGCATTGCTGCGGAAATGTATCCAAACGAGTACTCAGCGAGTCCTCCGTAACAGGTTTCGCCTGATTGGAACCCGCCTCTTCTTCACATCCGAACAGCAAGAAGCCACTCAAGACGAACACCGAAAATAAAACACTCAATTTATACATTTTCATTTTTTCCTTTTATCACTTTCATTCACTCTTTCCGTCGCTACACAAAGCATAAGCACACCACATCATTGCAGCTTGTCCGTGTAAATCTCCTGTTTGACGAGGACGTCCGATATAATGCTTATAACTGTTTTTTGTACCCGTACCCATACACACTTCACGAAGGTTATAGTTTTCATCCAGATATTTCACAAGAGCCAACCAACCCTTACGAGCCGCTTCTCCATATATTTTTTTATCAAGCCAACCATTTTTTACTCCCAAAATCATGGCATAAGTAAACATAGCCGAACCTGATGATTCCCTCCAAGATGCAGGATCGTCTATCAACTGCCTCCACATGCCATCATAAGCCTGATAACGAAGTAACGTTTCCATCATTTGTAAGTAAGCTGCTTTGATGCGCGGCTTATGTGGATTGTCTTTCGGCATAATGCGCAACAATTCGGCCATACCGACCGCCATCCAGCCATTACCACGTGCCCAAAAGAACGGTGCATCCGGAGCATGGTAGAACAAACCGTTCGGACGTTGAATATTGTCCAAATAAAGCACCATTTCCTCTATTGTACGATTAAGATATTTGACATCACCTGTCGCCAAATAAGCTTGTGCCTGTAAATCTGTAATCATGAACATATCGTCAATCCATAAACGAGTTTGCCAGGAATAACCTTGGTCGTGCCATTTCTTCTCATCTCCACGTGGGACGTCCGGTAAAATCCATTGACCATCAGCATATTTTAAACCTAACTCCAGATATTTAGGATCGTGATTTTTCCGATAGATATACAAGGGTACCGCACCAAACACATACCAATCAACCACATTATGAGGTTTCGGTCGCATTTCAGGCAACAAGTATTTTTGTGTTGTAAACAACGGTTCAAAACGTTCAATCAAACGATTGAACAATTCCTCATTTTCTGTGGCCTGCGTAAACCACATGGCACCCAGCCATGCACATACATCAGGATATGTTATGAAAGGAGTCTTGTTTTTGCCATCGATATTCCCCCAATGTGAATGCGGAGTATCCAAATAGCGTTCTACCAATTTCACCCCTATTTCTTCCGGTTTACTGCCAGGAGGAAATTTTTTCAAATCATAACTCTTTTGAGCCAATATCCCCGATACTGCAAACAGCATCGCAAAAACAATACAGGTTGCTTTTTTCATAAGTTCTTAATGTTATTTTGTTTAATTACAATTAATTCGTTTCATATCAAATTCATCCTTATATTCTCATCATTTACATACCGGAGATTCCGCTTCTTTTGACGGACTGTCGTTCAACACTTTTGGCCATCCATCTTCCGTCCATGTAATACGATCCAACATAAGGTATCTTCCTTTACTTGGAGTATCTCTTGAATAACTATGATAAAGAAGGAATTCATTACCCTCACTGTCTGTTATTATCTCTGAATTATGACCCGGACCTACAAAATTCTCATTTGCCCTTATTACAACTTCGTACCCATTATCCAGCATGGATTTTCCTGTCCTGTCAACATAAGGGCCAAACAAAGATTCAGATCTTCCCACTACAGTAGTATATGTACTGAGCATTGCATTACAACACGAACCAACTGAAGCAAATAAATAATAATAATTTCCACGCTTGTGAATGTATGGAGCCTCAAAAGCATTGCCTGCAACCTGTATTTTATTTTTCTTTGCCGCTTCCAAATCATCATTCAGAACGCGCATACCGTCATCGGACAATTGTACCATGTACAATCCATTAAAGCTACCCCAACACAACCATTTCCTGCCATCTTCCTCAAAGAAACAAGGGTCAATGGAATTACGTACATCTATTTCTTTTGAAGTAAACAACAATCCGTTACCTTTACGCGATTTGTCAAGTTTAAACGGTCCTTCAGGAGATGTGGAATATGCTGTACCCAGCGCAGCGTCGGCAGGTTTACCCATTGCCGACATAGCATAATACAATACATAATATTCACCTATCTTTTCTATATCAGGAGCCCAGACTGATGTACCCTTACCTGTAACAAAAGAAGGTTTCGTTTCAAACAACTTCTGCTCTGACTTTTCCCAATGAACCAAATCTGATGACTTAAGGACATTCCATGTATTTGTACAATAAACATAAAACGAATGGTCATTCTCCTTCCATACAGTAGGGTCTGCAGCACTATAATCTGTCAACGGATTGGCATATGGATTTTTCAGTTCTATATTAACGGAAGCATCGTTGTTGTCGTTGCAGGATAATAAACATCCTGCAAAAAGACAACTATATAATAATGTATTAATCTTCATATTCTATTCATTTTATAAATTAAATTATCTTTTATCAAGTTCATCAACAGGGATATTGTCTTCATATCCATCGTAACCGTAATTCTGGTTTATTCGTCCCTGAGTATTCGATTCTATGGCATTTTGTGGAATCGGCCATAACACATGGTATGGTTCCATTATAAATGCATTTGTAGAATAAAAATACTTATCTTTGAAGAAATTGTTTTTCTCCATCACTCTGTCATAATACCAGTTCTTTTCAGAGAAGTTATCAAGAGAGTAACCGTCTATGCCCAACTTGGCTTTCAAGAAAGCTATACGCGTAAGTTCTGTCTTTCTGTGGTCTTCAAGGAACAGTTCCCTTGCTCTTTCATCAAGGATATCCTCAAGAGTGGCTGATGATTCAGGAAGTGGTGTGGCTTTGGCACGATTACGTATCTCATTTACGTCCTCCGTAGCACCTTTTATATTTCCTTGCCACCAACGGGCTTCAGCTCTGTTCAGATAAGTTTCTGCAAGACGGAAAATATACTGGTCTGTATACCCACCAATAGGAACTTTACCTCCCTTATTAGGGTCGTCCTTATCAATAAGCACCTTAACTATAGGGAATGAGAAATAGCATCTCATCGTGTCTGTACAATATTTCGGGTCAACCGGCTTACCAAAATATTTCTCGCTGCCTCCCTTACTCTTTGGTCTGTTATATGTTATGCGTGACTTGTCAAACCAGTTGTTTTCATTGTATCTGATGTCATTTCCCCTGTCTTTCAACAATTCATATTGAGCATAGTTGGTAGGACGTATCTTTGCCAAGCCTCTTCCCAAATATTCCAGTTCCTCATATCCGGCATAAATGCCGCTTGCGTCTGTTGTTCCCTGCTTTCCGTCCGGTGTCTTCATTTTAGCACCATCAAACCATCTTGGAACAAAGTTTCTTTTACGTTTCGAACCAGTAGGAGACGAACAACCCTCCAGACCAAACCTTTCCTGACCTACCATTATCGCTTCCTTGTTGTCCTCGCGACTTATATTGTCAGGATCGAACAAATCATTGAACACATCCAGCGATTTTTCATCAATATTCTTACCGAAACGTTCTGTCATAAGATGCAATCCATAATTCTCTATACATCTTGTAGCTGCATCCTCGGCATTCTTAAATTCACCAAGAGCCAAATATATTTTAGATAACAGGTGTTCGCCGGCAGCCCTGTTTACAGCACCTTTAACTGTTTCAAGCGGCAACCATTTTATAGCGAACTCCATATCCTTCTTTATATTCTCCAATATAGTCCAACGCGATGTGGTATTGAAGTCCAATTTAGGAGATGTTATTTCCCCACCTATCCACGGCATATCTCCAAATTGGTGAGTAAGCAGATAATACCAATATGCCCTATGGAAATATCCTTCTGCCAATACCGCATTACGTTCCTCTTCAGACTTCATGTTTTTTGCTTCAGGCGTACGGGTTATTATTGTATTAGCGTATTTTATTCCGTTCCAACCGAACACCCAGTAACGGAGATGAAGATACATGTTTGTGGTAGGAGTCAACTGTGTCACCATGTTATGTATTTCCTTAGTTTCAGGTCCACCCATTACAGCCAAATCCGACCAAGCATATTCATAAACAACAAATGTTTCACAATTACCTGCATTGAATGCATCTCCGAACCATTCAAAATTTATTTGTTTACGGCACAAACGCAACAAAGTTTCCAGTCCTTCCTTATCCACGTACGTATTTTCAGGAGTATAGAAAGATAAAGGTTCAGGAGTCAAGTCCACACATCCTGATGTACCGGCAGCCATCAACAAAACCGCCAGACCTTTTGTTATATTTTTATAGATTTTCATATTCATATCTTTTTAAGTTCATTATAAAGTCATATTCACACCAAATGTCCAAATTCTCGGAGAAATTGCTTTCACAACAGGGTCTGAAGTGTCCCAACCTGAAATGGTAAACGCATTGTCAACATTGAAACTTAATCTCAAATCCTGTACCTGTATCTTTTTCATCCATTTCTTCGGGAATGTATATGACAAAGACATATTCTGCATCTTTATGTAATTTCTGTTCTTATAAATATTGACAGTAGGATTGCCACTATTAGAACCAAGACTTGCATATTCAGTACTTGGATTCCATGGAGTCCAATATTCATTCCAAACAGAATTTGATGTATCGAAGAATCTGTTATCTTCATTTCTTGCCATATTATCTACAGCCTTCCAGCCGAACTCTCCACGAAGCAAGAATGAGAAATCTATACACTTGAACAAATTCAAGTTACTTGATATGCTAAGGCGGTGCAAAGGTATCTTTGAGCCTAACCACACTTTGTCATCTTCATTAATAACACCATCACTGTTTACATCCAACAGTTTAGGGTCACCAGGTTTTTTCCCGTACTTATTAGCTTCAAGTTCTTCGCCCATCTGCCAGATGCCTATATACTTATAATCATATATTTCGTCTATACCGTGACCTATATACCAACCGTTCTGCACATCATCGTCTTCACGCTGACCTATAACATTGCCTTCTTCATCCAGAACATCCACCATATTACCATAAAGATGCTTGATTTTGTTCCTGTTAGTAGAATACATGAACGATGTACTCCATGTCACCTTATTAGGTATATTGACATTTAATGTTGAAAGCGTTGCTTCAATTCCTTTATTGTCGATTTGTCCCAAGTTTGCCGCAATAGAGCCGTAACCTGAAATGGACGGCATTGCCCTATCCATAAGCAAGTCGGTAGTTTTATTTTTGTACAAATCCAAAGATCCCGTTATCCTGTTATTCAAGACTCCAAACTCAAGTCCAAGGTTAAGTCCTGTTGTCGTTTCCCATTTCAAATCCCTGTTGGCCAAACTTGAAGGATATAATGCTTTGTAGTTCTTGCCACCCTGAATTGCGTTTGTTGGTGTAAGGCGCGAAAAAGCCGCATAACGACCTATACCACGATTACCTGTCTCACCGTATGATACACGCACCTTCAAGTTGTCAAGCCAGTTTACTTTATCCATGAACTTTTCTTCAGAAATACGCCATGCCGCAGCCACTGAGGGGAAAGTAGCATAAGGATTACTCTGTCCGAAAGCTGAGAATCCATCACGTCTTATCGCGGCAGTAAGAAGATATCGATCCATCAATGAATAATTCAACCTCCATAACAGACCATTACCTGTTTGTATCTCATCATTCGATTTAACTGTAGGTACTATACCGGATTGTATAGCGTGATAAATCAAATTACCGTTGGGTTGGAATCCTTCATTTTCTCCTGTAGAATCATATGACTGGTATTTCTCAGCTGTATATACAAATGTAAAGTCTATATTATGGATTTCATCAAAAGTCTTGTTCCATTTCAACATATTATCGATACTCCACTCATAATCGGAAAATTCGCGTCTCTTTCCCTTACCACCTTTTGTTACTCCCGGCTTTTTGTCAGAATCAAAGTAATAATCTTTCTGCCATCCGAAACGTGCATTAAATGTTGTCTGCCATGTAAATCCGAACGGCAAAGTCAGTTTTCCATAAAGGCTTGATGTAAATGTCTGACGTTTGTCCATCTTATCATCCAATGTATATGCCATCAACGGGTTTTTAGTTCTGTTATCATTGGCAGGATGAATTTTTATTTCACCATTTTCATCATACATATCACCAAACGGACTCATTGCCTTGGCTGCAGAGACATCCGCTTTTATACCACTCAAATCTTTATTTGCGAATTGTGCATTAACACCTACGTTCAACCATTTTGTGATTTTCGTATCAAGATTAATTCTTGCGCGTACAGCCTGGAAATAATTTCCTACCGTAGTTCCTTCATTATCAGTATATCCTAAAGACAGATAATAATTTGTACGTTCTGTTTTTCCTGATACTGACGTATTGTAGTCCTGACGGAATCCGTTCTGAAGAGCCAAATCAAGCCAGTCTGTCACTTTACCAGCTTTGTAGTTCTCTATTTCCAATGGGTCAAAGCCAAGTCTGGTCATCCATGTTCCCAAGTAGTCACCTGAAAAGCTCTCATCATACGCTGCCCAATCCTCTTGTGTTATCCCTTCGGGCAAATTATTCGGATTGTCATAATATCCTGTCTTTTTCTGGGCAGAACTCGGTTTGAAATAATCCTGCGTCTTCCAATAATCCATACGACGTTGTACGTATTGTTCAGGTGTTGGCATGTCAGGAACATAAGTAGGCTGTGAGAAACCTACCTTTGCGCTTAAGTTTATGACAGGTTTTTCCGTTTTACCTCTTTTAGTGTTAATCATGATAACACCGGCAGAACCTTTTGCACCGTATATGGCTGTAGAACTTGCATCCTTCAAGACATCCATGCTCTCAATGTCATTAGGATTGATATCCTGGATATTACCATAAAAAACAACCCCATCAAGGACAATCAGAGGCTCTGTATTTGCCTTCAAAGACTGTTTACCACGTATCAACAAAGTACCACCACCGGCAGCGTCAGTTGAAGGAGAAATGTTAACTCCGGGAATACTTCCTGTCAGGAAATCCAAGGCATTGGTTGCGACACGGTTCTTCATTATTTCTTCCCCGATATGTGCTACAGAACCTGTAACATCTTTTTTCTTCATTGTTCCATATCCCACAACAACAACTTCGTCAAGCAATTCGGTATCTTCGCTCATTGATATGAACATATTTCTTCCCGACACAACTTTCAATTCCTGCGACTGAAAACCTATATATGAAATATCAAGCAATGCGCCATCGTCTACATTCAAACTGAAGTTTCCATCGAAATCACTTACTGTTCCGTTTGTAGTACCTTTTTCCATAATAGTAGCACCTATTACCGGTTCGCCATTTGCATCAACCACCTTACCTGATACTGTTTTCTTCTCCTTATTCCCATTAGTAGAAACCGGCTTTACTTTCCTTAAAACAATCTTTTTACCCTGAATTTCATAGTCAAGACTTTCTTGTCCCTTTAATATCTGTTTTATAACTTCCTCTATTGTTGCATCACTGACAGAAACAGTTACACGCCGGTTCGTATTTACATCTTTCGATGAAAATACAAATGAATATCCTGTGTCCTTCTTTATGCGCTCCATTGCCTCTTTCACTGTTACATTATTGATTTTCAGTGAAATATCCTGAGAATATGCAGATAAGTTTAGGCAAAGAGCTGCCGAGGCTACTAACATAGCCTTACTGAAATATCTCATAATTAAATAGTTTTAGATTTAAACTTCTATAATTTATTTCTGAAAATAATATAGAATTGCTAGATTTGCATTCTATAATGATGGTGTCTTACATAAGGTATCTGATTTTATTGAGGAGGATGTGGCCGCATTCTCCTTTATTTTTTACAGACACCCAAATTTGTTAACTGGTAGATGTCTTCATAGGCTATAATATTTTTAGGTTATACATAAAGTTAATAATCTCTCAATATCAATATACTACATACCTATTGTTTTCGTATTTATATTTCATTCTGTTAGTTGATGAAATTGTTTCCAATATTTTCTCTATGGAATTGCCTACAATCCTGAAACTGCCATAAAAACGTTGGTTCTTCAACGAATCGGCAACTTCTATTTTTACATTAAAACTTCTGGATAATTGTTTAGCTATATCTTCCAATAACAGTTCATCAAAATACAACTCATCTTTTGTCCATAAATTGGAATTGGATGTATTTATCATGGTTTTTACCATACGGCCCGTTTCTTTAGAAAGAATTACTTTCTCATTAGGAGACATATATACATCCGCAGAAGCAACCAACTCATTTCTCAATTTTACCTTTCCTTCAAGAAGGTTTACTACAACCTCTTCATCATCTTCATAATTCCTGAAATTAAATTTAGTACCCAAAACTGTCAAATCCAATTCTTTTGTACTTATTTCAAATGGTACTTCTTCATTCCTCTTAACCTCAAAATAACCTTCTCCTTCAAGTTTCAGATCTCTATTATCAACACCAAAACCCTGTGAGTAGACAATCTTGGAACCGGCATTAAGCCAAACCAGTGTTCCATCAGGAAGGTAAAGTTTGGTACGTGCCCCCATTGGCGCTTCTACCACTATATCGGAAAATCCACTCTTGACAGTTTCCATACCGCCCCAATAACCGGCAAGTGGAAGTAATATAATAAGTATTGCTGCTGCCACACGATAGAAGATCTTCAAGCTGCGCGATTTTGTAAAACGTTGCTTCTGTTCTTCTGCTATAGTAGCTTTTTCAATGTGGTTCTTAAATCTTTCGAAAGCTTTTTCCTTATCGAAAGAAGTCATACTGCCTGCCACTCCTGATGAAAACCATATTTCCATTTTGTTTCTTACATAAAGACTATTCTCTGACGACTCCTTACTCCAGGCAGCAAGAGTCTTCAAAGACTGAGTATCTATATTTCCTGTAAGGTACATAGATATCAGATTATCTATTTCTTCTTTATGTATTTCTTTTCTTTCCATATATTTTATTGGTGGCTTTATAGGTTAGACAAAATAATAGATTTATAGGGTAGTGGAAAAATGAACTTTTTTTCATTTTTCTATAAAAATATATATCAGAATGAGTTTCAGATATTCCGCAAGATGAGTATTAAGATATGCTAATGCGTTCTTAATGTGATATTTAACCGTATTGACAGAGATATTCAATTCTTTAGCGATTTCTTCATATTTTTTTTGTTCGAAACGGCTTTTCTTGAAAACTTTGCGACATTCGTCCGGCAATGAATTGATACAACGTATCAGCTCATCTTCCAATTCCTGTTCAATCAGGATACCCAAAGGATGATTTTCATCGGCGAAAAGTGTATCGAGAAATTCCAGATTATCATCAGAGAGATAGGTGGAAAAACTGTGCTCCGTACGATGAGAGAGTGAGTTCAGCTCGTTAAGACAACGGTTGCGTACAGACCTCATCAGATATGCACGGATAGTATGTGTGATTTCTATATCCTTACGGTGTTCCCAAAGGTAGAATATGGCATCGTCAACAATTTCTTCTGCTAAAGATTCATCGTTAAGTATCTGATTTGCAAAGCGGCAAAGGAGCGTATAATGACGGTCGAATATATGCTTGAAAGCCTTTTCGTCTCCTTGTCTCAATCTTTCCAGAATCAGTTTTTCCATAATATCTAAATTTTTAATCCTGACAAATGTACAAAAAATGTTTCAGCATCAAAATTAATGGAAATAAATTATAAAAAAAAACGCTTCGTCATTCGATATAAAACGACGAAACGTTTTAGTTCAAACGACGAAGCGTTTTTTTATAGTATATTTCAGATACTGAAATTACCCTCCTCTCTCCCTATACTTCTGCGGAGACATCCCTACCTGCTTTTTGAAGAATGTCCCGAAACTGGAAGGATTGGGGAAATTAAATTCCTCTGAAATCTCCTGAATAGTCTTATTCGAACATTCAAGCTGAACCATACAATTGCGGATTATGGCCTTGAACACTAATTCCTGGACGGTATATCCGCAAACTGCTTTCGACAGCCCGGAAAGATACTTGGGAGAAAGACAAAGTTTGTCTGCATAAAACCCCACCCCACGCTCGGACATGAAATGACGGTCGATAAGCTGGATGAGACGGAGAAATATTTCCGTCCGCCTTGCTCCGACAGGACTTCCCGAAAGCAATTTCTTCCTAAAGACAGAACACAGCCTGTACGTCAACGACAGAAGCAGGAGACGTTTTTCATTTACAGGAAAAAAGTCATCCTTATGAGGAGTGCCCGTAGCGATGAGAGATATGTAAGCAGTCACATCATCCTCATCACCTGTATTCCATACGCAATAAGTTTCAGGCGATATACGGTAATAAAGAAGAAGAGAATAGACAGTATTATCGAGCAAGTCGCGTATAGGCGCCACCTTATATATAATGATGCTAACTTTCACATCTTCTGTTTGTCCGGTTATGCGGAATGATGAGTTCTCATTGATGAATACCGTTTCCCCATCATGTGCTATATATTGCTTTCCGGAGAGATTGAAGGAAAATTGTCCTGAATGGCATACTATGACACCTATACCAAAATTGACAAACCCTTTTTTCATGCTTTCAGGAAAATCAAAAACCGGTCTGTCCGATGAACACACATCAGACTGACCGGAGATTTTTTCTTCCAGTTCCATCAATATTTTCGAACTGTTTTCCATATTGTGAGTTTGTGTGTTTGACTTCGTTGACCGTTGGTTGTGAGTTTTCAGACATCAACAAACCAAAGAACTTAAAAACAAACTCTGCAAAGTTAGTAAATTTACCGGACTTAGCGAAAAAAATCCCGCTAAGCCGATAAATTCCTCTTACGATATGGATAAACAAGAACGAAAATCATTGACAACATACATCCATAGAATGTCCACCCTGCCATCTCCTTCACTGCCGAAAGCGTGGCCTGCACCTGTATCTTGCCTTTGGCGGACATTGCAGCCATGTTCTCGGCTTCGGTCTCGCTCTTCCCCTGGTAACGCATTCCGCGTACCGTCATGTCGTACGAAGCCGCTGCTTGTGTCTCCACCCTGTCAGTATCGTGTGCGAAGCGGGTGACGTAATATTGCTGGCGATTTTGCAGTACGTTGGTATACAAGGCGGTTCCTATGCCAGGACCTATTATCATTCGGGCGGTGAACATCACGCAAAGCCACGACGACAGATACTTATAGGGCATACGCTGATTGGCATGTACTGCCGTGAGCGAATAAATCAGCATCATTCCCGTAGAGCGTATTATCACCGGATACTTCATCCTTTCGTAAAGCCCCTCTGTCTGCACCTCAAAATACATGAACAGTGCCGACATGCCTATGAGGAAGAATCCCAGTCCGAACATGTACTTCAGATGACACCCCCTGGAACCGAATATCATGGCTATCACTCCTCCTATGAAATATCCCGCCATGCACCAGTTGCCCAGAACGGCGTTCTGCCAGTTGTCTATCTTCATGCCTATGCCGGCAAACACGCTGACGAACATGGAACTGGTGTTGAATATCATGAGCAGAAGAAACAGCACCACGCCCATCCTGATGGTCTTGAGACGGAACACATCCATGAGGAAATACGGCGAACTGCTCGATGATTCTATGTATATGAACAATCCGATGAAAATGACCGCAAGTACAGTGGCACGTACTATGGTAATGTCGTTGAACCAGTCGAGGGTCTTTCCGTAAATAAGCACATATATTATACACGTACACATTATGCTGAACACCGACACGCTGCCGAACTTCCTGAAATTGATAGGGAATCTGCGGGTGCCATAACTATGATACGGCATGGTGATGAATATTACCACTATGGCCGTCAGTGTCATTCCCATCATGTAATAGTACACGTCCTGCCACTGGTACTCGTACGCGAGCCATGCTGTAAGCGACGTGCCTATCTGTCCGAGAATCATGAAGAACAAGTATATGGCAGGCTGGCTGACGCTTTTCTCCCTGTCGAGTTTGTCCCATCCTTCTTCTGTCTGAGGATCCATGCCGGGAGTGATGTTGCGCGTGGCCTCCATGCCAAAAGCATATTTTATGAGCGTAAAAAGGTTCACCATCATCAATACCATCCTCAGAAATCCCATGACGAGGCTGCACAGCCCTAGAAGGAATATGCTGTCGGTGACGGCGCACACGTAACTAAGCATGTACATGATGGAGAAACTCACTATGCACATCATCTTCTCCCGCCTGATACATACCAGCCGGTAGAAGAACGGCGCGAATGCCGCCATGCCTATGGATGTCATGAAGCTGACGAACTGTATATGCTCCGACTGTATGCCTAAGCCGCTTGTCATCTCGCCGCTGTTTACCGAATACACACCACCTATCGTGAGGATAGGGATGAACATCAACAGCAGTATTATGATGCCCAAGGGCTTGGGTACCCAATTGTAGAACGGGTAGTTTTTAGGACAACAAGCCATGACCGTTACAATTTAGCTTTTACTACAACCATCATGCCTGCCACAAGACGTTCGTTATCTTCTTCCGAAAGTTCCACGAAGTCTATCCTTACAGGCACGCGCTGGCGGATTTTCACAAAGTTGCCGGCCGAATTGTCTGTAGGCACGAGCGAGTATTTGGAGCCTGTCGCCCCTGATATCGCAGTGATTTTTCCTGTAAACTCCTTGTCGCTCACCGCATCCACCAAGAGTTTCACTTCCTGTCCTATGTAGAGATTTTCCACCTGTGTCTCCTTGTAGTTGGCTATCACCCATTTCTGCGTGTCCGGAAGAATGTAGGTGATTGTCTGGCCGGCCGAGATGAACTGCCCCTCTTCAATTGCGCGGCGACCTAACTTTCCGTCGCATGGAGCTGTCACCACGGTATATGAGAGATTGAGTCTGGCCATCTCGAGAGCGGCTTGGGCACGCTGTATGGCGGCTTCAATGTTCTGCTTTCTGGTAGATACCTCGTTCACTCCTGAGAACGCCGCTTTCTGCTGCCTTTTAAGTCCTTCGAGTTTCTTGACGAGCGCATCGTGTTCGGTCACTATCTGTTCGAGCTGTATCGGAGTGGCGGCATTCCTCTGTACGAGGTTCTCGAAACGCTTGCGGTCTTTCTCAAGCTTGGCGATGCGTATTTCCACCTCTGAGATTGAAGCTTCATATACGGAAGCCGATGTCCGGGTGGTGTGCAGCGTATGGTCTATCACCGACGCTCCGGCCATGGCGTCCTTCAATGCCGCTTCGGCTTCCATGACGCGTATTTTGTATTCCCTGTCGTCGAGCACCATCAGTGTATCCCCTTTCTTTACCGTCTGATGTTCAGTAAAGTATATCTTCTTTATGTATCCCGAAGCCCTCAGGTTTACGGGAGAGATGTATTGTTCTATCTGTGCGTCGTTGGTGGTTTCCTTGAGCCTGTAGTCGAGGAATACCATTACTATCTGATAAAGTCCCGCAAGCAAGACTATCACGCCCAAAGCACTTGCCATGTACTGGCGGCGGCGTTGTTTCTTCAGTTTTGCAGCTTGCTGTTCAAGTGTGTTTTTCTTTATATCATTTGTTTCCATATCGATTGTTTTTAGAAGTTATTTATATAGGTGACAAGTTGACGAGTTGACAAGGTTACCGTCCGGATGGGAACCTTGTCCCCTTGTAACTGTAGCCTTGTTTACTATTATTTTAATAATGTCTCAAGTTTTCCGGTAAGTTTAAGCATCGTAAGATTGTTCACCCTATAGTTGTAGTGTGCAGTCACATAATTGTTCTGTGCCTCGCTCATACGCATTTCGTCCTGAAGCACTTCTGTCATCGACGCCACACCCTCACGATAGCGGTCGGAAGTCACTTCGTAAACATCCTCGGCCAGCAGGTAGTTGTCTTTCTGTTTTGTGAAATTGCGGCGACTGTTCATCAAGTCGTTCGTAGCGTTCAGAAACCTGGTTCTTAAGCTCTTAAGAGCATTTTCGTACGACAGTTTCGTATTTTCAATGTCAAGTTTCGCTTTTTGTATCTTTGAGCGTTTGTCCAGCCCGTCGAATATAGGAACCCTGAGTGTCAGACCTATGCCTGATGAGTTATACCATTTGCTTGACGGTCCGGAGTGGAACCAGTTCTTGGCCTTGTCCGTGAATGCCGAATACATGAAACTTCCGGTAAGCGACAACGAAGGAATATATCCCTGCGAAATCATCTTCTTCTGCTTCTCCGCCAGCGTACTTTGTTTCTTAAGCAATTCCAGTTCCGGCTGACCTTCGTACAGACCGCTCATTTCTACAGGAATTATGCTTTCGGTATCCACCGGGGTGAGTGTGATGTCCGTTTCCGCAGGATAGTCTATCACATATTTCAACATGTTGATTTGCTGAGTGAGCATTGCCACTGCATTGTCATACTGTACCTGAAGATTTTCGAGATTGATATTGACACGTTTCACATCCACTTCCATCGCCATACCATTGTCGAAGAAAGCAGTAGTTATATCCCTCAGTTCTTCCAGACGGGTGATGTTTTCTTTCACTATAGAAATCTGCTCGGCTGTACTCTGTCCTAAGTAATACATTTTTGTGATTTGCATTATCAGATCCTCGCGTGCCTTGTCGTAAGACAGGGTGTTTACTTCGTCCATCATCTTGGTAACCGACATGGCTGTATAGATTGTCTGGTTGTAGAGCGGCATCTGAAGTTGCAGTCCTGCCGACGCGTTATACTGCAACGTCTTTGTCACGTTGTAAGGATTACCGTATGCCGAGCCGTCGGTAACTGAAACGGGAGGATTAAAATTGTCGTTGAATGATGCCACAGCATTGATTTGTGGTAGAAGCTTGGAGCGGTTCTCCGAAATACTGTGCTTTCCCTTAATAATTTCGTTACGCTTGGTCTGCAGTGTGAGATTATTCTCAATACCTATCTGCAGACACTCTTCTAATGTCAATACCTGTTGCGCTCCAAGAGGAAAAAGCGAACAGGCAAGAGCAAAATTAAGCAATAGTCTTTTCATATCGTTTATCTTGTTTATCAGGCGCAAAGTTAGAGAGTTAGGTTAGGAGAATCGCTACGACATTTTCGCTTTCACTGTTCATATTTTCCTTTTTCTATCACTAAGCGTTATAATTTCCAATAAACCTATGTTAAGAAAAGTCTTTTTTATATCTCAAAAAACATACAATTCATTGGTATTCTATCTATTAAAGGTTATTTTTGCATTATACTATTAAAATACAGTTATGAAAACAATATTTGCAACAATAATGTCACTCCTTCTTATAATCGGATTGGCAGGATGCGAAAAGGAAGAGGGCAGAAAAATAACAGACTATAAGGAATATACTATCACCGTAGCATCTGAAAAAGTGACGGGATTGGTTTTTTCCTGCGGGAACAACTATGTATCAGACGTATATGCGATACTGAAAGAACATTCGGCCGAATGGGAACAACTTGCGTATATAGAGGGATTTGAATACGAAGCCGGATATGAATATACACTCCGTATAAGCGAGACAAGCTACCTTGACCATAGTATGGGTGAGCCTGCATGGACAGAATACAATCTTATTGAAACGATATCAAAAGAAAAAAAGACATCGGAAGGTGTTCCTGACAATTTCATTCCGGACTGGTTCTACAGTGACTATTGCGCTACTGTCAATCCGGAATTCCAATACTATATAGATGCCGACGACAATGCATCCATAGAGGAGGATATAAACACCAATCCAATGGTTACTTTCAACAGTCTGAATTGTTATATGGACAACAGCTGGACAAGATGGTTTCTTGTAAACGAAAAAAAGGAAATAGGGATGCTCGGTTTTATAAAGAAAGTAAACAAGGATAGTGCTGACATTCCTGAATCGTACAAAAATCTCAAGCCTGAAGGAACGATTACCGGAACCATGGAATGGACTTTCATTATAGGCAAAAATCCTGAGAATGAAGAAAATGCAATAAAATATGATGTGTTTATCTGCAATCCTTCAAAAAGCAAATCTGCCGGTCCTAAACCTGTTCCATATTTCTATAAAGATTTTACACAGTATTATCAGGAAAAATATCCGGAAGCCGGAGTCAGAACTGTTGTGGTACGTTACAGTATAAATTAATTGGGATTATATTGAAGCTAAAGACTGGCTGGATATGACAAGAAAAGAAGCTCCGGAGCAGTAAGTAAACAATAGATATTATATCAAAATAAATTATAAAAAAAACATTGTATAAAAATAAATAATTACCTTTATATCATGTTATAATCCAAACATGATTTAAAACAATGTCTAAATTCAACACATATATGGCGGGAATTGACGCTGATTTCTACATTGACTTATGCCATAGGAAAGGAGAATTGCGTCAATACAAAAAGAATGAATATATACAGAAAGAAGGGGATATATTTCCGTTTTGCGGGTTACTTGAATCTGGTATAGTAAAATACACTTGCCGAAATGTGACAGAGGGAAAGGATTACAACATAGGGTTCTCTTTTCCCGGTGAATTTGTTGCAGACTATCCTTTTTGCCTTTACGGGATGAAAGCAGAAATAAGCATTCAGGCTGTAACGGATTGCAAAATACTTTTTTGCCATTCGGACGTTTTAAACCATGAATATGATGATACAGCAAACGGACAAAGAATGGCACGTACTGCTGCCGAACAACTGTTCAATCAGATATATCTGAGATACATCAACCTATACCGTTACACTCCTGAAGAAAGATACATCCAACTTATTGAAAGATATCCGGACATTATCCAACTTATTCCACTGAAGGAGATTGCTTCTTATCTGAAAATAACTCCTATCCATTTAAGCAGAATAAGAAGGAAACAAACCTTAGGCATGAAAAAATAAACGATAAAGACAAAAGATATGAGAACCATGAAACTCCACTCATTCATTATAGCACTTTTGTGTGCCGTTTCATTTGCATCATGTGACAAGGAAGATATCTATCCTACTTTTTCTTTCGATGCGAATGGAGAATGCTATATACCTGATGCCGCCAATATCTCAACAGAAGAGTTTGAATCGTCAGTCGTAGGGTATGGCTGGAAACACGTTATTACGCATGAAATAGGCAGCGACGGAAAATGTTCTACCAAAGACTATTATGAAGATTTGATAGGAGGAGGACCAAGCCAGTATTATTTCGAGTCATCTGAATCATTAAAAGAATACATGTATGTAGATGCTTTTCCGGCTCATGGATATTTCACATACGCCTATGAATATGAGAATGGAAACAGAATCAGTAAAAACGGCCATTTGGTAATGCGTATTGTGTCCTTAAAAGGAGACGTTATGAAAGTCATCGATTATCTCGGCATTCGTGCAGATGGAGTAAATATTTACGGTTACTCCACCTACAAACGTATGAGTAGCAAGGAATTGACAGAAGTACAGAACGCTTTCCCTACTGATTTGTCAAATATAAAAAGCCTTACTACATCTATTAATGACGAAGTCAATATCATATCCGGTAATGAATTTGAATTTGACGTTCTTTCTTACAACGATTTATATTCCGTAAAAGCGGCAAACGAGGAATCATGCGGAATAACATGCGACGGAGACCACGTCAAAATAAAGCTGCTTACAAACGGAGTCTACATAACTGTATCAGACAGGTTCAGACATTTTGAATTCAGTCTTTTCTCAACAGACGAAGAAATGGAACCCAAGGGAACGGACATCTACGATTTGAACTACAACGAAGTGGTATTCAACAAGAATATGGAATTCATTGAGCCATCTGAAAACAGGACACTAAGCTATGAAAACTCAAGCATAGAAACTACCACTCGTGATGGATATGCCGGAAGTATTATAAGTCATTATAACCGTTCGTACATGCTCGTTGTTGATACCGACAAGGAAGCAAGACTCATACATTTACAGAACGGCAGACTATATCTGAAAGAACTTCTTCCAAAAGAAACATTACAGACACTTATCGAAAAAGGAAACGGAAGTTCCATCTCGTATAAACTCGAACTGACCACAGCCGACAGAAGAGTTTTCCAGGTTCTACCGTTCAAGGTTACATATAAAGAATAGCGTATAATATTTTCCATGACATTTTATTCTGAAAGATGAAAAGATATTATTAAGTTTGTAATCGAGTAAAAACATTTTATATCAATATCTTTAGTTTTACAATGAAACATACCAAATATATACTAATATTTCTCCTCTCTATTATTTTCGTTTCGTGCAGAAAGGAAGATAACGAACCGGATATAACAGAAAGGACTGTATTCATGTACCTTCCATGGTCAACAAATCTTACAAGCTATTTCTACGACAACATCACAGACATGGAAAAGGCTATAGCGGAGAAAGGACTTGAACAGGAAAAAGTGATAGTATTTATGTCAACAAGTTCATCGGAAGCGGAAATGTTTGAAATAGTATATAATAAAGGTATATGTAAGCGTAACATCCTGAAAGAATACACTAACCCACAATTCACTACCGAGACCGGACTTACCGACATTATCAGCGACATGAAATCATTTGCTCCGGCAGAAAGCTATTCCATGATAATAGGATGTCATGGCATGGGATGGCTTCCGGTGGACTATTCATCATCGCGCACAAAAGATACATTCAAATTCCACTGGGAATACACAGACAGACCTATGACACGATTTTTCGGAGGCTTGTCTGCGGAATACCAGACAGACATTGCTACATTAGCCCAAAGCATATCGAACAATGACATCAAAATGGAATACATCATGTTCGATGACTGCTATATGTCGAATATTGAAGTAGCATACGATTTAAGATATGTTACCAATCATATCATAGCATGCCCCACCGAAATAATGGCCTACGGTATGCCTTACGCATTGATTGGTAAATATCTGTTGGATAAGAATCCTGACTATCAGAGTATCTGCAATGAGTTCTATAGTTTCTACTCAACATACAAATACCCTTATGGCACGATAGGCATTACCGACTGCAGAGAACTGGACAATATGGCATCGATAATGAAAATCATAAATTCCATTTTTTCATTCGACAGTTCAAAAGAAGAACTTATTCAGCCTATGGACGGATATTCGCCGGTTATCTTCTACGACTTTGCAGACTATGTAAAGAATCTGTGCGGAGAAAACGATGATACATACACAGCATTCACAGAGATACTTGACAAAGTAGTTCCCTACAAGGCGCATACTGAAAAGTTTTATTCTGCAAGCAGCATCAATCCGATTCCAATTAGTACATATTGCGGAATAACTACTTCCGAACCAAGTTACAACAAGAAGGCAAACAGCTATACCAATACTTCATGGTATAAGGCAACACACTGATAATCATGAAAAGCAAGATAACACTTATATACATTTTACTTGTCACGGTATTTACCGGTTGCAACTCCGGCATTTTCATTGAAGATTTTATCACAGATATCCCCGACACATGTACAGTGGAAAAAGATAAGACATACAAACTACACTTCGATTCCGACAACTGGGATATACTGAATGTTTACAGTACAAAATCAATGCTTTTAGAAATATATGAACTAGACGGAAGTACCAGAAAGGATTACCTTCCTTTGGAAAATGGAGAAAATGCAATCATTTCATACGAAGACATATACTGCAGATTCCGTATAGAAAAAAAGAACAGCCAGGAAATGGAAATCATTTGCGACAAGAACCTCAACAACTCTCCTATGAACCTCAGCATAGAAGTAGGAAATAAATATGTCCGCAAAACCATAAAAGTATCACTGAAACCTACAGAAAAGTTCGTCATCGACAGGGTGGAATACGATTTTGAAAATGATTTCTATCATAATACCGACATAGTGGAACAAGTTGATGGTATGACTGTAAAAAATTCAGATTCAGAAGGTTCTGTTACATTAAATTTCTATCCATACAAAAATTCTAAAAGAAGAATAAAGTTCTACCCTGACAACTATGAAAAATTCAATAATTTGGACAAAATTTTAGGAAAAAATCTTGCAGAAATACCAATACCTGATATTGTAGAAGGGAAACCGGTTGTACAGAAAACAAAAGTTACATTCGGATTGCTTGAACAAAGTTTTTGGACAGGAAAACTCGACAGGAATCTTGTAGTCCAAGAGCCTGTCAATCCGGGGGAAACAAAAAAGATAGCAATATATAATAACATTGAAGAGTTTCATGTAAACTATAAAGTCCATACCTCAAACCCAGCCACCGGAGAAAAATATATTTTTACAGGAAGACTCAACAGTATGGACCCGTTTTACTATCGAATAATACATCCCAATTAGATGATAAAAAATGTATGAAAAGATATATATCAACTCTGTTATTTTTATGTTTGACTTTTACAGGCATATATGCAGATGAGCAGGACAGTGTTCCGCGAAAGATAATACACGTGATAGGTTTGGACTTTAAACCGGCATATACATTCCCCATCAAAGGTTTCTTCAAAGGAGAAAATACGGCTAAGTCCCCCATTCGCACAAACCTGTCCGGACACATAAAATACGGTTTCAAATTTGCCCCAAACAGCTATATGGGCAAAATGTATCCCAACACAATACAGGGTATAGGTATAGGATACAACACATTTTATAACACTAAAGAGGTAGGAAATCCATTAGCTGTATATGTGTTTCAGACATCACAGATTGCATCTATCACCCCAAATCTTTCATTTGACTACGAATGGAACTTCGGAGCATCTTTCGGATGGAAAAAATACGATGCCGAGAAAAATCCGTATAACACTATAGTAGGCTCAAGGGCGAATGCATATATAAATTTAGGTTTCCTGCTCAACTGGCAGATTACAAATGAAGTAGCATTCAGAGCAGGAATAGGCCTCTCGCATTATTCCAACGGCAACACCAGTTATCCGAACTTTGGAGTAAATACACTCGATGGCCGTATAGGACTCAGGTGGTGTCCGCAGAACAATCCTGATTCAAGATATCAGAGGAACAACAGATTAGCTGTAACACCCAAATACGGGTTCAAGCCTTATATAAACTATGACGTTATCATATATGGTGCAACCAAAAAGAAAGGAATAATGTGGGAAGAAGGTTCCGGTACTGTTATTCCGGGTGTATTCGCAGTAGCCGGTCTGAATTTTAGCCCGATGTATAACTTCAACAAATACTTCAGGGCAGGTTTGTCGCTCGATGCGCAGTATGATGAAAGTGCAAACATAACAGACCACCTGGCCAATACAGACACACCGACAGACGACCTGAAATTTTTCCGCCCACCATTTATCGAACAGTTTTCCATGGGACTGTCCATCAGAGCAGAAGTCGTTATGCCTATATTCTCCATAAACTTGGGAATAGGAAAAAATTTCATATGCCGTGGAAAGGATACCAATTCATTTTACCAGAACTTCGTACTGAAAACAGATATAACTAGAAATGTTTTCCTGCACGTAGGATACCAGCTGTATAAATTCAAGAATCCTAACAACCTAATGTTAGGTATAGGTTACAGATTTAATGCAGACAGAAACAGATACTGACAAAATATTGAAATAGAACAATGTGAAATTATAATCCCCATGAAAATAATTATCACATTTCATTATCTGTAATATTTTTTTGCTAACTTTGCGAGCGTCTAAGAAATAAAGAAAAAACTCTTTAATTAAAATATTAAGATTATGATGACAATTGACAAATTCAACTTTGCCGGTAAAAAGGCAATCGTTCGCGTTGACTTCAACGTGCCTTTGAATGAAGAAGGTAAAATCACAGACGACACTCGTATCCGCGGTGCTCTTCCTACATTGAAAAAAATCCTTGCTGACGGTGGTGCTTTGATCATCATGTCACACATGGGTAAACCAAAAGGCAAAGTAAACGCTAAATATTCTTTGAGCCAGATTGTTGACGCTGTTTCTGCAGCTCTTGGTGTTGAAGTAAAATTCGCTCCGGACTGTGCAAAAGCTTCTGACGCTGCTGCAGCTCTTAAACCAGGTGAAGTTCTTTTGCTTGAAAACCTCCGTTTCTATCCTGAAGAAGAAGGTAAGCCGGTAGGTATCGAAAAAGAAGATCCAGCTTACGAAGATGCTAAGAAAGCAATGAAAGCTTCTCAGAAAGAATTCGCTAAGACTCTTGCTTCATACGCTGACTGCTACGTTATGGATGCATTCGGTACTGCTCACCGTAAACACGCTTCTACAGCTGTTATCGCTGACTACTTCGATGCAGACCACAAGATGTTGGGTTACCTGATGGAAAAAGAAGTTAAAGCTGTTGACAACGTATTGAAAGACATCAAACGTCCTTTCACAGCTATCATGGGTGGTTCTAAGGTTTCTACTAAGATCGGTATCATCGAAAACTTGATGGATAAAGTTGATAACCTGATTCTCTGCGGTGGTATGGCATTTACTTTCGCTAAAGCCCAGGGTGGTAAAATCGGTAACTCATTGGTAGAAGACGACAAACTTCAGTTGGCTCTTGATATCATCGAAAAAGCTAAGGCTAAAGGTGTTAACCTTGTATTAGGTTGCGACTGTATCGCTGCTGACGCTTTCGCTAACGATGCTAACACTCAGGTTTGCGACGATACAAATATTCCTGACGGATGGATGGGTCTTGATGCAGGTCCTAAGACTCGCGAAGAGTTCAAGGCTGCTATCAAGGGTGCTAAAACTATCTTGTGGAACGGTCCTGCAGGTGTATTCGAAATGGACAACTTCGCAGGTGGTTCTAAAGTAATCGCTGAAGCTATCGCTGAAGCTACTAAAGAAGGTGCATTCTCACTCATCGGTGGTGGTGACTCTGTAGCTTGTATCAACAAGTTCGGTATGGCTGACCAGGTATCATACATCTCTACAGGTGGTGGTGCTTTGCTTGAAGCTATAGAAGGTAAAATCCTTCCTGGTATCGCTGCTATCCGTGGTGACAAATAATTTGAAAATTATTTCTACCATAAAAAGAAAGGAGGCCGTTTGGTCTCCTTTTCTTTTTTATTTGAACATCAATGTGTAATTATTCATATCCTTACATTCACTCATAAGAGAATAGAACTGTCTGTAATTACTCCTTGTAATAAGTTGTTCGTCAATATTGTATGTATATGTAACTTTAACTTCATCACCTGAAAGTTCATATTCAACACTCACCTCTCCCACTTCATTCGAAACTTTCACATTTCGTTTTTCAATCCATGTCTTTCCTTCAGGAGACTTAACGTTATATTGCATTACGCAATGCAACTTATGAGGCAGTATCATATTCTCCGCTATTGACGTATTAGCCGAATAAGGATAAAGAGTTCCGACTATATGAGTATCAGGAATAGTTACAGCAATATATCCGCCAGAAAGTTCTTTACAGTTATCTTTATTCACCTCAATAGTCTTGATATTCTTTGTAGGCTTTTCAGGCTTATCTATTATCAACGAAGACTTGACTCCATTCAAATCAGTTACTAACATATAATCCTGAACGTCTGAGTACCATCCGTTAGCGTATGTATTCATCTCGCTGTCTGAAAGAACAGCTACGACACCACTTAATCCTACACTGTTCATATCGGACGCTTTTACCGAAGCTACCTTAATCTCCGCCTCAAGCCCTGCAGCCCTATGCAGTACCTTATCAAGATTTGCCAAATCGGCTCTCGAACCATACATGGAAAGAAGAACTTCCGAAGCCGGACGCACTCTGTAGCCAGCCTGACTTAACGAAACTCCGCACTGTCCTTTCATACTATATAAATATGTCATAAACTTATTTATAGCCATGCGGAGTTTATTCTTATCATCACCTGTCTCTTTCTTTATTTCAAGAATTTTGTTTTCGATGACTTTGCTGTCCCCCACCGTAAACTGCTTCTTTAGCACCTCAAGAGCAGCGGCATTACTTTCATATGTTGAAGCAGTAAATGCAGTCATCATTCCACTTGCCACCTGCTGCACAATACCAACAGAAGCGCTATAAACCGGATAAGAGTACGGACGTGGCTTTACATTCTTAAGATTATAAGATATGGTTCTTACGCCATTACTTACTTCTACAACCGGCTTAGCAGAAGAGTTGAGAAGCTCATAATTAAGCTTTTTCGATTCCGGAACATTAACCGTAAGCCTGAAATCCTCTATAGGCGAAAGCTCCTTAATCATGGTAAAAACATCCAGTTCACCACACATCGTTGCTTTAGTCTTGATAGAATAATCAAGTACAATAGTTGCTCCGAGTTCAAGTCCGGTATGAACCACTACCATCTCCTTCAGATGATTATATGCAGGAGCATCTGCCGCAAAAGAAGGCAGTACTTCCACAAAGGCATTAGCAGGAGTAACAACCTTATTTCCATCTTTCTGTATGGTATAAGATTCGTTTATCTTAAGTTCCTGAAACTCCGAATTATAAACGATGAAAGTTTCTCCATACTTGCCGTTCATTGCTGCATGGGTGTAAATCTTCAGTTCCTTATATACTCTTTCCTCCATGCTTCCATCCTGATTGAGAGTATATGTTTTATATAGTTTTCTGAAACTTGCTTCCGGAACGGAATAAACCGGAGATACTATCAAAAGCAAGCATATCAGACATATATACTGTTTTATGGTTTTCATAATCTAACGCTTTATTTATTTTCTAACTACAATATACTCACCAAAAGATTTATAGGCATTGACAGAATTACGGAAGTCATCCCAATCATCAGCTGTATAAACCCTTTTATAAAGAGAAAGTTTAGTATCAAGAATAATCTTATCCCCTGTCTGTTTAAGTATTCCAGCAAAATCGGCAGCCTCACCATCGATACTTATCTTCCTTTCTTCACCAAGCATATTATATCCTGAAGGTAAAGACAGTTTTTCCTCAACCTCTACAAGGCGTGAGCAAGAATCCTTAAATCCATACTTTCGGTCCTTAAAGTCTGTATTTATACGAAGGAAAGACAGCACCTGAGTATAAAGATTATTCATTACGAATGGTTTGAAAAACATCTCACCATCGCCTGTCATTGCATATTCAGGAATCTCATAAGTGAATGTTATGCTTATTGGTGCTTTCTGATAGTCTTTTGGAGAGCGTCCGTAGTTCACACTCTTCATGACTGCCTTTGGAGAAACATTAAGCAATTGTTTTTCCATTGTATTTCGCCATTCGCTTTGGAAACCCGTTGTAAAAATACGGCGTATATTGCTGTCGCTCTGTCCTTCGGCTGATATTGTGAATTTTCCAACCAAAGTTCCGTCAGCATTCAGTCGATTCTCGGCTTGGATGCGTACATAATGGTTTTCCGGTGCTGAAACCGGAGTCACACAAAGGTCGGAACCTTCAGGAATACCCGGCAGATAATTCTGCTGCTGTTCGGCACTGCTCCACAATTCGCGACAGAAAGGAACCCACGTAGGGTCCAGAGGCATAAGAGTACCGTTGCTTAGTTTCACCACAGCCACACAATGATTGAAATGGTCGGCCGGTATGCTTTCCACCCTACTACCGGCCATTGTCATTGCCGGATATGCCTCGAAACCTGCCATACGAAGGAATGCCACCAATGTTCCTGCTATATCCTTACATACGCCACAACGGTCTGTATAGTTCATTTTCAGGTTATGCAGTGTGAAACCTTCACCTTTTCCCATTGTAATTCCGGCATAACGGATATTGTCAGCTACCCAGTGTGTGAGAACAGCTATTTCCTCCATTTCAGATTTCTTGCCTTTTATCAGCTCGTCAACCTTCTTCTGCGCTTCAGGGATGGCATTGAAACTGCCGTAATCCTCATTTACCTTATTGAACCAGCGTGATTTTTCTTTCCAATCAGGAGTAGTTGACATCATAAGTTTAGGAGCGGCATCGAAAAGGTCTACCATATTAGGTTCCTTATCGAAAGGCGTTACATCGTCCATAGCAAATGTATATACCTTCCCTCCATCCTCATAACGCATAGATGAGGAACATTCACCCTGATAGAACTGAAACTGAAGTTCTTTTTCCATAGGCATCCCCACTCTGTAGACTTTTCTCATGGTTGGCTCTGAAACCCAGAAAGGTACAATATCATAGAACTGTCCGCGCATAGGAGGAATAAAACGAGAATCATCTTCATTCTCCGCCCCAAGAAGTGCATATGTGAAACCTTTCTTATCTATCTCATAATAGATTATATCTCCCGGTTTCAGATTATCAAGCTGTAACATAATCTGCCTTGCACCCCAGTAAATCATTCTTGCAGGTGCCGCATAATCACAGGTCTTGCTGACGTCCACTTCGGTATATGTCCCGTCCTCATGATAAACCCTGACAACTTTGAACCTTGCAGCGGCAGTCAAAGGGTCATAATCATACTTCAGAACACGGTTTATAACCACTCCCTTCAGGTTTTGTATCTTAATGGCCTTTACTACAGAGAATGCTCCCTGTCCGGTAGGCTGTACAGACACATTTGTACTGTCAAGCAAAGTGACAGATGCATAGTTTGAAAATTTGTCCGTGTCAAGCCACTTCTTATATTTGGCAAACGGACTTGCCAAAGAGTTTGCAGAGGCAACAAACAAAGATGCAAACAGAAAAAGAATTTTAGTCTTCATATTATTATTGCTTTGCAGGTTAATACTACTTTATCAGAACTGGAACATTGCAGTAAACACTATACGGTTATTCTTCACAAGATTGGTATCAAATACCTTACCCTTGGAATCATTCTTTCCATACCATGCTCCTGTCCATGAATATTCCATTCCGAATTTCCAGTTAGGAATATTGTATGTAAGTTCGGCTGTCGCGCTTGATAGCTGGTCAAGATTTGTACCTGTACCAATCAGGCTTGAAACCTCTTCCCTTGCTCCAAGATTTTTAAGATATCCGGCAAAAACACCGAAACGCAATTTGCTTCCGTAAACCATATTTACCCATGAATGAGATACTCTCAGAGGCGCATATTCCTGCTCGCCTGTACGTGCATCTACATGAGTCACTCCGTATCCGCCAACAGTACTTGTCATCGTAAGGTTTGTACTTAATAAAGTCTTTGCAGAGAATGAGAATTTATCTTTCACATATTTCACATGAGCTTCACCGGAAACACCTGTGATACGTTCGTTCACCTTATATACTCCATTGCCTGTTTCCGACTGTGTACGCGGAGTCATAGACGATACATGCACACCTGCACCAAGAATCATTCCCAAAGTTCTGTAGTCGGCTCCAAAATAGAATTCAGGCACACAACTGTTCTTAATGAAATTCTGGCTTTTAGCAGTTGCCGTAGTTCCCGGAGTATTGTTCGCAGGACCTACAGAAAGATACTGCGACTGCCATATGGCTGATGCAGTAAGTACAAATCCCTGAGTGGTAAATCTGTATCTCAACTGTGGAGCACGGCTGAAAGGCTGAAACGGAGCACCCATATTCAGATTCAGAATGTCCGGAGCAACATCACCGTAAAGAGGATGCCATGTCTGACCTACAAGCAAAGCGGATTTACCCCAGTCGAGATTGAAATATACATGACGCATACGCAACATAGAAAAGGAAGTACCTGAACCACGGAAATCAACTTCCAACTTAGCCGAAGTCTTTATCTTTCCCATCAGTTTAGGTCCGTCGATATCAATTCCCAGTCGGGAATAAAGTGTATAGAAACCACCGTTGGCAAAACTATTGAGGTCTTTTCCGTCCGAGTCCGGTGAAATATTCTTTGGATACATATAGAACAATCCGTCAACCGTTTCCGAATTGACTCTTGAGTTATAGAACAGGTCGGTACGAACCTGACCATAGAATTTGTAATCAAAACCTTTCTTTTGGGCCATCATCAACCCCGGTAAAGCCACAAAGGCCAATAAAACCAAACTTTTCTTCATCTCTATTTTTAGTGTTTAACAGATTTTCTATACCATGCCACAAACCATATTGCAGCTACTATAACACATGCCGCTCCTCCCCAATAAGATACAGCAGGCGAAAGACTGAAACCTTCCGGTGCTATCAATATATATGTAGAACATACGCATGTCATAAACAAGGCAGGAATGAGAGTAACCCAATAGTTCTTCTTATTCTTGACCAGATAGACAGTTATAGCCCAAAGTGTAAATACAGAAAGAGTCTGATTACACCATGCAAAATATCGCCAGATAATCTTGAATCCTTCTGCATTACTGAAACTGAACACAAGTAGTCCCACTGTAAGAAGGAAGATAGGAATACATATCAGCAGACGTTTTGCAATGCTGCGCTGTTCGATACCAAGGAAATCGGCAACTATAAGTCGTGCAGAACGGAGTGCCGTATCACCGCTGGTGATAGGAGCTGCCACAATCCCCAATATAGCAAGTATTCCACCGAAAGTTCCGAGCCACTGATTTGAAATATCCGTAGCCACCTTTGCACCCGAATAAGCTATACCAGTAGTCTGGTCCACAATTCCGTTTTCGTGGAAGAAATATGTTGCAGCCGCAGCCCAAATCAAGGCTACTATACCTTCCGTTACCATTGCACCATAGAATATAGGACGGCAGTGTTTTTCATTTACCATACATCTTGCCATAAGCGGCGACTGTGTAGCATGGAAACCGCTTATTGCTCCACATGCAATGGAAATGAACATCATCGGGAAGATAGGATTCTTCTCATATTTTGTTCCGAAACCGTCCCACATTTCAGGCAGTTCAGGCGACTTGACATAAAGCATTACAAGGATTCCTACAGCCATAAACAGCAGGGCAAAAGCAAACAGCGGATAGATGCGGCCTATAATTTTGTCGATAGGAAGCATTGTAGCAAGGATGTAATAAATGAATATCACTATCATCCAGAAATACATATCCATATAATCAGGAGTCATACCGGCCAATAATTCTGCCGGACCTGACACAAACACCGCACCTACGAGTATCATAAGCAACACGGTAAATATACATGCCACTTTCTTTGTTGTCAGACCGAGGTATCGTCCGATAATCTCCGGAAGACTCTCGCCCGAATTGCGGATGGAAAGCGCACCTGAAAAGAAATCGTGCACAGCTCCGGCAAATATAGTACCGAATACTATCCAAAGATAAGACGCCGTACCAAACTGTGCCCCCATTATAGCTCCGAAAATAGGGCCAAGACCGGCAATGTTAAGAAACTGAATCATAAAAATCTTCCACGTAGGAAGAGGAATAAAATCCACCCCATCGGCCATAGTTACGGCAGGAGTCTTGCGTGATGAATCCGGTTGGAAAAGTCTGTCAACATACTTTCCGTAAACCAGATAACCTACAATAAGTAATACTAAAGCTAAACTAAATGTTATCATAATATTTTTTGTTTGATTTTTATCATCTTGAGTTGCAAAAATAATGTTATTTAGTCAGAAATGAAACATAAAATCACATATTAGCACCATAAAGAAGTTTTTTTCGGCAAACTCTCACTATCTTTGCATACAAAATTCAATAATATGCAAAGAATCATAACTATTATATCCCTGTTGATAATATTTATATCAAATATTTCCGCATCCCCCAAATATGAAATAAGAGCTGCATGGATAACGACCATAGGAGGTCTTGACTGGCCTAAGACAAAAGCCACTTCCGGATATGGAATCAAGCTGCAGAAAGAAGAACTATGCAGACACTTAGACATGCTGAAAAGAGCCAATTTCAACACCGTTCTGTTTCAGACCAGACTGAGGGGCGATGTAATCTATCCTTCGATATACGAAACTTTCACAGAATCACTTACCGGAAGAACAGGTGGCAATCCGGGGTATGACCCTCTGAAATTTGCCATCGAAGAATGCCACAAGCGCGGTATGGAACTTCATGCATGGATGGTATGCATCCCGGCCGGGAATGACAGACAGGTAAAACTGCTTGGCAATAAATCTGTTGTAAAGAAAAAGCCGTCAATGTGCATCCACTTCAAAAGGGCATGGTATCTGGATCCGGGCAATCCTGAAACGTCCGGATATCTATCTGCCATGGCAAAGGAAATAGTTATGAATTATGATGTAGACGGAATCCATTTAGATTATATCAGATATCCGGAAAACGGAGAAAACTTTCCCGACACAAAGACATTCAAAAAATACGGAAAAGGAAAAAGCATTGCACAATGGCGCAGGGATAATATCACAGAAATAGTAAGAAAAATCCATAATGAAGTAAAAAAAATAAAGCCGTGGGTGAAGATAAGCAGTTCTCCTGTAGGCAAATACAACGATACACGCAGATACAGTTCAAAAGGCTGGAATGCATACAATGCCGTTTATCAGGACGCAAAGCTATGGCTGGAATCAGGCATACATGATGCAGTATTCCCTATGATGTATTTCCGCGACAATCAGTTTTATCCGTTCGCTCTCAACTGGCAGGAAAACAAACACGGCCGATGGGTAGTGCCCGGATTGGGAGTATATTTTCTCGAACATAAAGCCAAGGAATGGGATATTGACGAGATAATGAGGCAGATACATTTTATCAGACATAACAGACTGGACGGACAGGCATTCTTCAGAAACGAATTTCTGATGAAAAACACATGTGGACTAACTGACAGCCTGACACACAAATTCTACTCTTCACCGGCTGCCGTACCACCTATGACATGGCAGGACAGCATTCCCCCATCTCCACCTTGTAACGGAAATATATCATATACAACAGATGGTATTGTCTTGAAATGGGAAAAAACAGATTCATGCAAAAGAGGAGGAATATCATACAGAATATATGCATCAACGATATATCCGGTCGATACGGACAATGCCAATAACATAATTTGTCTAAAAAACAGCTGCAGCGATTTCAAATACACATCAAGCGACTGTGAAAATCTTTTCTGGGCTGTTACAAGCATTGACAGATATGGCAACGAAAGCTGTCCGCTGGAGCTGAACACTCCGGACAGTAATGAGCTATTAGTATGCGTAAACAAACTACCTGAATTCATAGAAGGAAGTTCTATTATTATAAACGACATTACGGGTATAGAGCTTTTCAGAACACAAAACAAACCTGAAGAAATAATCAAAAAGTTGAAAGAGGGAATATATAAAATACAAATTATGTTTCCTGATAAAAGAATAAGAGATATTACATTATTTATTACAGACAAACGCAAATAGATAAAACACATTACGTCATAAAGATTTGTATGTCTGTAAATTATGTAAACAATAATCATCTATTATGCAAGTTTTTACAAATAAAGTCCGCGAAACATTATCACATAAATAATTGTTTTACATTCAGAATAAAAAGAAAAACAGTTAAGTAGTATGAAACTGATAATGAGCGACATACATATCGATACACAAATTTCAGAAAGCGAGGATCTAAAATACATAGACCTCGCATCCATGAAAATAGCCAACTGTGTAGGATGCTTCGGTTGTTGGACAAGAACTCCAGGCAAATGCGTTATCCGCGACGATGCATCAAAAGTATATCCATATATTGCAAAAAGCGTCTCTGTAGTATATATCAGCAAAATAAAATACGGCAGCTACGACACTATTATGAAAACCATGATAGAACGTGCCATCCCTATCCAGCAAGCCTTTATCCGCATTCACAACGGTGAAACACACCACGTACAGCGAAACGTCCTTCCCAAAGATACTACAATCATTGCCTACGGAAGCACTGAGCCTGAATAACAGGAAATATTCCGTACACTTGTCAGTAGAAACGCCCTTAATATGAATTTCAAGAGTTACAAAATAATATTCGTGAGCGAAAAAGAAATAGAAACAACAGTTCAAAAAATATTGGGTATATGAGAAGGACTATGATTATCAACGGAAGCCCACGTGCCCCTAAATCAAATTCTAAGAAGTACTCAGAAATATTCGTGAGATATAGCCAGCAACCATGTGGTTACTTCAACATAAGCAGTTCAAATCACACGGAGCTGATTTCACAAATGAGTAATTACACAGACATATTACTTGTATTTCCCCTTTACGCCGATTCACTCCCCGTTGGCCTTGTGATTCATATTTCCTGAACTGTTCAGGCCATGACTTCCTTACACGCCTAACCTTCGCTTTCACTTTCTTGTCAGCATCCACCCCATTCAGGGCATCGTCTATCTGCCCGAGTGCCTTTTCCACTTTCTCTGGGGTAATATCCTGGTATGTAACCGGAGCTGAATCACGCAGTTCCTGTTTGGTGACAGATTCGGCATACTGCCATATCTCCTCAAGCTGTTCAGCTATTCCGGATATACGGGTATGTATGGACTTGCCCAATACAAATGTATAACGGTTGGCATTAGCCTCCATTTTAGTTCCGTCGGTACAGGCTACATCAAGACTTACAAAACCTTCTGCCACGAGGAACTTTACAATAGTAGCGAAAACGGTCTTCAGTACATCCTTCAGACGACTACTGCGGAAACGGTTGATGGTATTATGGTCAGGAGTAACATTGCCAGTAAGCCACATGAAGCGTATGTCATTACGACAGAACTCTTCGATGCGACGGCTGGAATAGATGTTACGCAAATAAGCATAGACAAGAATCTGAAGCATCATGCGTGGGTGGTATGCAGAACAACCTTTAGTGGAATACTTACGGTAAAGTTCTTCAAGGTTTATCTGTTCTATTATACGGTGAACAACCCGGACCGGATCGTTCTGGGGAATAAAATCGCCTAAACACGGAGGTAAAAGCAGATTATCGTTGGATGTGTAACTTTTAAACATTAT
>NZ_DXVR01000024.1:0-33544 GCF_019417265.1 Bacteroides sp.
AACTTATTTGTGAATTACTCATATATATAAAATTAATTTTGAATAGTTACTTATATGAAATGATTGTGTGTGTTTACATTTAAAAAAACGCTTCGTCATTCGAAACAAAACGCTTCGTCATTCGAAACAAAACGCTTCGTCGTTTTATTTCGGACAAACGAGCTATATGATTATTCCCCTCTTCCGCCACCGAGAGCCTGATAGAGGTTTATAACACTCTGTATCTCCATAAAGCGGTTTGACACTTGTGTGAGTTGTGCGTTAAGCAATGACTGGCGAGCGGTAAGGACTTCAAGATAATTGGTCGTTCCGTACTCCATAAGCAGAGATGTACTTCTTACTGTATTCTCGAGAGCAGTAACCTGCTTCTGATACAAATCTGTTTTAGACTTGCACGACTGATATGCTGTAAGCGCATCGTTTACTTCGGCTCCTGCATTCAGCAATGTCTGCTGGAAAGCCAGACTTGCTTCTTCCTGCTGAGCCTTGGCTATACGAAGCCGGGCTATGTTCTGTCCACGATTGAACAACGGCAGAGTGAGCTGTCCTACTGCGTTGGCTATAAACTTGGCAGGATTTACTATTATAGAACCCGCAAGGTTAGTCCATCCGGCTGTACCGCTAAGAACGATTGACGGATAGAATGCTGAACGCGCCTGGTTGGTAACATAGAACGCTGCCTCAAGAGAGCGTTCTGCCGAACGTACGTCAGGACGGTTGGACAACATCTGCAAAGGTACACCTATAGACAAATCCTCAGACATCTGCTGGTCTGCAAGTTTTCCGCGTTCGTAATCACGTGGAGTCTCTGCAAGCAGGAGTGCCAGACTGTTCTGTGTCTGGTTGATTTGTTCCTTAAGGTCGATTACAGATGTCTGTACACTGTAATATGTAGCTTCCATCTGCGACACAGCAGCCTCGTTATACTGTCCGGCATCCATCAATGCACGTGCAGAAGATACCGTTTCTTTCCATGCAAGTTCTGTTTCCTGCGACAATGCCAACTGTTCGTCAAGCATCAGAAGCGTATAATATACGTTAGCCACACTTGCTATCAGCTGAGAGCGTACTGCCTGCTTGTAGTCTATACTCTGAGCATACAGTGCCTGGGCCTGTTTCTTGGAGTTGCGCATGCGTCCGAAGATATCAAGTTCCCAACTTGCTGTAACAGGCAGCTGATATGACTTTGCAGCCTTCTGACCGTCGAAACTGCTGATAGTTCCCTGCGGAGCCAGAGCGAACGAAGGCAGGAAAGCTAATTTAGAAGCAAGTAGTGAAGCTTTCGACTCTTCTATTCTCAGTTGTGCAGACTGATAGTCTGTATTGTTCTGCAGGGCCTGTTCTATCAGAGTCTGCAAATACGGGTCTGTGAAAACTTCCTTCCAGTCGGAATTTCCGAAGTTCACAGTATCTGCGACCTCTACTTTTGCTCCGTACAGACTGTCCGGAACAGTTTCCGCAGGTTTATATTTTGTATATATACCACAGCTGCTTAACATTGCAGCTGTAGTAGTAAGTATTATAAATTTCTTCATGTGTTATTCGTTTAATGATTATACCTTATCATTGTTGTTGAAAGCACTTCTTTCCTCCAGACTGCGCTGACGTTCCATTTGGAATTGTGCATCTCCTTCTACCTGCATAGGCTTGCGGATTTTCTCCTGAAGGTATTCGAAAGTGATATAGAACACCGGAACTACGAATAGAAGTGCCAATGTACCGATAAGCATACCTCCCACAACACCTGTACCAAGAGAACTGTTACCGTTAGCTCCCGCACCTGTTGCAAACATAAGCGGAATCATACCGAAAATCATTGTCAACACTGTCATCAGGATAGGACGCAAACGGGCTTGTGCGGCAGAGTAGGCAGACTCAATAATTCCCATTCCTCTACGACGACGTTCCAGAGCATATTCCGTAATCAGGATGGCTGTCTTTGACAGCAAACCAATCAACATAATCACACCTGTCTGAAGATAGATATTGTTTTCAAGTCCGAAGAGTTTCGCAAACAGGAAGCTACCCATCAAACCGAACGGTACTGAAAGAATAACGGCCAGTGGGATAAGGAAACTTTCATAAAGACAAGCAAGGATAAGGTAAATAAGTACAACACATATTATATATATAAATACTGTCTGAGAACCACCGCTCTGAGATTCCTCACGTGCGATACCACCATATTCATAGCCATAGCCGGTAGGAAGAGTCTGAGCGGCAACCTCTTTAATTGCATTCTGTACTTCACCTGTTGAATATCCGGCCTGAGCATTAACGTTTACATTTATAGAACTGTAAAGGTTGAATCGTTTTGCGACTTCAGCTCCCATTACATTCCTCAATGTAACGAACTGGCCTAATGGAGCCATCTCTGTTCCGTTACGTACATACATATTATTGAGAGACTGTTCGTCAAGACGGTATTCAGGCGATGCCTGAAGCATTACACGATATACCTTACCGAATTCATTAAAGTTTGATACGTATGAACCACCACAATAACTACCTAAAGCAGAAAGTACATCCGATGGAGATATTCCTGCTCGTTTACACTTGGCGGCATCAATATCAACTGCTATCTGAGGGAAGTTCATTGCATATGAAGTATATGCCATGGCTACCTCAGGACGCTGGTTCAGGACTCCAAGGAAGTTCATTACATGTCCGAAGAACACAGACATATCACCTCCGGTCTTATCCTGCATATATAATTCCACAGAGTTACCCATACCGTAACCAGGAATCATACCTGTCTGGAAGCAGAAAATCTGAGCTTCCTTGATTTGGGCAAACTGTGCATTCAGTCGTGCCAGAACGGCATCAGCAGAATGTTCCGCTCCCTTACGTTCATCCCATGGTTTAAGATCGACGATACATGATGCATAAGAAGTACCCTGACCGGAAATAAGGCCATAACCAGATGTAGCACTGTAATTATCAACTTCAGGAGTATTCTTCAGGATATCTTTTACTTTTTCCAGCACCTTTACAGTCTCAGCAAGAGTGCTACCAGGTGATGTACTGATGTTAACCATAACAGTTCCCTGGTCTTCCTGTGGAACCAGACCTGTCTTGGTAGTCTTCATAAAGAACACAAGCAATACTACTGATACTATAAGCGCAGCCCACACCATCCATCTGTGATGAATTGCGAACATAACTCCTTTCTTATATTTATTCATAGCAGCATTGAAAGAAGCATTATATGCAGCCTTTACACGACCATTGAAACTTTTAGCACTCTTCTGTCCGTCGGATGGTCTCATCATAATGGCACAAAGAGCAGGACAAAGTACCAATGCGCATATCATTGACAGACCTACAGAAGTAGCCATAGTGACACCAAACTGAGTATAGAATATACCGGATGTACCACCCATGAATGTTACAGGGATAAACACAGCCATAAACACGCATGTACATGAGATAACGGCCATAGTAACATCACTCAACGCATCTTTTGTAGCCAGATAAGGAGATTTGTATCCGGAATCGAATTTCTCCTGCACGGCCTCAACCACTACTATGGCATCATCCACCACGGTACCGATAGCAAGCACAAGGGCAAACAGGGTAAGAATGTTGATACTGAAACCTGCCGCAACAAGACAAGCAAACGTACCGATAAGAGAAACAATGATTGAAATAGAAGGAATCAATGTACTCTTGAAATCCTGCAAGAAGAAATAAACTACAAGGATAACGAGTATGATTGCTATTACAAGTGTTTCTACAACGTTATGAATAGAAGCATAGAGGAAGTCATTTGAACTCATCATCTGAACAAATTCAACGCCGGGTGGAAGAGCCTCAGACATTTCTTCAAGTCGTTTTGTAATGGCTTCATTAACTTCTGTCGCATTGGCACCCGCAACCTGGAAGGTCAAGAAAGTCACACCCGGACGATCATTTACTTCACCATGAAAACTATATGACAATCGTCCAAGTTCTACTTTTGCTATATCTTTAAGTCTAAGAACAGAGCCGTCATCATTTGAACGTATCACAATATCCTCAAACTGTTCTACCGATTTAAGACGACCTTTATATTTCAACGCATATTGGAATACATTTGGAGAGTTCTCTCCTAGGTTACCAGCCGGAGCTTCAATGTTCTGTTCGCCAAGCACCGCAGTAACATCGTCAGGAATAAGTCCATATTGAGCCATACGTTCCGGATTAAGCCATATACGCATACTGTATGTATCACCCAGCAGTGTAGCATCACCCACACCTTCGATACGTTTAATCTCAGGAATGACATTTATATCCAGATAGTTGGCAAGGAATGTTTCGTCATACTTACCGTCTGTACTAACCAACGAGTTAATCTGAAGGAAGCTTGTCTGTCTTTTAGCTGTAGAGACACCGATTTTTGTTACTTCAGACGGCAACAATCCCTGCGCCTTTGATACACGGTTCTGTACATTGACAGCAGCCATATCAGGGTCTGTACCCTGTTTGAAATAAACCTGTATTGTAGCCGAACCGGAGTTTGTTGCAGTAGAAGTGATATACATCATGTTTTCCACACCGTTTATACTCTCTTCCAACGGCATTATAACACTGTTCATTACCGCATCGGCACTGGCACCTGTATATGTAGCATCAACCACCACTGTAGGAGGAGCTATATCAGGATACTGTTCTACCGGCAAAGATATGAGTGAGATAAATCCCACCAACAAAATCACGATGGAGATGGAAATAGCCATCACCGGTCGTTTTATAAATATATTTCCTTTCATTGCTATTCTTTCTTAATTAAAGTCACATCAACTCTGTTTGATTATTTCACCTGAGTTCCTTCGCGAAGAAGACCTGCGCCCTTAGCTACTATCTCATCGCCAGGATTAAGACCTTCGAGCACGATATATTCACGTCCGTCATTATAAGCGGCAACCTTAATTAATGTTGTCACAGCCTTGCCGTCAACAACCTTAAACACAGAAATCTTATCTTGCTGTTTAACAGTAGCTTCCTGAGGTATCACTATATAATCGCTGTATGTACTTGGTATCAACACTCTTCCGGAAGCACCGCTCAGCAATAATCCTTTCTCGTTAGGGAATACAGCACGTACTCCTACAGTACCAGTCTGTGTATCTATTACTCCACTGATTGATTCAATCTTTCCCTTTTCTGCGTATGTGGTACCGTCATTCAGTTCCAGTGAGATTTCCAGCATTTTAGCTATTGCCTCATCCACAGAACCATATTCACGAACCATGCCAAGTACCTGATTTTCTGTCATTGAGAAATAAACATACATTTCAGAATTATCAGAAACGGTAGTCAGAGGCTCAACCATAGAAGGGCTTACAAGAGTACCTACACGGTATGGCAACATACCGACAACACCGTTACTTGGGCTCTTGACCTCAGTATAAGAAAGATTGTTTCTTGCATTTACTTCCTGAGCCTCAGCCTGTGCAAGCTGTGCCTTCGCTGTAAGATACTGGTTTTCGGAAGTTCTGAGAGTAAATTCTGATACTACTTTCTTGGCAAACAGTTCCTTATTACTGTTATACGTCAATTCCGAGGTTGCCAAAGCCGCCTGTGCAGACTTTACATTTGCAACAGCTGTATTAAGTGCAGCCTTGTAAGGTACCTGGTCGATAATGAAAAGAACCTGGTCTTTTCTTACCTTTTCACCTTCTGTTACACATAATTTCTGTATTGTTCCTGACACCTGTGGCATGATATTGATATCCTGACGTCCGCGGATTGTTGCAGAATAATCTGTTTCTACCACCTTATCAGCCTTCGACACCACCATTGTTTCATAACCACCGGTTTGCATTTCTCCTTTTGGGGCTTGTCCGCACGAAGCGAACCACATTGCGCAACCAACTATTCCCATCAGTTGCAAACATTTTTTGTTTACTGTTACCATATAAATCTTTTTACTTTAAAATTCGTGGCAAAATTAAGTTAATTGCGAGAAACGTTAATTTTCTTTTTTACAGCACAATTGTTCAAAATCGGAACTCGCAACATGCATTATACATTATTAAGAGCTTAAATATTTTTTATTTAACGAAGGATAAATAATAAAAAAGCAACGCAATATATTATTGATTTGAAATATTTGATACTAATTTTACTATGCATTTTTTATTGATATAAATTGTTATTAACAAAATTGAAACCATATGCATATACTTCAGCTACCGGATGACGAGATTTTCAAAGCAGGAGCAGACAAGGACAAATGGCTACCACCGGGCAAAACAATGAAAGTTGACGTTGACACAATTATCTTTTGCAGAAAAGGTACGGCACTCATAGAAATAGACCTTATTCCGTATGAAATCGTGGCCAATACGCAGCTAATCATAATAGCCAGAAGTATAGTCCACAATATCAGCAACAGTGATGACTTCAGAATATCATATATAATATTCAAACACGAAGTTTACGATGAAGCAACAGCACAACTGGAACCTTCATTTACTTTCTTCCTGAAAGAATACCCTTGCGTACAGTTGGGAGAGAAAAGAATAAACAAGATGAATTATCTGGTGGAAGCCATGGAAGATTTCTACAACGAAAAGACTAACTGTTTCAGAGTAAAAATCTTCAAAAACAATATCCAGAGTTTCCTGCTGGATGTGTACGACAAAACAAGAACTCTTTTCAAAATAGACAAATCGGAGGAAGTAGGGAGAAAAGAAGAACTGTTCATCAGATTCATTCATCTGATACATAATTTCTGCCCCAAAGAAAGAAAAGTGGGCTTTTATGCAGATAAATTACACATCACATCGCGCTATCTGTCATCTATTACACAAAACGTAGCTGACAAATCTGCCAAATATATAATAGACAAACATGCCATACAAAGAATAAAGATAATGCTTAAATACTCGAATATGTCTATTCAGGACATTTCATATGAATTAAATTTCCCTGACCAGTCATTCTTCGCAAGATATTTCAAAAAACATACGGGAATGACACCACTTGAATATAGAGCAAAACCTTAATAAGTGTATAACTCACAATCTCTATATTAAATAGTGTTATAAAACACAAGTTTTCGCACACAAAACTTGCAAGTTCAGAAAAAGTCCGTACCTTTGTACTGTGTTTTCATAGTATTAGATTTAAGGTTAACAAAGGTTGGAGTACAGCGGTACTCCTTTTTTTATGCCCTTACGTCAAAACGGCAGATTATACATATATTTATTATGCAGACGAACAACAGAGTGCTTTTAGGAATGAGTGGCGGAACGGACAGTTCTGTAGCTGCCATGTTACTTATGGATGCAGGTTACGAAGTGACCGGTGTCACATTCAGATTCTACGAAAAAGACAACAATACAGAATATCTTGACGACGCTTATAATCTATGCCAAAGACTTGGCATACGTCACATCACATACGACCTGAGAGATAAATTCAAGGAATACATAATAGACTATTTCATAAAGGAGTATATGTCCGGAAGAACTCCCGTACCATGCACCCTGTGCAACAACTACCTGAAATGGCCGATACTGAAAGAAATAGCAGACAAGGAAGGAATATACCATATCGCCACAGGACATTATGTTCAGAAAACGTTCTGCGATGGATATTGGCATATCAAAAATGGTTCTGACCCAGACAAAGACCAGTCCTTCTTTCTGTGGGGACTTCCGCAGGACATTATGGAACGTATGTTGCTTCCATTAGGAAATATAACAAAAACAAGGGTAAGAGAAATTGCGGCAGAAAGAGGCTTCATGAAAGCCGCAACAAAGAAAGACAGCCTCGGAGTATGCTTCTGTCCTATGGACTACAGAAGTTTCTTACGCAAGAATGTCAGTCCTGCCTCCATCAAGCCCGGCATATTCTGTGACGAAGACGGGAATAACATAGGAAAACATGAAGGATATCCCTTTTATACAATAGGCCAACGGAGAGGATTGGGTATTTATATGAACAAGGCATTGTTCGTAAAAGAAATTCTCCCTGAAGAAAACAAAGTTGTAATAAGCGACAAACTGTCTTCGCTCGAACAAGACGAAATGTGGCTTACAGACTGGAATATAATAAATCCGGAATCTCTGTTGGGCAAGGATGATGTAATAGTAAAAATAAGATATCGCAAGCAGGCCAATAGATGTACTGTTACAATGACCGGTGAAGGACTGTTGCATGTCAAGCTTCATGAGCCTTTAGCAGCTATCGCCCCGGGACAAGCTGCTGCATTATACAGAGAAAATATAGTTCTTGGAGGAGGAATAATAAACAAATAAGAATTCCTTGTCCTAAACATGTATAAATTACAGATTTAGGACAAGGAACATATCACCAATATATATACTATCCGGCATCGAATACCATTGATGCGGCTCCCAGACTACCGGCCTTATTGCCTAATCCGGCAGCAACAATATCCGTATTTACAGCACAGTCAGCCATTGCATTCTTGAATGCTTCTTCCTTCACCATATCTATATAGAACTGTCCGGCATCGGAAATACCTCCACCTATTACCATCAATTGTGGGCTGAAGATATTTATAAAACCGGCTATTCCCTGTCCCAGATATCGGCAATGTCTGCGCAAACAATCCACAGCCAACGGGTGACCTTCTTTATAAAGGCGGACTATGAGTTCTCCATCTGCCCCACCATCCGGAATAGTATAGCCATATGCAGGAGCTTCTGATACAAACATTCTTACCAAGGCAGAGGCTGAAGCATAATGTTCAAGACATCCTGTAGCCCCACATGCACACTTCTCACCATTTGCTATCAATGGAACATGACCAAGTTCTGTTCCACGGTTGGCATATCCGCCAAACAGCTTTCCACCAATAACCACAGCACCACCTATTCCCGTACCTACAGTAATGAACACTACATCCGTCATCCCCTTACCCGCACCGAAACGTATTTCACCAAGCCCCATCATATTGGCATCATTGCCTACCATGACAGAAAGACCTGTTTCTTTCTCTATGATATCCGCAAGATGTACATTTTCCCATCCTTTGATATTCTCTGCACCACCCATGACAATACGCGATGTAGAATCTACTATTCCGGGAGTTCCTATACCTATGCCGTCTATATCAAAACCTTCGGAAGCAGCATATGCTTTCACTTCATTTATTGCATACAAAATCTGACCTACGACTGCATCAGCCGATACATCAGCCTTCGACGGAATACGTCCCTGAAAATGAAATACGCCTTCATTATCAATCAAGGCGTATTTCACAGACGTACCGCCAAGGTCTATTCCTATAGCGTACCTTTTCATATTAAACTCTCTCCACCCATATAGGAGTACTGAAAGCCCACTGCTGGTCTTTCTGACGCACTCTGACATAATAATAGTCTGTATCTCTCTCAGGTTCGTTGTCCTCCATATAATGTTCTATGGTATAGCAATCTTCAGGCATTGCCCTGTTGAAGAGTATAGCCTCGCTAAGCCATCCAATCATGAAGTGACTGCGTGAACCGGCAAGCAATTCTCCCAAAGAGTGTTCAAAATGTTTTCCGTTGAAATCGGCAGAAAGGATTCCATCCTTCGGCATTTCCAGTTCAAGAATAACAGCCTGAGTAGCAGGAGTTACTGTGTTAGGATTCTTGGTTGTGAACAGTTTCAGTTCTACTGACTTCTCTGTTGTTGAAAGGATACGGTTCACATGAGTATGGAATTCGTGTTCACCCTCTTGTGGCGAAGTAAATGCCGCACCGCGGAAACATGGAGTCACGCTCAGGATGCGTCCCTTGTTTATGCTCAACGCACCGTTCCATGCTACATATCTTTCCTCACGGTTCCATCCGAACTCTACCTTCACCTTACAACGTACTGTATCTCCGGCCGGAGCAAGTGGATTCATTGGACCATTCATTCGTGCAAGCAACTTACCGTTCTTGATAATATCAATATAGTCAATACAGCTTTGTCCTTCGACATTCAGGTATATGCGACGCTGGTTTCCTCTCACAACGTCACCCATAAACGCATCGTTCAGGCGGAAATCAATCAATATCTTATCACCGGTAGAACAACATACGTGACGGTTCTCCATAGCATTCCACAAAGCATCACGTGTAAGAGAAGGTGCAAGCACACCTATACGTCCGTCACCGTAGCTACCAGGATAACCGGAATGCTGGTCTGTAGAGCCCATAAGCCCGAACTTATAACCGCGTTCAAGACCGCACAGAATTGTACCTTCCCACTGACGAGGTCCCATATCGTGAAGATACGGGAAATCACCCTGATCTGATTCAGCAAGTCCATGACGTGAATACATTTCCACAAAAGGTGTCTGCTTGCCTTCAGTAAAGAAGTCCCAGTTATATCCTCTGTAGCCAGTCTGATATCCCATATGGTGTGGAGTGATAAACACTTTATGTCCACGTGCCTTCTGTTTCCAGTCTTCTATAGAAGTACAGTCCACCAAAGGAGCATCAAGGTCATAATTCAACGCCACATGGTCGCCATGTTCCATACTGTGTGCCTCATAACCTATGAATGCAAGGAATTCTCCTTCTTTATTATATTCATTGGTCATTGCCACATACTTCTCGTAGCCACCTTGTCTTAAACGCTTGAATGCACCTGTATGATAATCAATAACCCATTTCAGACGAGGGTCATTCTCACCCGGAATGTCAGGCCACATAGCATGAGGAGTGACGCTTACGAAATCAAGCTGAGTTTTTGCAGCTTCAAAGGCGTCACGCATATCTCCATGGCCGTAAGTAAGATTACAATGATTATGAAGGTCGCCCCAATACATCTTAAACTTTGAGGCAGATGGCATTATCTTCTTTGCTTCCTTTGAACCCGGCACACATGAACCGAGCAGGCTGCCGGAAGCTGCCATACCAAGAAACGACCAGCCTGAGACCTTTAGAAAATCTCTTCTATCCATTAGTATTAAGAATTAAGAATTGAAAATGAAGAATTAAGAATCAACAATTAATAATGAGTGGACGATAAATTCATATTAACTGTCAATTCTTAATTATTAATTATTAATTTAATGAGTTCTATCCATTACTCTTCTGTCACCTTTGAACAGCACATTTACTTTTTCATCCGGATCTGTATCTGCATATTCTTTTTGAGCTTTCTCAAGCAGTTCATGCATCATCTTTCTCACTTCTGCGTATGAAGCATCGTCATATACATTATTCATTTCTTCCGGGTCTTCAGCAAGGTCGTAAAGTTCCCATTCGTCTATATCATTATAGAAATGAATAAGTTTATAACGGTCGGTACGAATTCCATACTGACGTTTCACCGAATGTTCTGCCGGATATTCATAATAATGATAATAAGTACATTCTCTCCAGTCGTCCGGAAGCTTACCTCCATTATCCAGAATGGAACGAAGCGAACGTCCCTGCATATCTTCTGGTATCTTTACACCGGCATAATCGAGGAAAGTAGGTGCAAAGTCTATGTTCATACACAAAGCTTTACTCTCACTTCCTGCAGTAATGGAGCGTGGATAACGTATAAGCAACGGCATGCGTGTTTCTTCATACATGAAACGCTTGTCGAACCATCCGTGCTCTCCAAGGAAAAATCCCTGGTCAGATGTATATACTATAATAGTATTGTCAAGTTCACCTATACTTTCCAAATGTTTCATCAACCGCCCTACACTTTCATCCACCGACATAGCCGTAGCAAGATAATCACGCATGTATTGCTGATATTTCCAACTTACCAGATTGCTGCCAGTGAGTTTACCACTACGGTATTCCTTTATACGCGGTGCATATACTTCATCCCATTTATCCTGCACTTCCTCAGGCATACGTTTATACACTTTGTACAGGCGGTTGGTAGTATCGCGCAACATTTCATCACGTGTAAGAAGCTTCAAGTCCCAGTCATCAGTAAAGGTATGTTCTATACTCATATCCTGCTCCTTCGATGCACGGCCACGTCCTTTGTAATCATCAAAGAGAGTGGCTGGTTCCGGGAATACCGTATTATTGAACAGTCCCAAATGACGCGGAGCAGGCATCCAGTTGCGGTGAGGTGCTTTATGATGGAACATCAGACAGAAAGGCTTGTTCTTATCAACACCATCAATATATTTTATGGCCTTATCAGTTATGATATCCGTAACATATCCTTTCTCGACAATATGCTTTCCATTCTCATTGAAATCCGGGTCATAGTAATCACCCTGTTCCTCCTGCCCTGTAAGGATACTCCAGTAATCAAAGCCCTTAGGCTCGGAAATAAGATGCCATTTACCCACAATGCCTGTCTGATAACCAGCCTTATGAAGAAGACTGATAAATGTAGGCTGGTCCGAATTGAACCTGCTCGCATTGTCAGTAAAACCATTTATATGGCTCATCTTTCCGGTAAGGATACAGGCACGGCTCGGTCCGGACAATGCGTTAGTGGCATAACATCTGTCCATGCGTATTCCCTCATGTGCCAGGCGGTCAAGATTTGGAGTCTGAACCAAGTTGCCGCCATAACATGAAATAGCCTGAGTGGTATGGTCGTCCGTCATAATGAATATTATGTTCGGCCTTTTATCCTCACGTGTATTCTTTTTTGAAGCGCAGCCTGCCAAAGACATTCCGGCCACTGACAGGAACAGCGCATTATATATCAGTTTTTCCATTATTACAATCCGTATTTCAACACCTGTTTCTTACCGTCAACCTTAACTTCCACCTCAAGTCCTTTCTCATCATATTTCTTTGATTTGAACTTGGCAGAAATCTTCGGCGCATCAGCACTGTCCTTAAGCGGGCAGATAACAGTGATATACCTTACCGGATCGTTAGTCTCCTTCTTTACATTGAATGAAACATTCATTCTTTTCTGTTTCTTCCTGTATTCAGTAGATAACCATCCTTCTTCTTTCTTCATTGTCATGCCGTCAGGACCGAAGCACTGGAGTTTCATATTGCTGCCCGGTTCAAAAGCTGTCACGAAAGTCATATCCTCACGACTGTTGTTTACCTTTCCACGAGGCATCTGATAATTCAGATTGACAGAACCTTTTGCATCTCCCACTGCTTCATCTACAATAACGAAATACTTGCCATCAACAAAAAATACAGAACGACGGTGTTTCAGTTTCTTGTAACTCTGATTTTCTGTAACCAACATCAGTACATTACCTTCAGGCTGCCAAAGCAGTGTCTTTGAATCAGTAGTTTCCAAATCCTTGCCACCAAGAGTCAATGTATTATGCACACGAGTCTGACGGAACCAGTTACGCCATTCCATAACCTCTCCATTTCCCGCATATACATATGAACCTGAATCAGCAAACAGTTTCTTGCCATTAAACCAAAGTTCGAAAGTTCCGTTATCAGGCTGGCAATGCCAGAATGCCTTAGGACCTGCCTTTACCACCATCTGCGTAGCATCCATACCCCATGAGTTACGGAACACGAAGAAGCCTGACTCCTTGAAAGCGATAGAAAGATTTTCAGGCAGTTTACCTTCCTTACCCAGTGTAGCCATATATCTGATAGCCTCGTTTTCAGGGAAAGTCTTAAGCCAACGCTTATAGTTCTTGACCATTTCTTTCTTGCTTGTCAGCTTAGCATCGCTGAAACAAGGATTTGTATAATCAGGGAAAGAAATATTCATATAGAACATTATCATACTTTCCACTGTATCGATATAAGACTGTGGGAACTCTTTCTTGTAACCGTTCATATCAGCCAGTTCCAATGCCTTCCAGAAAATATTGATAGCAGCCAGATGATAGTGAGGGTCAAGTTCAAATTGCCCTCCATCCTTATAAACCTGTACGCCAATTTCTCTGTTCAGAATGTCTATACCGCTACGTCTCCACTCGGCAGCCTCTTTAAATTCAGGGAAGAAAGAACCTGCACACAGCATACGCTGAGCCTCAAACAACAGGTGATTACCCTGATCAGAGTAGTTTGCCATAATATGCAAAGCGTGCTTATGATAGTTCAGGAGGAACTCGGTTAAGAACTCCGGAGTGAACGAAGGTGACGGCAAGAACAATACAAACTGTGATGTCTGGTCCTGCAAACGGTTACTAACCTCCAGAGGACGCCATGCGAACCGCATATTCTCATAATCACCCTTCAGTTTTCCATCGTTTACCAGTTCATATTCTTTTTTGTCTATTTTCAACAATGGATTTTTCTTTATCCAGTCCATATACTGGAAAACCCACTCTTTCGCATATTTCTCGTCACCACTCAATCTATAGGCCTTACCCATCGGAGTAAACCATTTGTGACGATGCAACTGCCAACGCAATTCATTATCTTTTACAGGCCAATACTGCCAGTCGATATCCTGACCGTAGTTGAAAGAAGGCTGATAACCCTTATGCGAGAAGAAAGTATGCTCCAAAGCCTCATCTGCCCACTTCTGTTCATCCTTACTTATCGTAATCTTATCAACATTTATTTCAGGTGCTTTGACATTCTTACGTGCCCTATAATATTCCAGCAACGCGCTTGCCGCATCGGCATCCTTTCCCTGAGAATGCAATTCCTTTACTTTTTCCAATCCCGGATAATCGAGATTAAGAAAATCAAACACTTCTGTTTTTAACTCCTGCGCAGCAGCCGTACATACGGAACAAGCCAACGCTACCGAAACAGCCAGATTTTTAAAAGCAAATATTTTCATGGTTATAAATTCTTATATTCAATACCTTTAAGTTTCATATATCTCTGCAAAGTCTCAAGATAATAATAGTCCGCATAGTTAAGAGGAACATCTATTTCCGAACCGTTAGGAAGAGAACCTGTAGAATGCATCAATATAAATCCCTGATTTTCTCCTTCCTTTGCAAGATATGCATCAGATGACAAACTCTTAAGTATTTTCTCTGCATAATCAAAATATTTCTGTCCGTCATCCACCATAGTGCTCATTTCAATCAGTGCAGAAGCAGTAACAGCGGCAGCAGAAGCATCACGAGGAGTTTCCTCTGTAACAGGAGCATCGTAATCCCAATAAGGAATAGCATCGTCTGTTTTCACTCTGTCCATTATCATATCTGCCACATTAACAGCAAAGTCCAAATACTTCTTGTCACCTGTTTCGCGATAGCATGATGTATATCCGTAAACAGCCCAAGCCTGACCGCGAGCCCATGATGAATCATCATTCTTTCCCTGATGAGTCTGCTTATGTTCCACTGAACCATCATTATTATAGCTTACCACGTGCCAGCAAGTATAGTCCGGACGGAAATGATTAGCCATAGTCTTGTCGGCATGCTTCAATGCAATTTCCTTATACTTGGCATCACCAGTCATTTTGCTTACAGTGAACAGCAGGTCAAGATTCATCATATTATCTATGATAACAGGGAAATTCCAAGTACCGAAATCCCATGAGCGGATACATGAAGTACCTTCATCAAAACGTCCAATAAGATTATCAGCAGTTTCAACCATAACAGCATCGATAGTATCAGAATATGCCAGACGACGTGCATTGCCATAACTGCAATTAATCATAAATCCCAAGTCGTGTGTACCTTTATAATAACGTACCGGGTTTAACAGATTAGTATATTTTGCAGCCTCTGTTTCTAACTCCTTATTACCGGTAAGTTCATAAGCATACCATAATGAGCCGGGATAGAAACCGCTTGTCCAATCATAAACGCTACACAATCTGCGTTTGCCCTCCATCTCCGGAGTAGGCTTCTTACGCAATGAATCCACAAAAGTAGCAGTATCTCTCTCCAACTGTCTTACCAGAAAATCCATATCATAACCAACATGAATTGAACGAGGCGACTTGCCTGTACCGTCTATTTCATGTGCAGTCAGCAGAAGCTGTGAAGCCGATCTGTCCAACGATGTTTTAATCCAACTATAATCTTCTTTTTGTTGTGTATTGCCACACGACGCCATAACCAACGCAGCGATAGCAGCAATAAAGTAATTTCTCTTCATAGGTAAAATTTGGTTTATCATATTATATAAAAAGAATTATCACTTATCATTTCCGAAGCATTACAAAGATATTGTTTATACATAAAATGCAGTTACAATAATGTACATTATGCTATCGCCAAAGCATTTATAAGTGATAATTCTGTGTAAAAAAATATCATTATTGTACATTGGGGCTTAAACACCCCAATGTACCTGATATTTTCAACTTATTTCCAACCTGGATTTTGCTCAAATTTTGTACAAAGGTCCATTTCACGCTGTGGGATTGGCATGAGTTCATGCTGTCCTTTTCTGGTATACTCAGCAACTACATAATTAGCACTTGCCCCCCACCATTCATCCTGATCCTTACGTGTCTGCATAACTGTTTCGTAATATACACCCCAACGTACCAAATCAAGACGACGGTGTCCTTCAAAAGCAAGTTCATATTTACGTTCCTTACGAACAGCCTGACGAAATTCTTCAACACCCATACCAGTTTTAAGGTCATGCGAAGTATCAGCTACTCCATAAGCACGACGACGTATTTTATTCACTGCAGAATAAGCCTCATTAGTTGGACCGTTTTTCCATTCATTCAGTGCCTCAGCATATATAAGTAAGACATCTGCATAACGCAATACATACCAATTAACATTTGACTGGTCATTATTTAGCAAATATCCTGTTTCAACATATTTTTCTATATCCCATTTTGCAGGAGTATAGTTTTGTTTTTCTTTCTGGCGTTTTTCAGGATCTAAATCACTGGCTTCACTTTTTACCGGATCATAAACATTGTTAGTCTTTTCAGCTGCCCAAAATATCGGACCATCACCAAGACTATTATCATACCTGTAATTAGCAATTGACAAGTCACGTCTTTTATCTACCAATCCGTCAGAATTTGTTCCATTAGGAGCACCTACACCAACACCGTCTTCAGCTCTCCAGTCAAGCACAAAGGAATGTACAACTTTTTCATTTCCGGCACAACTACCCCTTTTACCTGCTATTGCAGTAGTTTTCACACCGTTCCATTTTCCTATACGTCCACTTGGATCACTTGAGTTCTTATAAGTAGGTGAGTAAAAACTTATCTCAATAAGACTTTCTGTCGGATTCCATGTTCCGTTACATGTATTAGCCAATAACTGTTCAAATTCAGGGAGCAAATCATGTTTTCCAGACATAATCAGATTTCCGGCTGTTTTTGCAGCCAATTCCCACTTGCTTGTATCTTTTACCGGCCATCCTGCCCATGTTGCATACACTTTTGCCAACAATCCCATAACTGCACCTTTTGAGAGTCGGAAGCTGTTATCTTTGCGATAAGAATCTTCTGTAGCCCAAGGAAGATTCTCCATAGCATACTTCAAATCGGCTTCAATATACTCATAAACCTTAGCAGGGTCTTCTTGTGTAGCCTCTCTTGGGTCCATATAAGACATTGCTGTAGTAGTAATAAGAGGAATATTACCGAAACGACGAACAAGTTCAAAATAGAACAATCCTCTTAAGGCTCTTGCTTCAGCCATATAAACAGTTATCAATTGTTTATCCTTTTCATTAAATGAATCATACACTGCAGATATTCTTTCAAGAAAATCATTGGCACGATAAATACCTATGTAAAGATACTGCCAAGCCTGCTGTACTTCCGACTGTGTTGTCGGGTAGGCATTTGCAGGTAGCATACGCCAGTTATTAGTAGTATTTCCTTCAGCCTGTTCGCAGTCTGTTCCCATACTGAAATAGAAAGACAGATAATAACCATACATAGCATCAGCCGTAGTTGTTTGATAAATACCAAATAAAACAGTTTCCGCCTGCTCAGTGGTAGTAAGGAAACCCTCCTTTTCTATATCTACCTTGTTCTCTTCTGCCAGAAAATCTGAACATCCAGTTACAACGTGAGCAACTGCGAACAGTAACATATATAATATTCCTTTTTTCATATTATTATGAGTTTGTAAGTTTATAAGTTATATAAGTTTTCGGACAAGTCAATATAACATTGTCACTTAGGATATTAGAACTGTATATCAAGACCAACAGTATATATACGACTCTTAGGATAAGCCCCCCAGTCTAATCCCGGTGTCATAGGACTATTCTTAGAATTTACTTCAGGATCGTAACCACTATAATTGTCAAAACATAACAAGTTCTGTCCACTTGCATAAACCCTTAGTTTAGAAACATGGAATTTCTTCGTCCATTTCTGTGGAACTGTATATCCCAATGTAACATTTTTCAGACGAAGGAAAGAACCATCTTCAACAAATCGTGAATAAACATCATTAACTATATAACCATCATATTTAGGGACTTTGTTTGAAGCATTCGTAGGACTCCATCTTTCTGCTACTTCACCAAGGAAGTTCTTACGTTCACTACGTGACTGTGTTGCAAATAAACGTGTTGCATTGTAAACATCGTTGCCATAGTTAAATTGGAACATAAAACTGAAATCAACACCATAAAAATTAAAACTGTTTGTGATACCACCATACCACTTCGGCAGTGCATGTCCTATCACCGTACGGTCATTTGTTGTTATGATTCCGTCACCATCCTGATCTTTATACTTCACGTCTCCAGGTTCCAATGCACCATTATCCTGACGAACGTTGTTTGTTATGCCTTCTTTCAGAATATACTGACCTGTCGGAGTAACATAGAAATCCGAAGCCTGATATATTCCATCGAATTCATAGCCATAAATCAAACCGAGCGATTCGCCAACCTTTGCAATATAATCATACTGAGTAAAGTTACTGTCAAAACCAGAACGTGCATACATTGCATCTACTCCACTTGCCAATGATTTCAATTCATTTCGTATGAATGAAATGTTGAAGTTTGTATCCCATGTAAAGTTCTTCTTCTGTATGTTTGTACTTGTAAGGCTGAGTTCTATACCTCTGTTCTGTATCTTACCGATATTTTGCATCTGTGAGTCAAACCCTGTGAAGTGCGCAAGAGACTGCGACAAAAGCAGGTCTTTAGTATTCTTTATAAAGAAGTCGGCAGTAACGTTCAATCTGTTTTCAAAAAATCCCAAATCTATACCTAAATTCACTGTAGAAGAAGCCTCCCATTTCAAGTTAGAGTTCTGGAGCTGTTTCGGAGTCAATGTAGTAACCTGTGAATTGCCGATACCATACTTTCCGTTTGTATAAAGATCCATTGACAAATAGTTAGATATACGGTCATTACCAACAAGTCCCCAACCAAAACGCACTTTAGCATTAGAAATCCACTCAATATCTTTCATAAAATCCTCTTCGCTTAATCTCCATGCAGTAGAGAAAGAAGGGAAGTATCCCCACTTATTTTTTGGCGAGAATACTGTTGAGCCATCGGCACGTATTGTCGCTGTAAGCAAATAACGGTCACCATAATTATATGTAGTCTGTGCAAAGAATGAAAGCAGACTGTTATTATAATAATTTGAAGAAACCTCACTTGGTGTAGCTCCCATTCCTAAATTATTATTTTCATTATTATATATAGGGAAGTCCATAGCCAAACCTTTCAACCATTCCTGACTCTTTGAAGACACTTCGTGTCCTAACATAACTGTATAGCTATGTTTCTTAATTTTCTGCCTCCATGTAAGAGTATTACTGTTCACCCAACGCATATCACGTATCATCTGACTATATCCATAAGGTTTCTGTCCGTTACGGTATGCCTCCTTCGAACCATCTTTATAGAATACGTCATTACGTGTATTTGTTGTGTTATAAGTTCCGGCAGTCTTGAATGTCAATCCCTTTATTATTTCCCAACTCAAAGAAGCATTTGCAGACCACATTTCAGCTCTTTTCTTATTTGTCACGCTCTGTGTCTGCATAACCGGATTCACCTGTGCAAGGCTTTCACCGGTTTCCAATATTTCAGGGTCAATAGCAGTTGTAAGAAGTTCCTCATCCGTCATTCTTAAACCAGCAGTTGGACGTGCACTGATTATCTGTGCCAACATATTGAAACGTCCGTTATCAGCTGATGTTCCCTGTCCACGTCTGTTTGTTTGTGCATAATTAATTGTAGCATTGAATGAAACATTTTTTGCTACTTTTTGATCAAAACGGAACTTCATTGTTGTACGGTCAAAACCACTATTATTGAAGATACCCTCTTCATCGTAACGCGAGAATGTTCCGGCATATTTACTCTTGTCATTACCACCAGTTATAGTAATGTTATGATCTTGCGACCAAGTAGGGTTAAACGTTTCATCCTGCCAATCTACACCACCAACTCCTATATAATCATCAAGTGACTGATAACGATATGGCACTCCGTTATCATCATTGCCGGCTTTATAATATGTGTTGGCAAATTCAGGTTTCAATTCCACCTGCAACTTAACAAATTCATACGGGCTCAACACCGGCAACTTCTTCGAAATATTACGATGACTGGCTGAGCCATTATAATTGATTACAGGTTTGCTTTCCTTTCCCTGACGAGTTGTAATCAATACAACACCATTCGCTGCACGTGAACCGTAAATTGCAGACGAAGAAGCATCCTTCAATATCTGCATTGATTCTATATCAGCTTCAGAAAGATATGATATATCATCCACCTGGAAACCATCAACAATATAGAGAGGAGAGTTATCACCTGTAAGTGTACCTACACCACGGATGTTGATACTGAAGCCTGACCCTGGAGCACCATCTGCCTGTACAACCTGAACACCGGCTACTTGTCCTCCCAATGCACCTGCAATTGAGCTACTCTTGAAACCTTTTAAATCTTCGGCCGCTACTGAAGCAATTGAACCGGTAAGGTCTGTCTTTTTCATTGAGCTATAACCTACTACTACAACTTCGTCTATAACCTTTGCATCTGGTTCAAGTTTTACTGTAACATTATTCTGTCCCTGATATGTCAGTTTACGATCTTTGTAACCAACATATGAAAACTTAATAACAGCGCCCTTTTTAACTTTTATAGTAAAATTACCATCAATATCGGTAATAGTACCGCCTGATGTTCCTTCTACTGCGACAGTAGCACCTATAAGAGGCATATCGGCCTCATCAACCACCGTACCGTTCAATGTTTTTTGTGCATATAGGCTTACTGATAATATCAGTGCAAGAAGCGTTATAAAACTTCTATGACCTATACTTTTTGATATATTTATTAGATACATAGTCTATTTATTAATTTTTTTCTTTATTTTTTTTGAATGGTATTTAAACACCATTTTAAATCAGTTATTCTCATTTACATAGTCTTTATCAAACCATATAGCTAGGTAGAAATCCGAGTTTGTTTTTCCAGGAGGATTTGTTCCATCAACACTGAATTTGAATTTACCAGTGAGAACTCCGTCTGCCCATCCATCGTAATACCACTTCTTTGGATTTACAACAACTGAGAACCTATTATCAACTTTTGCATTATTTATGTATGCCAAATAGTCTGAAGGATTAGTTTTCACCTTGTTTCCATCCCAATATGAAACAGGAAGATTAGTTCCATAATTACCAGAAGCCCCATTTTCATTCCATAGATTTTTTAAGAATTTACATCCTGGGGTTTGATCAACACGACCTTCGTCAAACGGTATCCCTTCAGAATCACATCCTTCAAGATTGAAATAATTAATTGTATTGTAATAATCGATATATACCTTTGACAAGTCAATGTTATTACCAGTTATTACAGGAGGCAATGAAGTTCCACCATTGTTTGGATTAACACGTAATACGAACGGAGTATATTCTATGGTAACACCCGCAACAGGCTTTGAATAGTTAATAAATACAGGGAATGTACGATCAAAAGCATCATTACCTTCTCCCACAGTAGCTGTAATGAATAAAACAGCCATAGAATATTTATTGAAATTATCTTGTGTTACATCAGCTGCAGTAATTTCACCTGTATTTGTATCAATAACAATATTTGCAGAATGATGCTTACCTGCCAATTTCCACGTCATCTTACACCCTTCTTGTATGTCTGTTTTTGGATTTAGACTAACAACCCTTACCTCATCCAATTTAGTAAATCTAAACTGATTATCATAGATGCTACCAGGTGTTTGGTCATCCACTAGATTGTTACCGTAACTAATATATGTAAAATAATTAGGATTTTCTACAACGTTTATCGCCAATTTACCTTGAGCCTCACTCTTGAAATTTTTTGCCTTTACAGTTACTTCAAATGTACCTTGTGGGAGCGTGTTGTATTTAGCTACGCTTACCTCCCCAGTGGTATTGTTTATTGAGAAATATTCTGCATATTCTTCAGGCATATCAACAAATGAGTATTCCACATTAGTAGCTGCATCCAAACCACCACCTTGAGGTTTGCTTGATATATAACTCATTCCTTGCTTCATATTACCCATTGTGTATGTAAAATCCACAAGAGGATCAACCCATTCAACTACATTTACAGTCAAAGCATTATCATCTGTACTTGTGCAATCACCTTCCGGATTAGTGACTTTCACATATACTTTATATACATCTCCTTTAGTAAAAGTATGAGTATTAGGAACTGAAACAACTCCTATAGCTTCATCAATAGAGAAAAACGCTTTTTCTTCATCAGATGCATCAATCAAAGTTCCTCCTGAACTTTGTACTTTCTTTATTGCAGTAATTTCATAAACAGCATTAATAGGAGAACCTTCTATCAAAGGTTTTGAACTTATAAACCCACCTCTTGGTTTAGTTTCATCACCTTCTTTTCCTGTTTCAATAGCACCTAACTCGTATGAAATAGAAGTTGGAGCACCTGACAGATTTATTCTCATAGCATCAACGAACAAGCCTTCTTCCTCACTAAGATTAGAAGAAGCCATCGTTGTAAGTTTCAAATCAATTCTATACAAACCTGCCTTAACATCTTTATACTCTTCCTCACTATTCTTTTTAATAGAAATAATTCCATGATCAGAAATAGTAAACAGTTCTATCTTATTATTATTGATCATTGTTTCTGAACCGTCAGATTCTAATCTTACAACGTTAGAAATCTTGTATCCTGTAATAGTAATATGTTCTGCTGAATTTTCAGTAGTAACTTTTGCTGTAGGGAATACAGTTTCACTATCCTTATTTTTTACATCAGCCAATTTTACTTCAATAAAGTTAGGTTTCACTATTATACCTTCAGGAACAGCCTTAAGGAAGTTTACTTCCACTGCATTATTGAAAGTGTACATTGTTCCGGCTGCATAACATGATACAGAGATAAAATACTTACCCGTCTTCATATCCCTTGTACTGTTGATAGATATTTCACCATTCTCTGTATTAATTGCAAAGCAATCACCTGTATATGATTCTGTTGCTTCCTCACCTTTTTCGTTCTTATAAAAATAAGTAATACCTGTGATTTTAAAATCGTAAGGTGCAGTACCTTTATAAGTAGGTTTAGCAATAACTCCTGTCATAGAAGGAGCAATATCAGTCATGCTCGTGTAATACAACGCAAAACTTGTGTTGTCAGTAGTGAAATCATCTTTACATGACGAAATCCCTAATACTATAGCTAACATAGCTATAATACAACCGACTGCTTTACTGTAGAATTTGTCTTTCACTCTCATTGTATATAGAATTAGTTAATAAATTATTGTAATGTATATTTTAATTCATAATCCTGACCGTCAACCCTTACTTTTACGGCTGCACCATTAGGATTAAATGTACCAGCAGCTTCTCCATTTTCATGGATAAATTCTGCAGATATATTTTTTCCGTCACCGGCAGCACCATCTGATGGGTAAAGGACTGTAATAAGCCTAGCAGCATTACCCGCAGGAATTGATAAATTAATCATAACCCAGTCTCTTACATTTCCTACTGTAGCACCCTGTTTACTGGAAACAGCTATATCATCTGCCTTCTTTTTAGGTGTCATCTCAAAACTACCTTTCGTATCGGCAAAACTTTTAATTAAAAGATTACTTCCACTTAAATTTGTTTTTGCCAAAGCATAATCTTTATTTTCTGAAGTTTTAGGATCATTTTCTACAGTTGCCTGAACTTTTCCATTATCCTCAGATAACAAATGGAAATTAAAGTTTATCTTATGGTTATCATTAGGACTTGTAGAATAAACTTCATCTAACAATACAAAGAACTTATCATCCACAAAAAATATTGAGCGACGATGTCTAATATCACCTTCTGGTTTATTTCCATCCTTATCACCTTTAAATATCACACCTGCCTCATATGGAGAATTTTCTGTTACTATAACTTCATACTTATCCGTAGATTCTTTATATATAAATTTACCTAACTGACGATTCTCATATATATCTTTTGTAAAAATAGACATTGTATTATGAAGAGTAGATCTCCTATACTTTGGACGCATACCTGTAGGATCCGGATCATTATAAGAATATGATCCTGCATCAGGCAAAAAGTTCACACCATTATACCATAAACTAAAAGTACCGTTATCAGGCTGACAATGCCATTTCTGTGAACTATTTTCATTATTCTTATGAATCATCATAATACCCTTCTTTTGACTAGTATCCCAGTTCTTGCTACGGAACATATAATATCCTGCATCAGTGTATGCTTTACTTTTCCAAGAAGGTTTAGTACCTCCTTTTTTACCGTCCCATGCTAACCAAAGCAATTCCTGATCATCAGGGAATACTTCCAGGTAATCTCTAAAACGATTCTGTAATACACTATTTTTAGGATCAACATCACTTCTATTATATGTAGAAGAATGGGTATCATTAAAGTTATCAACAGTATAATCAGGGTAAATCATATCTGCCACAAAATGCGCTGCATTTCTAAGTTGCTCCAAATAACCTGTAGGAATAATATCAAGTCTGTTATTTGCTTTCGCAAGTTTATAAACTTCCAAATAGTCAGTAATGGCACTGATGTGATATCCAAAGTCTAAATCAACATGCACACCGTCCTTACGGAACTGGATACTTGTATCCATAGCATTAATTCCTTCTTTTATCCATTCTTCTGCATTCTTAAATTCAGGGAAAAGAATACCTGCAGAAGCAACAGCCTGTCCTTGCGAAACCCTGATATTACCATCCTTAATATAATTCATTCTAATCATCTCCACTGATTCGGCAAATGCATTCATCACTACAGACAACCATTCAGGGGTAAAATTCGGAGATATCAAATAATATTGTATTATATTCATTTGCGACAATACCCTCTCAGTAGGTTGTAAGGCTTTCCACTCATAGCCTTCTTCCAAATCTTTTATATTCGGATCTACAAAAGCCTTGTTAGGACAAGGATACTTCGACATCCAACTGGAATACACGTCAACCCAGTTATTAAAATAGGCTTCATTCTTAGTTGCTGCGTATGCCTTAGCCTGTGGTTCCATCCACTGATGACGATGTTGTTGGTAATAAAATTCACGGTCAACACTCGAATTATCAGGTTTCCATCCCCAATTTATAGTACCATCATCTTTCTTGAAATTATAATATACATCATCATCCTTTGCAGAGGTATTCTCCTTCTCTACATAATTAGCAACACAAAAACGATATTCCAAAGCTTGATTAGCCTTATTAAGATCAACTGTACTAGCTGTAACAAATGTATTAATAAAAGGATTCACCACATTACTCCTCCACCTGTAATACTCCAACAACTCTTTAGCCGCCAGATAATGTTCGCCTGCCTCATAGTGCTGTTTTACCTTTTCAAGTCCGGGATAATCCAGATTAAGTTTCGAGAAGACATCGCCTTTAATCACTTCATTTGGTTTTGTTTCTACAGGCAATGTAGGTTCCTTGATTCCATCAGGCACAAATACGCCGGAATCGTCAGTACATGAATTGAGCATCATCGCTCCGCCAAGTAAACAGAAAAATAGCTTTTTCATAATACTTAAAAATTAAGATTTATAATTGAACAATTTATTTTCTCTTTCGCAAAGTTCTAAAATTTAATGCACTATATTAGTGCAGCTTGTGCCAGTTAATTACAAGTCTGTCCAATACATTTCAATATTGTACAAAATCATTATATTTTTGTGTAATGACTCATTCCGGGCATACAAATAGTCATAAAATCAAGTTTGTTTCAGCAGATGAGAGAAGCTGTAAGTTTCCCTTTGTCAATTTAATCTGTTACTCCTGTTATATCACATTCCAAACTTTTCTTCACACTTCCGACACTTATCTCGACACCTATTTTTCCTTTGGAATATCCACCATCCGTAAATCTTGCATCTATTTCAGGATACTCATTTACAGAAGTTACCGGATATATCACAGTGATGTATCTCACCGGAGTGGCATCCGTTTTCTTCACATCGTAAGATACGGATGTACGACGCGTCTTTTCATTATATTTCACGGACTGCCATCCCTCCTTCTCATTCATAGTGATTGCATGGTCCGAAAAGCATTGTAACTTTACATTGCTATTACCTTTATAGTTTGTATATATTGCATTTTCTCCTTTAACAAGCCTGACATCCGATGGTGTCTCACACATATGATAGTTAAGGTTAATCGTACCCTTCGCATTTCCTATGGCCTCGTCAACGAGTACAAAATATTTCTTATCAACGAAGAACACTGTACGTCTGTGTTTGAGATTTGAGTAATGCCGGTTTTCAGTTGTCATCACCTGAATGTCACCTTCCGGCTTCCACAACAACAGTTTAGAATCTGTAGTCTCTATATTCTTACCGTCCATAGTCAATGTGTTATGCACCTGTGTCTGTCTGAACCATTCTCTTTTTGCATTCACCGTTGCATCTCCGGCATATATATAGCAACCGCTATCGGTAAAAAGTCTTTTTCCGTTAAACCATAATTCAAAAGTGCCGTTATCAGGCTGACAATGGAAAAATGCGGGAGGACCGGCTTTCAAGACCATAACCACATCATTCTGTCGCCACCCGCTACGGAAAGTCATAAATCCTGAAGTTTTTGAGGCATGCGATTCATATGGAAGCAGTCCGCCTTCCCTACCTTCCGTGGCATAATACTTTATCCACTGACAATCAGGAAAAATATCAAGCCATTCCCTATAATTGCGTTTTATGACTGAAGCAGAGCCTGACTTTGTATCGCCAAAACACGGGTGCATCATATCCGGGAAACAGATATTGGTATAAAATTCTATCATACTCCTGATAGCAGACAGATATTCTGAAGGAAACACGTCATTCGCATTATTTACAGATGTCATTCTCAATGCTCTGCAAAAGGTGTTTATCGCTCCAAGATGGTAACCCGGATCCAATTCGAACTGCCCTCCGTCATCATATACCTGTTTCTTTATCTCCCTGTTCAATATCTCCACTCCACTGTCGGACCATGCTTCAGCCCTCTTGAATTCAGGAAAGAACACTCCGGCATACACCATTCTTTGGGCTTCAAAAAGAAGATGGTTACCCTTTTCAGAATAATCATATATAATCCGTTCGCAATGACGGGAATAATTCCACAGAAATGTCATAAGGAAATCCGGAGTAAAATTCGGTGATGAATTAAAAAGGAGGAATTGCAATATCTGGTCTTGAATACGATGGCTGGTTTCCAACTGACGCCATGCAAAGCGATAGTTTTCACGTTCAGCGGCAGTTCCGTTTTTCTGGCTCATCGGGTTTTTCTTAATCCAGTCAAGGTATTGCGAAATCCATTCTCGGGCATACTTTTCATCCTTAGTCTGATAATACACTTTTCCCATAGGTACAAACCAGTAATGGCGGTGAAGCTGATAACGCAGTTCATTGTCTTTCACCGGCCAGTAAGTCCAGTCTATATCATCGCCATAAAAATATGGAGGATAGCCATCATGTGCCTGAAATATATGTCCGAGCGCATCATCTGCCTTTTTCCGGTCACCGGCAGTTACTTTCATATTTTCCAGGTCCAGTTCCGGCTGTTTTATTCCGGTTCTATTACGATAATATGAAAGAAGATTCCCGGCAGCAGTCTGATAATCACCCTGTTCAAAAGCAGCCTTTACATTTCCAAGCCCTGGATACTCCAGATTAAGGAGTGAGAGAACGTCCTTGTATTCAGCATTTTCATCATCCGTTCCATCACCAGGGGTATCATCTTCCCCTGACCCGTCCGGCGTTTCGGAAGGGGTATTATGTTCATTGTCACCGGGTATGACAGTTTCATTCTGACGGGAACATGCTATAATAAGGAATAATATAAGCAGATAGCTTTTTTTCATAATAAAGTCTGTTTTGTCACAAAGGTCGCTCATTTTACAATTAAACAATACCAGGATTGTTTTAGTTCATTATCAAAACAGACTTAATGTTTTAATTTTGTGCCAAATAGTTTTAATTTTGTGCAAACTTTACATTATACCATTTTTCCAGTAAGCAATTTATGTTCAAGATATTCATATACATAAGCCGTACTCTGAACATACAATCTAGTTGCATTCAAATGGAAGAGTATGTTCCACATTATAAAATCGATTCACGAAATCATATCGCAATCAGTTATTATTCTTCAATTATCCATTCTCCGAGTGTACGCTCATTACTGTCGAAACTGATACCCACTTTTACAACAGGCTTTTCTGAATATGTAAAGCGGTCGGAATATTCCATTTTGTCTATCTGACTGATGGCTGCATCGGCATCTTTGTCAAGTTTCAATTCAAAAAGCCATATTTTCTTCTCCCCATAAAGTACCATATCCACACGGCCTTTTGCCGTATGCGTTTCTACATCAAGGCGCGCGCCAAGAAGAGTGAATATAATATAAATAACCTGTTGCCAATGCCCTTCAGAATTAGCTCCATTCACGTACGGAACGGACTTCAGAAAGCGCTGAAGTTCCCTCAACGCTCCGTCAATATCCTCCTCCATCAGGTGGTCGGAAATCTCAAGGGCAATATCTGTGGTATTATTTGACTGATTAAGGTAGTTCGGCAGCAAAGCGTCCATCAAGCCGATACGGACTTCCTTGTTCGGAATATCAAGTATATATTTGTCATACATACGGTTTCCTCGCTTTATAGTAAGATACCCCGACTGATAAAGCAAAGGCAGATAGCTTGTGGCGGTTTCCAATGGCACATCGAACATTCTGAGCCCCACTTTCTTATTGCCTATCTCGGAAGGCTGTACATTATACCCGCGCAACACATTTATGAGATAGGTAGGTGTACCGCTTCCAAACCAATAGGCTCCATAAAATTTTTCGCGGAAAGAGTTCATCAGGCTGAAAGGATTGTATATGTCTTCGGACGGCCATGTAAAATGATAACCATCATAGTTCTGCTTTAATTTCTTCAGTACATTTTCGCTTGTATCACCGGTACATTCGGCAAAATTATCGACATGTTCTTTCATCGCAGTTTCGATTTCCGACTGAGTAATGCCACAAATGCCGGAAAACCGTACATCAAGACTTATGTTTGTAATATTATTGAGTTCACTGAAGATACTCAGCTGGGAAAACTTGGTTATTCCGGTGATATACACAAAGCGTAGATAAGGGTCACACGCTTTCAACGGGCTGTAGAAATTACGCATAATCTGACGCATCTTTTCAAGATTACTATCATCGTGAGCCACATCAAGCAAAGGAGCATCGTATTCGTCTATCAGGACTACTACTTGTTGTCCGGTTTGTTCGTAAGCAGTCCGTATCATCATCATAAGCCTTGTTGATATATTGTCTGAATACGGCAATGACAGACCCAGACATCTTTCATTCTCGTTTAATATATCATGGATAAAATGTTTAAACTCGCCTTCTGTCCGGTGTTTGGCTGTACTCAAATCAAAGTGCAGTACAGGATACTTTGTCCATTTTGTTTCCGTTTCATTTATAGCCAGTCCTTCAAACAAATCTTTATGTCCCTCGAAATATGATTTCAGGGTACTCGTAAACAGAGATTTGCCAAAACGTCGCGGACGCGACAGGAATACATACTTCAGTTCGTCCGACAACAGTCTGCTGATATACATTGTCTTGTCAATATAAAGATAATTCTTTGTTCTGATTTCTTCGAACGTCTGTATTCCTACCGGATATGCCTGCAATGCCATAATGATATGTTTTATAGATGTTTCATCTTATTTTTACAAAAATATCGAATTTCGCCTTAAATACCAAAAGAAGTCTACTGATTTATCCGAAATTGTACCACCGGCAACAAAAAAAACGACGAAGCGTTTCAACACGAACGACGAAGCGTTTTAGTTCAAACGACGAAGCGTTTATTTTCAAGGTTTTCACAACATCATTTTACATCTCCATAAGGCAATTTAAGGTTCAGGGTTCAGGTTCATTTCCCCTTATAATATTTCTACCGTAAGCAGTTTTTGGAGAAAAACATAACATTCTATTAATCAATATATTATAAAAACCGCCATAAAACTGAAATCTGCAATTTTCCGCCAAAAGGTTCACTTTTATGAAAAAGCTGAACCCTAAGTGAACCTTAAATCAAGACAGGAAAATTTTTAATATTGTTGAATAGAGTTTAAATATTGTCCATTGCACACATCAGGTTTAAATTTAAACAAATTCATATCAACTTAATAATGTTTTTATCTACTTTTGTTCAAAATGAATTAACCGCAAAATGATTTTATCATGGAAAAAGAATCTTTATTATTCTGTACCGCTCTTTTAAGTGGGCTGCCTTTTGCAGATAAAGTTTCTGCAAAAGAAGATACCCGCCCTAATATCTTATGGTTGACATTCGAGGATACCAGTGCCAGGGAATTTGGCTGTTATGGCAATAAGGATGTAAATACACCGAATGTGGACAAGTTGGCTTCCGAAGGGATTCAGTTTATGAATGCCTGGTCGGTAGGATCTCAAAGTTCACCGGCACGTTCATCACTTATCACTGGATGTTATGCTACAACCTATGGCATGGATTTTCATCCTGTTCCTTTTGACACTCCTGAGGACATATTCTTTCCTCAAAGACTGAGAGATGCCGGATATTATTGTACTAACAATAACAAGACGCATTATAACTCTACATCCGACAACAAGGCATGCTGGGACGAATGCGACAAGAAAGCATCATACAACAGCCCGAAAAGGAAACCGGGACAACCATTTTTTGCCGTCTTCAATACAGTGACCTCACATATGGGGCGCATAAGGACTTTCCATACAGACGGAAGGCGTGACTATACCAAGGAGGGGATTTATCCGCACGAGCTATCTCTTCCATCGTATGTGCCGGACCTGCCTGAAGTGCGTTCAGACTATGCCGGACATCTTGAGGCGGTGCAGGATGTAGACAAATGGGTTAAGATTTATCTTGATGATTTAAAAGAAAAAGGCCTCGACGACAATACTATCATATTCTTCTTCAGCGACCATGGAGGATGTATTCCCCGCGGTAAAGGATATCTTTATGAGAGTGGACTACAGGTTCCTCTTGTAGTGTATTTTCCGGAAAAGTATAAACATTTGGCCAATGGTATCATAGGAAAGACTAACCGTCCGGTGAATTTTACAGACCTCGGACCTACGGTATTGAGTCTGGCCGGTGTAAAACCGGATAAGAATATGCAGGGAGAAGCTGTCTTCGGCAAATATGCAGCAAAAGAAGAGAGAAAACTTAATTTTGCGTTTGCAACAAACCAATTGCACCATTTTATGCCTGTAAGAGCCGTATCCGACGGCAGATACAAGTATATACGCAGTTATATGCCTTATCGTCAGTTCGCATTAAGAAACTACTATCAATGGGGAATGCCTTCTAATAAAGCGTGGGATAGATTAGTACTTGGAGGACATAACACCAACGAAGCGTGGGCACAGACTTTCAGCGCACATCCGGCTGAGATGTTGTTCGACCTCTCAAATGACCCGGGAGAGATACATGATTTATCCACATTGCCACAATATCAGGACATACTGAAGGATATGCGTGAAGCACTCTCAGAGCATATCAGAAGCACCGTAGATCTTGGTTTCTTCCTGCCAACCACAAGAAGAGGAAATATTATTTATAATACAGTCAGAAATGAGAAATTCCCGATGAATGAGCTTTACAATCTTGTAGAGTTGGCCGGTACTGCAAAGGCTTCGGATGAAGCTATGTTCAGGAAAGCCATGACAAGCCGATATCCGGAAATGAAGTTCTGGGCTGCTGTAGGATATGCGCAGTTGGCACGCTTAGGATTTATATCCGAATGTCCGGAAGAGCTTAAATCACTTATAAATGATTCAGACCCTTATGTGACTTGCGAAGCTGCATATGCGATATCATACTTAGGATATCCGGAGGAAGGCATAAAGCGACTGCTGAATCCGGTCAATGAGGAAGACAGGAAAATAGGTTATTCCTCATTGGAATGTATTTCTCTGGACTCCTCAAAGCACAAATATATCCGTCTTTATTTAAACGAAATAAGAAAGGATGCTGAAACTCTTCCACGTATTCAGAATGAAGATGCCGGTTTGATGGCAAGGGGCATACTGGTAAATCTTGGAGAACTGGACATAGAACTTCTGCACGGAGAAGAGGCGTACAAGACAGGTTTGAAACTTAATTATGGACGTAGGCCGATGGTTCCGCTTCCATATTGATATTAAATTAAAAAGAAACAGATATGAATAAACTTATGTTATTGGCAGTTTCATTTATAAGCTGCACGTTATAATAAATAAGCCCAATAGTAGATGGAGAATAAATCTGCATGGGACTGAAAAAAGATTATACCATACAGTATGACTATGACTTGAAAAACCAACAGATTAAACTTAAAAACATAGATAAGTCAATAAAGGATGTAAATAAGAACTTCACATCAGACAAATTACACAAATATTTTAGTTACATATTAACACAACAATCCCCCGCATACTCATAAAAATGAACATACGGGGGATTGATATATCATAAAAGAATCAAATCAGAACATATAGGCTAATGATACCTGCCATGAGTTCTTTCTCACACCGGAACGAAGATTTTTAGATTCATCAACAATCATATCTCCGAGTTTGCTTGCACCAATGTTATAGTTTACTCCAACCTGTAAATGTCGAAGCAACTTCAGACCGGCACCTACATTTACACTTACAAAGTTTTTATTTGTTTCTTCCATCAGTTCCTTCCAGCCATCATTTAAACTAAATCCGAACTGAGGACCGGCAGCTATGAATACTCCAAAAGTACTTCCCAAACCTAAAGTCCATTTAAGATTTACAGGTATTTCTATAGATTTAAGTTTCTCTGAACTCTTATTGTTAACATCCATACCAGACTGGGAATAAAGAGCTGCTACATCAATACCAAGGCCTACAATAGGCAAAGTGACATCAAGCATAGGACCTACGAAGAAACCTGTAGTATTATCTCCAATATTATTATCCAACTTGGAAATATCCAAACCACCTTTCAAACCAAATTTTACCTGTGACTGCGCAGGAACAGCCAGCAACAGGCAGACCATAACCACAATAATTGAAACTAATTTTCTCATAATTGTTCTATTTTTAAAATTCACAAAAGCAAAAATAATTGATTTATATTGAATTGCAAGTTTTTTCTTAAGATTTTATGGTTTTATATGCAACCAGATATACTTGCTGAACGATGAATGAACGGCTGATGAACAATAAAAGAACTGTCTTACCCTGAAAAAAGTTGACTCATAAAACCAACATTATGAGTTCACAAATT
>NZ_DXVR01000025.1:0-33177 GCF_019417265.1 Bacteroides sp.
TATTACTCAGTACTTTAAATTATTTTCTTTAGAAATGTGTTGCGGAATTAAGGGTATAAAGACCCAATGTTATCAATTGATGTTAGAGTTGATGATTTAATAAAAAGAATGACTTTTGAAGAAAAATTACTTCAATTATCACTGTTGATTTTAAGAGATAATAATGTAAATAATATTTCCAGAAATGATGAAAGAGAAATACCTTTTGGTATTGGCTCATTAATATATTTTGTAGATGATGCAGAAGAAAGGAATCGAGTTCAGCGAGAAAATATTGAAAAAACAAGATTGGGTATTCCTATTTTATTTGGGTTTGATGTTATTCATGGTTTTAAAAATATTTATCCTATTCCACTAGCGCAGTCTTGTTCGTGGAATCCGGATTTATCAAGAAAGCTAAGTAGAATAGCTGCTTACGAAACTTATAATGCAGGAATAAATTGGACTTTTTCTCCTATGATTGATGTTTCAAGAGACCCAAGATGGGGAAGAGTGGCTGAGTGCTATGGTGAAGACCCTTATACAAACTCTATTTTTGGGGTTGCTACAGTTAAAGGTTATCAAGGGAATGATTATAATGAGAAATATACTATAGCCTCATGTCTAAAACATTTTGTTGGTTATGGTGCATCTGAGGGTGGAAGGGATTATAGATATACAGAAATATCTTCTCAAAGTCTTTGGGATACATATTTACTTCCTTATAAAGCATGTATTAGTGCTGGTTCTTCAACGATAATGAGCAGTTTTAATGATATTAGTGGGACGCCAGCAACATGTAACTATTATACACTTACTGAGATTCTAAGAAACAGATGGGGATTTACAGGTTTTGTAGTATCAGATTGGGATGCAGTTGAACAACTCGTTTATCAAGGTGTTGCAAAGAATAGAGCTGATGCAGGGAAAAAGGCTTTTACAGCGGGAGTGGATATGAATATGAAGGATATGATTTATTATGATAACTTTAAACAGCTTGTAAATGATGGTTTGTTGGATATGTCTTTAATTGATAGGTCTGTAAAAAGAATACTAAGACTAAAATTTCAATTGGGATTATTTGAACATCCTTATACTAAAGCTGAAAAATCTACTGAACTTGAAGATGAAATTTATAATCTTTGCTCTCAGATGGCTGAAGAATCCTATGTATTGTTGAAGAATGATAAAGTACTACCTATATCGCAACATGTTAAGTCTATTGCATTAATTGGACCAATGGCAAAAGATAAGGAAAATCTATTAGGTTCATGGTCGGCTAGTGGAAAGGCTGATTATGTAGAGTCTTTGTATGAAGGTTTGATTGCAGAATTCGGAAATAGTATTGAAATTAATTATTCATTAGGAAGCTCATTTACTGAAACATCTGATGATATGTTGAATGAGGCAAAAAGAATGGCAGAAAAAAAGTGATGTTATTATTTTATGTCTTGGTGAACAAAAGCATTGGAGTGGTGAAAATGCTAGCCGTTCTACAATATCTTTACCGAAATTCCAGGAATTATTGGCTGAAGAATTAAATAAAATTGGGAAACCTATAATTTTAGTATTGTCTAGTGGTCGTCCTCTTGAATTATGTAGATTGGAACCATTGTCTTCTGCAATATTAGAAATATGGCAACCAGGAGTTGCTGGTGGAAGGCCGTTTGCAGGGATATTATCAGGGAGAATAAATCCTTCAGGAAAGTTGTCAATGACATTCCCTTATTCAACAGGACAAATTCCTATATATTATAATATGCGCCAAAGTGCAAGACCGTTTGATAATTTAGGAGGGTATCAGGATATTCAAACTAATCCATTATACAATTTTGGATATGGACTTAGTTATACAACTTATAAGTGTTCGGACATAAAAGTATCTAAAACAGAATTTACTCGTAACGAAACAATTATAGCTGAAGTAGATGTAACTAATATAGGTAATAAAAGTGGAAAGGAGACAGTGTTATGGTATATTTCAGATCCTGCATCTTCTATTTCCAGACCAATTAAAGAACTTAAGTATTTCGAAAAGAAAAAAATCCAAAAAGGGAAAACTGAAAGATATAAATTTGAGATTATTCCTGAACGTGATTTATCTTTTGTTGATAGCAATGGAAATAAACAATTGGAAACGGGAGTTTATATTCTACAGGTATATGATAAAAAAGTCACACTAGTTATGACAGAATAAAGCTTTTGTCTGTTATTAAATTGACATTGAACATGCCCGGAAGTTTTATTGGATGATGGGTCTTGCTAGATGTACTGATTTCATACAGAATATATAAGAATATAGAGCAATTACTTCATTCCTAAATTATATCTTGTTTGGAGTTGAAAAAAGGAATATCTTTTAGTTTTTTATCGTTGGTCAATATAGAACAAAAATTATGATTATTATCCGGTGACTTTTGAATTTAATGATTTAAAATGTAATTTTATGAAAAGAATAGTATTTTTTTTTAATTTTATTATTAAATGTCTTTTGGGTTTCTGGAAAGAACCTCAAATATGTTTTTTATTTTATTGGTGATGGTATGGGAGTAAATCAGGTTCAAACTACAGAAATGTATAAGGCAGAACTTGAAGGAAAAATAGGATTATCTCCGTTATGTTTTACTCAGTTTCCTGTATCCACAGTTGCTTCTACATATTCTGCGACAAATAGCGTAACCGATTCTGCAGCAGGAGGGACAGCATTAGCTACTGGGGTGAAAACTAAGAATGGTGCCATTGGGGTTATGCAGGATCTTAAGACAGAGGTGTCAAGCGTAGCTGTATGGGCAAAAAATTCAGGTAAAAGGGTTGGTATAGCTACAAGTGTGAGTGTAGATCATGCAACTCCTTCAGCTTTTTATGCTCATGAATCGAGTAGAAATAATTATTATGAAATAGGTATAGATTTGTATAAAGCCGGGTTTGATTTTTATGCCGGTTCAGATTTTATTTCTCCTGAGGACAAGAACGGGAATGGTTCAAATCTTTATGAAATGGCAGATGAATATGGTTACACAATAGTTCGTGGGTATGATGACTACAAAATGAAATCAAAGAAAAGTAAGAAAATGATTTTATTTCAGGAAGAAGAATTGTCTAAGAGAGACAGGTATTCTTTGCCATATGCTATAGATAGAACTGGCTCTGAGCTGAATTTAGAAAATATAACAAAATGTGCAATAGATTTTCTTACGAAAGACTGTAAGAATGGTTTCTTTTTAATGGTAGAAGGTGGTAAAATAGATTGGGCTTGTCATAGCAATGATGGTGCTACTATGATTAATGAAATAATCGATTTTGACAATACTATTAGAGTAGCTTATGAGTTTTATTTGCAGCATAAGGATGAAACTTTGATTGTCGTTACTGCTGATCATGAAACGGGCGGTATCTCTTTAGGAACCGGTAAATATGAACTCAATCTCAAGATCCTTGAACATCAGAAAAATAGTGAAAGTGTCTTTTCTACTCAGGTTAAGAAGCTTCGGAATAGATATGGTAATGGAGTACCTTGGGATTCTGTGAAAGATTTGTTAATGGATAGTTTTGGCTTTTGGGACAAGGTTGATGTTAATGAGAAGAATAGTGAAAGGCTGATGACAATATATGAAAAGAGCATAAAGGCTGATGACGTGAAAATGGAGAAAAGTGAATATTCACTTGATGAAGCTCTTGCAGGAGAGGCAAAACGTATTATAAATGAGTTGGCATATTTAGGATGGAATACAGGAGGACACTCTGCTGGATATGTTCCTGTATTTGCTATTGGGGTAGGATCAAATAATTTTACAAGACGTCTTAATAATATAGATTTACCTAATATAATAGCAAAAGTTGCGGGTTATGAGAAGAGTAGATAAAGATAAGTAGCGTCCTTTTGAGAACTGGTGAAATAGTGGTATAATATTTTATGAATTACACTATTAAGTATGGATTTGTGCGAAAAATTACACTTCTCCATACTTAATAGTGTAATTTCATTTATTTACCCAACTTCCCCAAAGTATAATTGCTCTATTGTTTTCTATCTAAACTTTCGTATCTTTGCCCCGCATTTTTAATCAATTTAATTATTAACCAATGAAAGAAAACATTCAGAAAAGCAGCCGGACTATGCGTTTCAGACGCTATTCGAACCGCTCGTATGCAGTGTTCTCCACATTGAAATCTCCGGTAAGTATCGGGGTGATGACAGTAGCTATGCTGGCATCTGCACCTGTTTCTGGTATATCAGCCCAGACTGCCGAGAAAAACAATGCAGGCGAGAAACTGTATGAGCTGGAGGAAGTGGAAGTAACCGGCAGCCGTGTGCCGCTCACAGTGAGCCAGGCAGCACGAATCGTGACTGTACTCGACCGCGAGGCTATTGCCGCCGCCCCTGTACAGAGTATTAACGACCTGTTAAAGTATGCCGCCGGCGTTGATGTCCGACAGCGCGGTGATATGGGAGTACAAACGGACATAAGTATTCGTGGGGGAACGTTCGACCAAATTACTATCCTTCTGAACGGTATAAACATCTGCGACCCACAAACCGGCCATAACGCGGCCGATTTTCCTGTTGAATTAAGTGAAATAGAACGTATCGAGGTTTTGGAAGGACCTGCAGGACGTGTGTATGGCACATCATCGCTGGTGGGAGCCATCAATATCGTTACGCGTACTGCAAAGGACAGCGGGGCAGAGGTGTTTGCCGACGGCGGTTCTTACGGCTATTTCAAAGGCGGAGCTATTGTAAGCCATGTGAAGAACGGTTTGAGCAACCAGGTTTCGGGCAGCTACAGCCGCAGCGACGGATTCAGCCGTAGTAAGGCAGGAAATCTTAATGCCGACTTCAAGTATGCAAGGCTGTTCTATCAGGGACGATATGAGAACGACCTGGTAGATGTGCGCTGGCATGCAGGTTTCACAAACAAGGATTATGGCGCGAACACTTTCTACAGCACTCTTTCCGACGAGCAGTTTGAACACGTAAGAAAGTATTACACGGCTGTTCAGGCGGAAACAAAGGGCGATGTCTATCATTTCAAGCCATCAGTCTATTGGAACCGTTCGGACGACAGGTTTGAATTTTATCGCGGAATGCCGGATGAATCTCCGTTCAATTATCATCAGACCGATGTCTATGGTGTGAACCTTAACAACTATATCCAGACATTCCTCGGAAAGACTGCATTCGGGGCGGAGTTCAGGAATGAAGGTGTTAGGAGTACATCGCTTGGAGAACCGCTCAATTCTCCGGTAAAGGTTCCCGGTGCTGATGCCGATTTTACTCTCGGACTTAACAGAACCAATCTGAGTTTTCATCTGGAACATAATATCGTGTTGAGGCGTTTCACTCTTTCAGCGGGAGTGATAGCCGTGAAGAATACCGGCAATGAAATGAAGTTCCGTTTCTATCCGGGTGTTGATGCCAGCTATCAGTTTGCACGCGACTGGAAGGTTTATGCATCTTATAACACCTCATTGCGTATGCCTACTTTCACGGAACTGTATTATTCCGTCGGAGGTCATAAAGCCGACAAGTATCTGAAACCTGAGGAAATGCAGGCAGTGGAAGTTGGGGTGAAGTATCTTCGTCCGGGAATACGTGGTACTCTGAGCTTGTACCGCTATCATGGGACGGACATGATAGACTGGATAAAGGATATATCACAGGGCGATGACGCTCCATGGCAGTCGGTAAATCATGCCGTAATCAATACAATGGGTGCTGAGGCTTCTGTTCTGTTTGATATACGCGAACTGATGCAGCGTGATGCTTTTGTGCGTTCGGTCAATGTGTCTTACAGCTATATTAACCAGGATAAGGAAACTATGCCAAATCTGCAGTCGAAATATGCATTGGAGTATCTCAAACATAAGTTCGTGGCGCAGGCAAACTTCAGAATCTGGAAATTGCTTGAGATGAATGTGTCATACCGCTGGCAGGACCGTATGGGTAATTATCAGAAAGGCAATTCGATGGTGTCATACGAGCCGTATTCGCTTGTGGATGCGCGACTCTCATGGAATGCGCCTCAGTATAAGATATATGTAGAAGGAAACAACCTTCTGAACAAGACATACTATGACCATGGCAATATTCCTCAACCAGGAATATGGGTAAGGGCAGGGGCAAGCTATAGGTTTAAGTTCTAAATATGGCATTATTATTAAAAGCTTTGTTATTGATTATTGTTAATAACGAAGCTTTTGTTTTATGTATGTTTGAATTATTAGAACAAATTTCACTATATTTGTGATATCACTTTTGTTTATTATATAAAACTGATAATAAGAATCATATAAAGAATACTAATATAATGAAACGAATTTTTTTCTATTTATTATTATTGTTATACGTTAATGTTCTTTTTTCTAATAATAATACTTTGTTATTGCAGCTTGATGAGGAAATTAATAAAAGGAGTGAATATGAAGAAGCAAAGGAAAAAGAGTTGTTATTATTGGAGGATATGTTTCGTTATGCTACCTCAAAAGAAAGTAAATATCAGATTTTAGGAAAACTGTTTGATGCATATCTGAATTATGATACTAACAAGTCATTAAAAATTGCTCATGAAAAATATCAATTGGCATTGAGTGTAAATAATAAAGATTATATCAATGATGCCAGTATGAATATAGCTGAAACTTTATGTATGCTTGGAATGTTTAAAGAATCATTAGAGATAATGGATGGGATTAAGCAAGATGAGCTGCCAAGTTTTCTACTCCCTTATTATTTTCATACATATAGAACAATATATGGACTCTTGGCTGATTTCGTAACAGTAGATATTATGCGTGATAGATATCTTCATGAAACAAACAGATATCGTGATTCTATAGTGGCATATAATCAGGAAGGAACATTGCCATATGTTATTGTAAAGTCCGATTCATATAATTTCAATGGTGATTATAATAAAGCAATATGTTTGATAAAAGAATATTTAAATAAATCAGACATTAGTTTACATGATAAAGCAATATTATACTATACGCTATCTGAATCATATAGAGGTATAAATGATAAATATAATGAAAAGAAGTATCTTATATTGTCTTCTATCGGTGATATAAAATCTGTTGTCAGGGAATATGTGTCTTTAAGAAGGCTTGCAGTAATGCTATATGAAGAGGGAGATATTGACAGGGCCTATAAATATGTGACACTATGTATGGATGATGCTGTAAAATGTAACGCTCGATGGAGAATATTGGAGGTGCAGAAAATGTTTCCAATTATAAATGAGTCTTATCATCTGAAAGAAATTAATCACCAGAAACGGTTGAAGAATACATTGCTTACCATTAGTTTGTTATCGTTATGTCTTATTGTGGCCATTGTCATTTTTTATTTTCAAAAAAAGAAAATAACGGTGGCTCGATTGAACTTGATAAAAATAAATAATGAATTATCTAAAGTGAATTCTGAATTAAAAGAGGCTAATCAGAAACTTATTGATATGAATAAATCTTTGACAGAATCAAATTATATTAAAGAGGAATATGTTGGTCATTATTTGAATCAATGTTCGGTTTATCTTGATAAAATAGAACAGTATCGCCATCATTTAAACAAAATAGCATCTGCAGGGAAATTGGATGATTTATATAAGTTATTAAAGTCTTCTTCTTTTATTGAGGCTGAATTAAAGGATTTTTATACAGGTTTTGATACGACATTCTTGCAGATATATCCAAATTTTGTAGATGATTTTAATTCTTTACTGACGGAACCTATTCAACCAAAACAAGGTGAGTTACTTAATACAGAACTTAGAATTTTTGCATTAATACGTTTAGGAATAACTGATAGCGTAAAAATAGCCCAGTTCTTGAGATATTCGGTAACAACTATTTACAATTATCGTACCAGAATTAGAAACAGGGCAGCATGTGCCCGTGAAGATTTTGAAAATAAAGTCATGAATATATCAAAATAAGATTTATAATAGACTACTTTTTTTACTATTGCTGATAATTGTAAATTGTTGATTATTAATATTATATCTAATATTTATGAGCTAAATAGACTATATTTTTTCTATATTGTGTACTTCTGTAGAATTATATAATTTACTTTTGCCAATGAAAAGTTTTGTTATTAATTAAAATTGATGTACATGAAAAAGAAAAAGAAAAGATTGCCAAGAATTGCAATCAGATTCCTATGTATCTTTATGGGATTGTGTTCAGTTTTAGATGTTTTTGCTCAACAAGTTTTAGTCAGTGGAAATATTGTAGATGATACCGGTGTATCTGTTATTGGGGCAAGTGTTCTTGAAAAAGGAACAACTAATGGAACTATAACTGATATTGATGGGAAATTTTCCATATCGGTTTCTAAAGAAAGTACATTGGTAGTATCATTTGTTGGGTATTCTACTCAGGAGATACCTGTACAAGGTAAAACTTTCTTTGATATCGTACTTAAAGAAGATTCAGAAGTACTTGACGAAGTCGTTGTTGTAGGTTATGGTACTATGAAAAAGAATGATTTGACAGGAGCTATATCTTCAGTTTCTGCCAAGGATTTGGGCAAACAACCATCTTCAAGTTTGGGAGCAGCACTTCAGGGAAGAGCTACAGGATTACAGGTTATTTCAAATGGTGCTCCTGGAGATAATGTTTCAATGAAAATTCGTGGTATTGGTTCTATTGTAGGTAGTGATCCATTGCTTGTCATAGATGGAGTACCGACTGATGTTCCTCTGAATATGATAAATATGAATGATGTTGAGACTGTAAATGTCTTAAAAGACGCGTCGGCAACTGCCATATATGGTTCAAGAGGAGCATATGGAGTAATTATTATTACTACTAAAAAAGGTAAGGCAAATTCAACTCCTCGTTTTGAATTTAAGGCTTCTTATGGTATTGAAAGTGTAAAACGGACTTTGGATTTGCTTGATGCAACCCAGTTCGCATCTTTACATAATGAGATGATGACTGCTAATGCCCAACCTCAGAACCCGTTGTTTGAAGATCCTACGTTGTTGGGAAAAGGAACAGATTGGGTAAATGAATTATTCCAAACAGGAGCTACGCAGGATTATTCTTTGAGTTATTCAGGTGGAAATGATAAAACTACATATTATGTATCAGCAGCATATTTCACTCAAGACGGTATAGTACGTACTACAGAATATGATCGTTTTACTGTACAGTTCAATATGGATACGCAATTGTTTAAATGGTTGAAAATGGGTAATAAATTGTCGTTGAACCATGATGTGAAAGCAAAAGGTGAGTATAATATAAAGAATACCATGCTTGCATTACCTACTCAGGAAATAAAGAATGAAGACGGAAGCTGGGCTGGTCCGGTTGGACAGGCAATGTATGTTGGTGATATTGCTAATCCTATAGGAAAAATGTATAGTAATACATCATGTACTAAAGGATATAATATGCTTGGCAATATTTATGCGGAAATAACTCCATGGGAATGGTTGACCTTTAAATCTATAGCAGGTGTACAGGCATTATTTTGGGATGAAAAAGGATGGGCTCCCAAGTATGACTGGGAACCTATTGCGCAAGAAGAATCGTATGCTTCAAGGAAATACAATAAAAGTTTGACTATACTTTGGGATAACACGTTGACATTTAATAAAACTTTTAATGATAAACATGTCTTGACTGCCATGATTGGTTCTTCAGCCCAAACAAATACTTATGAATATATGGGAGGCTCTATCATGGGATTTATAAGTCCTACAGCACAACAATTAGACAATGGAACATTGGAACCTAATGTTTATGGTAATGGTAGTGATTGGGCTTTACTTTCTTTATTGGGACGTATAAATTATACATATGATAATAAATATTTGTTGACAGCCACTGTTCGTAGGGATGGTTCCTCCAGATTCAGCAAGCAAAACCGTTGGGCAAATTTCCCTTCAGTAGCTTTGGCATGGAGATTGTCGGAAGAGCCTTTCTTTAAAAAGAGTTTTTGGTTAAGTGATATGAAACTTAGGGCAGGATATGGCTTGACAGGTAATCAGGCAAGTGTAGGTAATTATGTTTATGCTTCTGTATGGCAGACAATACAATATAATTTTAATGGCAATCAGGTTAATGCTATTGCTCCGTCAGTTATGCCTAATCCAAATGTACGTTGGGAGGAGGTTGAACAATATAATATCGGTGCTGACCTTACAATGTTTAATGATAGGGTAAATCTCAGTCTTGACGCATATGTGAAAAATACAAATGATATGCTTGTAGATATGTCTGTGCCTATTTCTACCGGATTTTCGGATGTATATGTTCCAAAAATCAATGCAGGGAAAATGCGGAATAAAGGTTTTGAAATATCAATGACCTCAAGAAACATGCTTGGAGAGTTTTCCTGGATGACAACTGTAAATGCATCATATAATACTAATAAGATTCTTAGTCTTAATGGCGATGTACCGATATATTTCGGAAATAATATTCATGCGGTGGGGCATCCGGCAAGTTCCTTTTATGGGTATGTTGTCGATGGAATATTCCAGACACAGGAAGAAGTTGATAATCATGCTATCCAGACAGCAGGAGATGACCCGTATAACAGAACGTCGGCAGGTGACATAAGGTTTAAGGATCTTAATAATGACGGTATTATAAATGATGATGATAGAACATTCCTCGGAGATCCAACTCCGTCATGGACATTTTCCATGAACAACTCTTTTGCATGGAAAAATTTTGATCTTGAGGTGTATTTCCAAGGTGTGGCCGGTAACAAGATTTATAACTCTAACAGGGCGTCTTTAGAGGCTATGTCTGTAGCGCAAAATCAGATGACTACAGTGTTGGAACGTTGGAGAGGTGAAGGAACGAGTGATTCTATGCCTCGTGCGGTATTTGGAGATCCCAATAAGAATACTCGTACGTCCAACAGGTTTATTGAAGACGGATCGTATCTGAGGCTGAAGAATATTACACTTGGATATACTTTACCTGAAAGAATAAGTAAAAAGGCTTTGATGTCTTCTGTCCGTTTTTATGTATCAGGTCAAAATCTTCTGACATTAACCAGATACACTGGTTTAGACCCTGAAATATCTTCCGGTACAGGAGACGACAATAATGTATATCCTGTTTCTAGAAATATAACATTTGGACTTAATGTTTCTTTCTGATACCTTGATGTTTAATTTTAAAAGTATTATTCTATGAACAAATATAGTAGAGTTTTATGCCTGTCGGCTTTATCTGTGATTTTTAGTGGATGTAGCGGTTTCCTGGACAAGGAACCGTGGGATTCGATTGATGCGACAAAGAGTTTCCAATCTGAAGAAGATGCCATAGCCGCCGTAAATGGTGCATACCAGCCTTTGCAGTGGGCGAAATTGTATAATATGAGAATATGGACATTGGATATTGTGGCAGGAAACAGTGAAGTTGGTGCAGGTGGAGGTACTGACGGTATTGAAACAAAGGATTTGGCTAATTTTATTACTACAACAGATAATTTTGGTGTACTGGATATTTATAGAGGACCAGCTCCTGGAATTCTGCGTTGTAATTATGTGTTGAAAAATGTTCCGGGAATGGATATTGATGAGGATATAAAGAATCGTTGTTTAGGAGAGGCTTATTTTTTACGTGCCCATTATTATTTTATACTTGTACGTTTGTTTGGGGGAGTTCCTTTATTGATAGAACCTCAGACTCCTGACGATGACCTGAAGCCTAAACGTGCGTCAGTTGAACAAATTTATCAACTTATCATTGATGACCTTAAAAAGGCTATTGATTTACTTCCTACAAAATCGTCATATACTTCTGATGATATCGGGCGTGCTACAAAAGGTGCTGCGATGGGAGAGCTTGCGAAGGTCTATCTCACACGTGGAGAAAACTATGATAAAATAATAGAATATTGTGACGAAATAAAGAAACAGGGATATTCTTTAAATAGTGACTATAGTGACAATTTCAATCCTGAGAAAGAAAACGGACAGGAGTCGCTTTTTGAAGTGCAATATTATGGCAAGACTAATTATGATTTCTGGAGTAATGAGAATCAGTCTTCGTGGCTCAGTACATATATGGGACCAAGAAACTCAGATATGGTTGCCGGAGGTTACGGTTGGAATCAGCCTACAGGTGAGTTTGTAAGCCAGTATGAAGAAGGAGATCTTCGTAAGGATAAAACGGTATTGTATTCCGGTTGTCCTTTATTTGATGGAAAGACTTATTCTTCTTCTTATTCTTCAACAGGGTATAACGTGCGTAAGTTTTTAGTGCCTAAGTCTATATCGATGGATTATAATACAAGTCCGGCAAATTTTGTTGTTATGCGATATGCTGAAGTTTTACTTATGAAGGCAGAGGCTTTGAATGAACTTGGGAGGATTTCAGAAGCTGAAGAGCCATTGTATGAGGTTCGAACACGTGCCGGATTGACTGACAGAAGTAAGATTGAAGGACTTACACAGGATGAAATGCGTGATAAGATATTTCATGAAAGACGCATGGAACTGGCATTTGAAGGAGACAGGTGGTTTGATATTATACGTATGAAGGATGGTAAAGGTCTTGAATTCCTGCATTCTATAGGTAAACTTAATGCACAAGAGAAACATTTATTGTTGCCTATCCCTCAGCAGGAAATAGAAGCTAACGGTAATCTTGAACAGAATCCAGGATATTAATTATAAATCAATAAAGAAGATAGTTATGAAAACAATATATAATTTAATGCTTATCGTATTAAGCATATTGATGTTGGGGTCTTGTAAAAAGGATGAAATGGAATTGGATAAAGGTAGTACTCCTTTAAAACTTGAAATATCAGAAGATATTGTTGTATTGAGTCAGTTTGTGGAAGATAAGGAAGCAGTAAAATTCAGTTGGGGAGCCGGAAGTAATCAAGGAACTGGAGCTGCCATTTCATATCTTTTCGAGATGGATTTAAAAGATAATAATTTCGCGGGTGGAATAAAGAAGAATATAGGTAAGACAGATTCTCATTTTATATCTTATACTAACAAAGAACTTAATGATAGCTTGAAGACTGTATGGAACATTCCTGTTGATGACGAGGAGACATATACATTCGAAGCGAGGGTGACGGCTGTGGTCTCGGACACGTCTGTGGAGACTCAGATATCAAATGTTGTTGTGTTTGATGTACAACCTTATAAGTATCGTACTTTGAGATTGTATCTTATTGGTGATGCTACTCCTGGAGGATGGAATATAGAACAGGCTACGTTGATGACAATGGATGCGGAAAACAAGGATGTATTTACTTGGGAAGGTACATTGTTAAAGAATGGTTTCAGGTTTATATGTCAGAACACGTCTGGTACCTGGTGGCCGGGATATGTAAAGGATCCTGATAATGAAGGTAAGGCGAAATATTTTGCTACTGAACCTGCCGGAGAAGATGATGTGAAATTTATGATAAATGCTCCTGGAGTATATCGTGTTACTATTAATACTTCTACGCTTGATGTTGTTATTGACCCTATTGATGTGGAGGAGCCGGAACCGGAACTGTATCTTATAGGAGATGCTACAACAGGTGGATGGGATGTGCCTCAAGCTACTAAAATGAATTATATAGAATCTGCTCAAGCTTTTGAATGGGAAGGAGCACTGAAAGCTGGTAAATTCAGATTTGTCTGTCAGAATATCTCAGGAATGTTCTGGCCTGGATACGCAAAGGATGCTAATGCTGATAATAAAATGGTTTACTTTGAGACTGCGCCGTCTTCAGAACAGGATATATCTTTCGACATAGATAAGCCAGGTATATATAAAATTACGGCGAATACATCTTCTCTTGATGTAAATATTCAGCCTATAAGTGTACAGGAACCTGCCCCGGAATTATATCTTATAGGAAATGCTACTCCGGGAGACTGGGAGATAATGAATGCTACGGAGATGAGTTATAATGAGGCGGAGAAGACTTTTGAGTGGAACGGCAATTTAAACAGTGGAGAATTAAGATTCATATGCCAGAGAAGACCAGATAGATGGTGGCCTGGATATGTCAAAGATCCTGTTAATGAAGGCAAAGCAAAATATTTCGATGCTCAACCAGCGGATGGAGAAGATATTAAATTTACTATCTCAGATGCGGGTGAATATTATGTGAGCCTTAATACGGAGACATTGGAAGTTGTGATAAGGAAACAGGATGATATTACGGTTCTGTATGATAATATGTGGATGGTTGGCGATGCTACTCCTGAAGGATGGAGTTGGGACAAAATGGTTGAAATGACTCAGTCTGAAGAGAACGGAAATATATTTACGTGGACAGGGAACCTGAAAGTCGGTGAGATTAAGTTTTCTCTGGAAGGTCCGACTGCAAAAGATTTCAGCGGATATTTTGTATATGCTACAAAGAAGGATGCAAGTATCTTTAATGATACAGACATAGATATAAGGAATTCTGGTGAAGACTATAAATGGAAACTGTCTGAACTGGAGGCCGGTACATACACTATAACCATTAATTTCAATACTAATAAAATTTCTTTTGAGAAACAGAATTAGAATATATTATTATAATATGAAAGATTTATGAGAAGAATAACTTATATATTATTAAGTGCAGCCTTGGTTTTAGGCTCATGTATTGATGAAGTTGACTCATCAGTTAATCCCATAACATACGGTGACGGATATATGGAAGTGTATCTTTCTACAGATAAGGCAGCTTATATCCCTGGTGAAGAAGTAAAAATAAAGTTGAATAAGATGGTGGAAGGAAACGCAACTATACGTTACCGTCATCTTAATCAGGTAATAGAGGAAACACCACTAACCTCTAATGAATGGAGTTGGAAACCTCCAACTAATGATTATAAAGGCTATATGGTTGATATATATACGATTGAGAATGGGGTAGAAGTAATAAAAGGTAGTATAGCTATTGATGTATCTTCTGATCCTAAAATGTTTCCTCGAAACGGATTTTTGTCAGAGTACGGAAAGATGAGTGAATCGGAGATAAACAAAGTAATGGATAATCTTAATAGATACCACATTAACTATGTTCAGTATCAGGATTGGCATTATAAACATCATATGCCTTTGGCAGGAAGTGTTTCTGCACCAATGGAGGTGTGGAAAGATATTATCAACCGTGATTGTTATCGCACAACGGTTGATGGATATATAAAGGCCGGCCATGAAAGAAATATGAAGTCACTGTTTTATAATCTGGCTTATGGAGCTTTGTCTGATGCTGAGGAAGACGGGGTAAGCAATAAATGGTATATGTTTAAAGATAAAAATCGAGGAACGATAGACGCACATATATTGGGTTCTCCTTTTAAAAGTAGTATTTATTTGACAAATCCAGGAAACGATGGCTGGATAGACTATATTGGGCAGAAAACAAGCGATGTATATGATGTGTATGATTTCGATGGATATCAGATAGACCAGCTTGGAGGAAGAGGAACTCTTTATGATTACCACGGAGATGTGATTGATTATGAGAGCGGATTTACTAAATTCATCAAGGCTATGAAAAATAAGGAACCTGAGAAACGTTTGGTTATGAATGCTGTAGGTGGCTTTGGTGGACAAAAAATAGCAGATTCGGAATCGACAGACTTTTTCTATGTTGAGGTATGGGATAAGCCGACAGATAGAGGATTTGAGGTCATTTCAAATACTATTACAGGACAGGATAATCTTAATAAAAATGGGGGACGTAAGACTATATTGGCGGCTTATATGAATTATGATTTTGGAAAGATTGGACGTAGCTATTTTAACACTCCGGGAGTATTGATGGCAAATGCAGCAATTCATGCATGGGGAGGTGCTCATCTTGAACTCGGAGAACATATGCTATGTAATGAGTATTTCCCAAACAGTAATCTGACCATGAGCGGAGAACTGAAGAAATCAATGATTACATTTTACGACTTCATTACAGCATATGAGAATCTTTTACGTGACGGAAGCCGTGGATGGACAGGAGTGGATGCCGTGTCAATAAGTGGAGGAATCAGTTTCAACCAGTGGCCGCCGCAAAAGGGTAAAGTTGCTACTGTTGGCAAGAATCTTGATGATGGAAAAACTTCTGTAGTACACTTGTTGAATTATACAAATGCAATACATCTTGACTGGTGTGATACGAATGCAGATCAGCAAGAGCAGGATTTGATTGAAAATAAAGAGATTGAATTGAGTATTGACGGAAGGTCAGGAACCATAAAGTCTGTATGGTGCGCTTCTCCTGATTTTGATTTTGGAGTGGCCCGAACATTAGAGTTTACACAAAATTCAGATAAGATAAAATTAACTTTGCCTGCTCTCAAATATTGGACAATGATAGTAGTTGAATATGAATAATAATTAAATGTATATGAGAAAATTTATAGTAAGTATTGTGGCATTAGCCTCGATTTTAACTGCACAAGCGGAAAGAATAGAATCTCCGTCGGGAAATGTTTGTGTTGATTTTGAATTGACATCATCAGGAGAGCCTGTTTATTCAATGAAATATAATGATAAGGAAATCATAAAACCAAGTAAACTCGGATATGAACTTAAAGGAAATTCAAATCTGAGAGAAGGTTTTAAACTTATTAAGACTTCTACATCTTCATTTGATGAAACTTGGGAGCCTGTTTGGGGAGAGGTTAAAGAAATACGAAATAATTATAATGAACTTCTTGCAGAGTTGGAACAGACATCAACAGGTCGTAAAATGAATATCCGTTTCAGGGTATATGATGATGGTATGGGACTTAGATATGAGTTCCCTCAACAGAAGAATCTGGTATATTTCACTGTGAAGGAAGAACATACTCAGTTTGCTATGACGGGTGACCACATTGCCTGGTGGATACCAGGTGATTACGATACACAGGAATATGATTATACAGAGTCACGCCTGTCTGAAATAAGCAAATACCATGACAATGCCGTGTCATCAAACGCATCGCAGACATTGTTCTCTCCTACAGGAGTACAAACAGCATTACAGATGAAGACAGATGATGGTATTTATATTAATATTCACGAGGCTGCTCTGGTTGATTACTCGTGTATGCATCTGAATCTTGATGAGAAGAATCTGGTATTTGAGTCATGGCTTACTCCTGATGCTGAAGGATATAAAGGACGTTTGCAGACACCTTGTCATTCACCATGGAGAACTGTTCTTGTCTCAGATGATGCACGTAAAATACTGGCTTCGCATCTGATTCTAAATCTGAATGAACCTTGTAAAATAGAGGATACATCATGGATAAAACCAGTAAAGTATATGGGAGTATGGTGGGAGATGATAACAGGCAAAGGAAGTTGGTCATATACTAATGAATTGCCGTCGGTAAAGTTGGATGCTTGTGATTATTCTTCTCTTAAACCTAATGGAACTCATTCCGCAAATAATGATAATGTGAAATGTTATATTGATTTTGCATCTGAACATGGTTTTGACCAACTTCTTATAGAAGGATGGAATATAGGTTGGGAAGATTGGTTTGGTAATCAAAAAGATTATGTTTTTGATTTTGTTACACCTTATCCTGATTTTGATATCAAAGAGCTTAATGAATATGCACATTCAAAGGGCATAAGATTAATGATGCATCATGAAACATCTTCTTCCTCAAGAAACTATGAACGTCATTTGGAAGAAGCATATCGATTGATGAATAAATATGGGTATAATTCTGTTAAAAGCGGTTATGTAGGAAATATGCTTCCATATGGTGAACATCATTATGGACAGTGGATGAATAATCATTATCTTTATTGTATTACTGAGGCTGCAAAACATAAGATAATGGTAAATGCACACGAGGCTGTAAGACCAACAGGTTTGTGTAGGACTTATCCAAATCTAATAGGAAATGAATCTGCAAGAGGTACTGAATATCAGGCTTTTGGTGGAAGCAAGACTTTCCATACTACAGTATTACCTTTTACAAGGTTGCAGGGTGGACCAATGGACTATACTCCGGGAATATTCGAAATGAATATATCAAAGATAAATCCAAACAATAACTCTCATGCAAATGTGACTATTGCTAATCAGTTGTCGTTGTATTGTACAATGTATAGTCCTTTACAGATGGCTGCCGACTTGCCTGAAAACTATGAACGTTTTATGGACGCCTTCCAATTTATAAAAGATGTTCCTGTAGATTGGGATAATAGTATTTATCTTGAGGCAGAGCCGGGAAAATATGTAACCGTAGCAAGAAAAGAAAAGGGTACAAATAATTGGTTTGTAGGAAGTACAACAGGTAACGCTCCTCACAAATCATCTATCTCGTTGGATTTTCTTGATAAGGATAAGAAGTACATTGCTACAATATATTCAGATACTAAAGATACAGACTATAAGCTTAATCCTCAAGCCTATAAGATTGTAAAAGGTATTGTGGACTATAAAACAAAGTTAAAGATAAATACAGTTGAGGCTGGAGGATATGCCATTAGTATTTTTGAGGTAAATGATAAGAGTGAGATGAAAGGATTGAAAAGATTATCATTGTTTCCTATTAAATAATTCATACGGTAACTGATAATCCTTAAATACACTCGCTTATATTATTCAGTGTTAAAACCTTATATAGGTTTATACATTGAATAAAGATAAAAATAGCTTCTATTTGTAAACACACACATCATTAGTATCCATTAAAAACGTCAATAGTAAAACGGTATTGGATGATGCTAATTATGGGGAATTTGAATTAAAACCGATATATAATTAGGGTGGATACTATTGATGTTAATTTGAAATCAATATGAAAAAGACAATTCTTAATTTATTACTTTTTCTTGCGTGCATGTCATCATGCAGTAAGAATGAATCCTTTGAAAAGACAGAGGAATTATCTAATCCGGTTACTGTTAGCTTTATGACTAATATTTCGCGTGTAACCGCTTCTTCATGGGGGAATAATGACCCAGTTGGAATCTCTGCTACAGGTACTGACGTAATGTACACAAATGTGAAATACCTGTCCGATGCAAGTGGTAAGTTTGCAGTTTCTGATGGTGTTCAACCTATTTGTTTCAAAAATAAGAATCCGATGTCCTTTACTGCATATTATCCATATTCAGATAATAACGGTACTGTAAGTGTTAATACATTGGAAAACAACTCTGATTGTAATTTTATATGGGCAAAGGCTGATAATGTACAGTATTCTGAAACTCCTACGGTAAATCTTCAGTTTGACCATTCTATGGCAGAGTTGCGTATAGTAGTGAGTGCTCAAGATGGCGCGTCTTTGGAATCTTTTAAGAATATGACAGTGTCTGGTCTGAAACATGATGGTAATTTTACAACAGCCGACGGTAAAGCTGCAGTCCTGGCTGATGCACAGGTAAAGGACTGGGATATTTCATTGACAGAAGCAAATGGTAAATTGGAGTTTAAAGGTTATGTTTTACCTCAGGCTATATCCGATTTGTCTATACGTGTGAATTCAGCTTCTCATAATATTACTTTTGATAATAATAGTTTTGAAGCAGGATTGTATTACACTATTAATGTTACTGTGAATAGTGATAATACGGTGAATGTAGAGACAACTATATTCGGTACTACTATTAATGGACAGTTCGATGCTTCAAAAGCCAAAATAGGTTATATCGATGTAGATGCAGTAAGCAGTGATGATGATATGGCTGCTTCAAAAGCATGGTTTGTAAAACAATATCCTTATGGTGAGGTATTGAGCCTTTCAGAATCTTCAAATTGGAATTTGTCACAGTTCTCGGTTATTTGGATACATATAGATATATTAGGTCTTGTTCATGGTTATCAAAATCTGACAACTGACGCACTTATTAATAGCAATGCTGTTTCTAAATTGACAGCTTACTTAAAGGACGGTGGAAACCTTTTGTTATGTAATCATGCTACACAGTTATTGGTCCCTTTAAACAGACTTAGCGATAGTATGGCTCCTAATATGTTCGGCTCGGGAGCAGGAGCTGAGAATCGAGATGTTTGGGGAACCAATGCTAATATAAACAATATGTATGATAGAAACTCACATGAAATTTATAATGGTTTGTCATATGGCAATTTTACATATGGTCATAAAATATACCCATTGTTAGGGAATGGAATAAAAGAAGATCATAATTGTGTTTGGTCTTTTAGTTATAGTTCTATTGGAGGAAACAGAATCTTAGATTTTGAGAACGAGAATAAAGCTGTTATTCTTGGTGTTTGGCAGCATGTTACAACTGATGAAAATGCTAGTATCATAGAGTTTAACCCTACAGAAACCATAAAAGGTAGATGTATTGCAGTAGGCATTGGTGCATATGAGTGGCATCAAAATAACGTTGAAAATCCATATCAAGGCAATATAGAAAAAATGACACAAAACGCCATTGAGTATCTTGATGCCAAATGGTATGAAAGAGTGAATAGTAGAAACTAATTTCTCATGTAATAATATTTTAATTCACTGTGTGATATATTTACTTTTACATCAATTTGTAGTGTAATTTCAGTATATGATATTATCTGCATCAGAAAATTCCTTTGTAATTTGTTATGCTATATTACTTAAAACAACATAAGAACAGTTCGTATTATAGGGAATTTTAATTAATTGTAATTAACGTAGATACATTTACAGACGGACTCTTAACAGTGTAATAGCTCGAGTGAATATACTGATTTATTCTATAATATATTAATAAATGTAATAATTGTTCATGCATTAATCTTAAACTTAACTTTGAATATTATGAATGAATTCTATGAATCTCCAAAAGAAAATTATATAAAACCGGTTAGTATTGTATACGAATTGAGTCTTGAGTCAACTATACTCCAAACAAGTTCAGAAGGTTCTGGAACAGATCCGGGTGATGATGGTGAAGGAAACATAACCTTATTTGAATTTAGATGTAGAAACTTTTAATGTGTTACGATATGTTTAATCAATCTGAGAAATGAAAACTACGATATCAATTATAATGTTTTTGGCAGGTTTATCTACCATGACGGGATTTTCATCCTGTGTGAGTGATGAAGTAAAAAAGCTTGCTGATGAAGTACCTCAGCAGGATAATAAAGGCTATTTCATATCTCTCGATGGAGAATGTGGTACAGAAATTACAGATTTATCTCGTGCACACTGGGATGAAGATGAACAAAATGTTCCACATTTTTACTGGGATTCTTCTTACGACGAGATGAAAGCATTTGTTTTCAGAAATACTGCAGTCTTGAATTATGTCACAGATAATACTTATGCTAATGTGAAGATAACTCCAAAAGAAGACAGACTGAAATGTTCTATGCAAATAACAGATGGATTGTCAGAGGTATTTCAGGAAGGTGATGTCATCTGGGCTGTTTCTCCGATAAGAGACATTGCTGGTATAGAAAATAGTTCGGTGAAATTTACATTACCAGACTCTTATGATTATACAGACGGACATCAGACTAAGACATACCATCTTAAGAATTACGTTCTTATGAGCGGCGTAGGAACAGTACGGAATGAGAGAGCATCAATAAATTTCCAAATACACCCTACTATATTCAGGTTTAAAATAACTAATTCAGATAAAGATAATCTTATTGTAAACAGCATAACTTTCTCAGGACCTTTCAATAATCAAGCTGTTCTGGCTTATGATGAAGGCGAGAGTGTGACTTTTAGTAAAACATCCGAACAATATTCTATTAAGGTAAATATAAGTGAAGGTCTGACAATACTTCCAACTGAATCTAAATATCTTTATGCACTTGTTATGCCTACGGAGTTGAGTGATGAAAATGTAATGTTTAGTATTACATCTAATTTTGGAGATAAATCACAGATCTTAGTGTACAGTGATGTTTTTCAAGGAAAAGAAGGTAGTGCTGATACTGGTTTTAAGTCGAATACCTATAAAACATTGAATGTTGCAATGAAAAGAACTTCAGTTAAATTATCAGGTACGACAATAAATGGATTTGGGCAGGGCGGAGATTGTGATGTAAGTTTATAGAAATCACATAATCTTATATATTCATACATAGTCAAATATATATAGTAGGAGTATGGAAAAAGAGATAATCTTTTGATTAATTATAAAGAAGAATTAAATTTTTAGTCAAGCAACAGAAGTAATCTCCGGAAACTCCGGTATTCATAAACCGCGTCGCACACGTGTTCCGCTTTCTGCGTCGAAGTTGGTGTATAGATGATAGCCCTATATTGAAATTGGCGATAAATTGCGATAGCCTGCGAAAGGCAGGATATTCTACCTTAATGTGCTCTTATCTCGAATGATATCCAAAAATAGGAACCGCCGTATGCCGAACGGCACGTACGATGGTGTTAGAGGTCAGAATGAAAGTAGGAAGAAAACTACTTCGTTTTCCTCCTACTTGATTCACCTGTATTATCCAGGTGTGATTATATATGTAATTTACCTTGAAAACTCGTAATGTCCTTTTCCTCCTTCGAACGACAGTATTCCGTCGTCAGAACGTACCCATTTATATGGGATAAATACTTCACCGTCTTTCTTTACCTGCCATGTTCCGGGTTTCATGTCAGTCATGACAATCTTGAAAGTTCCTTCACCGTCGATGTCGATGCTGAATTTTCCGGAAAGCGTGTTACTGTCTTTGCTGAAAGTCACAATTCTGTCGGAGATTACTACTCCTACAGTCTTGTCGCTTTTCAGAAGTGCAGCCTTGTGCATGTTTTTGCATTTGTTGTCAGCTACCTGTATCACATTAAGGAAGTAATCCTCATTAGCAGGAGATTTTGGCGATAATTCAACTCTCCATGCACCTTTTTCGTTTGTCGGGTCCGGAGTACGTGGCTCGTTAGGGTAGTTCTCGCCGTTAACCCAGAATTCCTTACCCGGGCCTCCGATGGTATTTATATCTAAGTTGCTTTTTTCCGGTAGTAACACAGTGTCGTAAAGCATTCCTGAATCTCCGTCCTTTGTACGTTTGACGGTAAATGTTCCGTCTTTTACAGTCGGTTCTTCAATGCTGTGGAGCAGCCACTGTTTCTTATATTCAGGATTTGATGAAACAATCTTGTCGAAAACTATCAATGTGGCAGGAATATTCTCTGATTTCAGATTCAGGAATACGAACGAGCGTTTTACTTCTTTTACCTTGTCGGAATATGCCCTGGTTATGTCACCTTTCAGATAAGAATAGTCCGGTGTCATGTAGTCCGCGTCGGTTCCGTGTGCAAGGACTTTTCCCGTAGTATATTCGTCGCTCAGCAAGTCCTTGAATGAACGGCAGGTGTTCCATCCGTCGCCCGGCATTCTCTGTCCTCCGTCGTTACCGGCAAAAGGAGTCTTGTCTTCGCCTCCATAGCTATGACATTCAAATTTCTCTTCAGGATTGAATATCAGCAGTGAGTTGTGGGCTACTGTGCGTTTGAAGAAATTCTTGTTGTGCGGGCTGTTATATCCGCCTGAACTTCCCTGATATGTTCCTGCATCCAGCGCCAACGGACCTTTATAATATATCTGGAAAGAGCCTCCGTCAAGATGCTGATGGTTTCCTACATAATGCTCGTTTATTTTCATTTCTGCTATTACGCTGTTCTCATCCCATCCTGTTCTGGCAATCATCCATCCGAACGGTGTTCCGGAGTATTTTGTGAGAGGAAGTGTTTCAGGACTTTTAGGCTCAACGTTAAGGTCTTTCCACAGGATGTCGAATATCAGACAGTGATTGTCAATCTTCTTTGTACGTTCATATTCGTATGCCAGATAGCCGTCTTTGTAGTAGCTGTAAGCCAATAGGGCAGGAAGGGCATAATTGGCTACACCTTTTCTGTTAGGATTTGTATCACCGGCAGGAAGAACCTGTCCGTCAGGACGTCTTCTGTAGATAAAATCGTATAAGACGAACTGTTGTGCCGGGTCATAAATTGCTCCTGCGCCCATGCGTGACATTATCCACAGAGATATAAGGTCGTTGCTGAAACGTACATTTGCATAACTGCTACCTTGATGGTAGTTATGTCCTGAATAAATGAAGTTGCGGGCCGGAATATAGTCCTTGTACATCATTGTTACTACATAATTGTACATGTCAGGATATTCGTCATATACTGCAATACCGGCCGAGAGCATATCTCTCAGTACCATCCATTCCGAAGAATGTCCTGCTATAGGTTCTGTATTCTTTGGGGGATAGCCGCATTCCATGGTCTTGGCTATTCTTACGAATTCGTTTATGTATGCTTTCTTTTCTGAGTCTTTCATCTGATCGTAGCACCAGTCGTAAACCATTGCACCACACATCAGCATTGAGCCGCTGGCTCTTGACAGGTCGCCTTTTGTTCCATAATTAGTGTTACGCAATGTGTCAAGCATGGCTGTTATAGCCTTTCTGGCAACAGATTTTTCTCCGTTCACCAGATAGTCCAATGCATCAAGCTGTACCCGGCTTGTTACTCCTCGCATTTCAGCATAATATCTGAATCCGTTTTTAGCCGGAGCTTTAGCTTCTTCCTCAGGAGTTCTGTTTTTACTCAGTTTCTCCATCTTCTTTATTGTCTTTACTATTTCCGGATTTTTCAATCTCTGTTTAAGTTCAGGGATATCAGACGAGCGTAAATACAATCTCGGATGTTCGGATGGTGGAACAGGAATTTCTACACCATTTACTTCGCGCCATTCTACGGTGCTTTCTGTTTGTGCTGATAAGCCTGTTCCTAAAAAGAAATGGAAGCTTAACAGCATGATGATGCTTCTTCTTTTCATGGTTGTACAATGATTATTTTGTTATATCTGCAAATTTAGTATTTGTATCTGCATTATACTTTCTCAAAAATGCTAAATGACTTTGATTTGGTGCTGAAATATATCAAAACTGTTGAATAAGATTTTAAAATTGTCCATTATACATGAATTGGCTTTATTTAAACATTTGTGTATTAGTGTAAAATGCATAATAATTACATTTGCAATGTAAATTAATCTAATATTTCGCTATATTTGTAATCATTAAAAAATAATAGTTATGTACACATTGTTATTATTGGGCATCGGGACCCAGGAGATACTTTTTATTGCACTGATAGTCTTGCTATTGTTCGGAGGTAAGAAGATACCGGAACTTATGAAAGGATTGGGCAAGGGTGTTAAAAGCTTCAAGGATGGAGTGAACGGAATAGAAGAATCTGTTAAGGAATCTGCATCTATCGATGAAGAGAAAAAAGATGCAGTGAAATAAGCCTGCTATGGTCGAGGCTTAATTATACTTTGGAAACACAATTGCGCAATGAGGTCATCAAGATACAGTCTTATTCTGTTAAATATATTCATATTTATCTTTAGTAGCAGTGTTATGGCTTTCAATACGGAAGACATAACATTCTCGCATATATCCATAAACGAAGGACTTTCGCAGAGTACGGTTTTTTCCATTACTCAGGATAATGCCGACAATATGTGGTTTGCCACTTACGATGGTGTAAACCGTTATGACGGTTATGAATTTACAATATACCGTCATAGCGACAAAGACTCTACTTCTATAGCAGGTGATATAGCCAGATGCGTAATGACCGACAGCAAAGGCCGTGTGTTTGTCGGTACAGATAAGGGAGTTTCATATTATGACAGGGCTACCGACAGTTTCGTGAATTTCCTTATTAGGGACAGAAAGAATGTACTTGTGACTGATATTGTCGAACTGTCCGACGGTAAATATATGGTCAATTCGGGAAATAAACTTTTGGTGCTTGATGTTCCCTCTTCGACCTATTCAGACGCAATGCTGCCTGCCGGACTTTCCGAAAAGAACGTGTCATCTCTTTATAAAGTAAATAATTCAATATATGTAGGTTGTCTGGACGGCGGTCTTCAGATATATTCTTACGATAAGGGTAAACTGGTCGCGTCCTCATCCTATGATATAGGTTCAAGAATACAGAGTATGCTTCTTCTGAATCTGTATGAGCTGTGGATAGGAACTGAAGGAAGCGGTCTGGTTGTGCTTGATGTCCGTAGCGGAGATATGGCACATTATCGTCATGACGGGAAAAAGGGGAGCATAAGTTCGGACTATATACGCTCTCTGGCGAAAGATTCAAACGGGAGATTGTGGGTCGGTACTTTCAACGACCTTAATATATATGTCAAGTCAAGCGATTCTTTTATAACCTACACTAATGACCAGACTGATCCGGAAAGCCTCAGTCAGCGTTCGGTAAGGTGTATATACAAGGATAACCAGGGAGGAATGTGGCTCGGAACATTCTTCGGCGGTCTTAATTACTATCATCCTTTGAAGAACAGGTTCAGGAACATCAGGCATGAACCTTACAAGAATTCATTGAGCGACAATGTGGTGAGCTGTATAGTTGAGGATGAGAAATCGAGGCTGTGGATAGGTACAAATGATGGAGGACTAAACTGTTATAACCCTGCGGATGGCACTTTCAGGTTTTATTTGTTCGATTCAGGTGATGATGGTATATCACGTGAGTCAAATAATGTGAAATCCGTATATATTGACGAGGCTTCAGACAAGGTATATGTCGGTACTCATGCAGGCGGAATGAAGGAAATCGACCGCAGGACGGGTAGCATAAGACACAGATATATAAGCGAGATAAACTCGCCTTCCAACAGTATATATGTAATATTGCCGCGCGACAGCAAGACTTTGTGGCTTGGTACTCTTAACGGTTTATTTGTCTATAACACCGCTGACGGTTCTTTCACTCCCGAAACAGATGCTTCCGTGTTCGGGAAGGCAATATATGCAATGTATAAGGATACTTCCGACTGTCTTTGGATAGCTCTTGATGACGAGATGCTGAAATATTCGGTGGAAGACGGTAAACTAAAAAAAACATCGTTCGGGATAAAAGGTATCGGTAATATAAAGACTGCCCAATGTATATACCAGGCCGGAGACGGACGTATATGGATAGGTACAAGGATGGGGCTTTATTGCATAGATGCAAAGAAGGGAGAACTTATTCATCTTTCGGATGCTGACGGATTGCCGAACAATGTGGTTTATGGTATAGAAGAAGATTCTTACAGCAATATATGGGTAAGTACGAATATGGGACTCAGCTGTTACAGTCCGCTGAACGATAAGTTCAGAAACTTTACGATAGACGATGGCATACAGAGTAACCAGTTTAATTCGTATTCACATTGTCGTACGTCCGACGGACAGCTTTATTTCGGAGGTATAAACGGAATAACAACATTCCGTCCGGAACTTCTTATAGACAATCCTTATTCTCCGAGTCCGGTGATAACAAAACTGATGCTGTACGACAGAGAGGTACGTCCGGGCGATGATACAGGAATATTGAAGAAACATATTTCCGATACGGACAGTATCACTCTTGATAATTCTCATCGCTCGTTTACTCTTAAATTCGTTGTTTCAAATTATCTGGCAGGACAGCATAATACGTTTTCATACAAGCTTGAGGGGTATGACGAAAACTGGACTCAGGTGCAGTCCAACCGTTCTGTCTCTTATATAAATCTCCCTCACGGGGAGTATTGTTTCAAGGTTCGTTCGGCTAATAATGACGGGAAATGGAACAATAATCCTGAAACACTTTACATCAGAATACTGCCTGTGTGGTATGAAACCTGGTGGGCACGCACGCTTATATTTGTTCTGGTGGTGCTTGTCATATCTCTTGTTCTTAGGCATTTCTGGATTAAAAAACAGATGCAGGCGCAGCTGGAGATGGAGCATAAGGAGAAAATACATCAGGAAGAGATAAACCAGATGAAGATGCGTTTCTTCATAAACATATCGCATGAATTGCGTACTCCGCTAACTCTTATTATGGCCCCTGTGCAGGAAATGAAGTTGCGTACTACGGACAAATGGATGAAGGAACAGTTGGGTTTTGTAGAGAGAAATACTACGCGTCTGCTGCATATGGTTAATCAGCTGATGGATTACAGACGTGCCGAGCTTGGTGTGTTCAAGCTAAGAGTGGAAAAAAGCAACATATATTCCGTAGTAAAGGAATGTTTCTCTTTCTACGAGAAACTCGCTAAGCATAAATCGCTGTCTTATAATCTTGTATCCGACTTGGACGGTACAGAAGTCCTTGCCGATGCAAAATACATTGAGATTATATTGAATAATCTTTTGTCCAACTCGTTCAAATATACCAAGGAAGGAAGCATTACTGTTAATCTGTCGTTGAAAGACGGTTTTCTGATATTGAGTGTTTCCGATACCGGAGTAGGTATAGCGCCGAACAAGCACAAGAAGATTTTCGAGCGTTTCTTCCAGTTGGATTCCGAGCATATAGGAAGTGGTATAGGTCTGTCACTGGTACAGCGTCTGGTAGAACTGCATCATGGAACTATAGAACTGGAGAGCGAACCGGGCAAGGGCAGTACATTCTACGTTTATTTGCCTCAGGATATGTCCGTGTATAAGGAGGATGAGATTGCCGGCAGTTTGCCTGGTACAGAGACACCGGCACATTTCACCAATACCAAGGAAATGTTTTTCATCGATTCAGATGATGATGTTAAAAGCGTTGATGATGACACAGACAGTCTGGAACGAGGTACAATACTGGTGGTAGAGGATAATGACGAGGTTAGACATTATTTGAAATCCGGTTTGTCCAAAGTATTCAGTGTACTTCAGGCGGAGAATGGCGAAGTGGCATTGGAACTGCTTAAGAAGAATACAGTCGATATAGTGATAACAGACGTGATGATGCCTGTCATGGACGGAGTGAAGTTGTGCAAAAACATCAAGCAGAACGTATCTACAAGCCATATCCCTGTGATAATGCTTTCGGCAAAAACAGACCTGAGCGACCAGAAAGAGGCTCTTGGAACAGGTGCCGACGACTATATTCCCAAACCATTCTCACTTTCCCTGGTGATTTCAAAAATACAGAACATGATGCGTACGCGTCGTCGGATGCTTGAACATTACTCCAGAGAACTTACTGTAGAGCCGGAGAAAGTGACATTCAATCCTGTAGATGAAGAACTTCTTAAGAAAGCTGTGGAGATAGTCAAAAAGAATCTTGACAATAGTGACTTCTCTACCGAGGATTTTGCAAGTCAGATGAATATGAGCCGTTCAAACCTGCATCTCAAGCTGAAAGCCATAACTGGAGAATCGGCCATAGAGTTTATAAAGAAAATCAGATTTTCCGAAGCATGCCGTCTGCTAAAGGAGGGACGTTACAACATTGCCGAGATAAGCTCCATGGTCGGGTTCAGCACTCCGTCTTATTTTGCTACGAGCTTCAAGAAATATATTGGTTGCCTCCCGACAGAATATATAAAGCAACAGAAGTAATATCCGGAAATTCCCGTATTCATAAACCGTAACACGTTCGTGTCACGCGCGCGTCACGTACGTGTTACGCGCGTTACACGTTCGTGTTCCACCCGTTACACGTACGTGTAACGGTTTCTGCGTCGAAGAATTTTTCTATAAACGTACGGAGACATTACAAAAGATTAAGAGCCATATCCCAATTGTCGGAATATGGCTCTTTGCAATTTATCTGTTTACTTTACTATACTTCGCTTTATTTAAGCTCCAGCGTTACTATTGATTTTGCAGGAAGTTTCACCTTAAGTGTGTTCTTGCTGATTTTTGCACCTTTGAATTCTTTAGGGCAAACTACGTCAGGATTCTCGAAAGAGTTGTAATCGTCAATCTTGTCAGAAGTGAGGACTCTTCCCGAAACACTCTTGATGTTCATTCCGTCAAGTTTGATAGTGATTTCCTGTTCTTCATTCAAATCGACATTTGACAGCGAAATATGTGTCAGTCCGTCCTTGCGTGATGCTGTGGCGCTTACCATAGGCACTTCTCTGTTGTCTCTCACTACCTTGTAGTTACATTCGAGGTTCAATGGCAGATATGTTGCATCCTGATGTACGTTATACATTTCGAACACGTGGTATGTAGGAGTCAATACCATTTTGTCGTCTTTTGTCAGAATCATTGACTGAAGAACGTTTGCTATCTGTGCGATGTTTGTCATCTTTACGCGGTCTGTATATTTGTGGAACACATCGAGAGTGAGTGAAGCCACGAAAGCATCGCGCAGTGTATTCTGTTGGTAAAGGTGTCCGGGAACAGTTCCGGGTTCTTCATCCCACCATGTACCCCATTCGTCTACCATCAGGGCAATCTGTTTATTTGGGTCATATTTGTCCATAATGGCAATGTGGCGTTTCAGTACATCTTCTATTTCAAGACACTTGCCCATTGTCCAGTAATAATCCTCGTTTGTGAACTTGGTTGCCGAGCCTTTGCTGCCGCTCCATCCTGTCACTGTATAATAGTGGAGTGACACTCCGTCCATTCTGTGGCCTACGTTCTGCATAAGCACCTCAGTCCAGTTGTAATCATAGTCGCTCGCACCGCTTGCAATCTTGAACAGTCTGTTTCCGTTATAGTTTCTGCAGTAAGTGGAATAACGGCGATACAGGTCGGCGTAATATTCCGGACGCATGTTTCCACCGCATCCCCAGCTTTCGTTACCTACTCCGAAGTATTTCACCTTCCAAGGCTTTTCGCGTCCGTTTTCCTTACGGAGCTTTGCCATAGGGCTTCCCTGTTCGGATGTCATGTATTCCACCCATTTTGCCATTTCCTCTACCGAACCGCTACCAACGTTTCCGCTGATATAAGGTTCGCATCCGAGCATTTCGCACAGGTTGAGGAATTCATGAGTACCGAAGCTGTTGTCTTCTACCGTACCACCCCAGTTGTTGTTCACCATGCGAGGGCGGTTTTCCTTAGGACCGATACCGTCCATCCAGTGGTATTCATCGGCAAAACATCCGCCCGGCCATCTCAGAACAGGCACCTTCAGTTTCTTCAATGCCTCGAACACGTCTGTTCTGTAACCCTTCACGTTTGGAATTTCCGAGTCTTCGCCTACCCAAAGTCCGCCGTATATACATGTACCGAGATGTTCGGCAAACTGTCCGTATATTTCTTTCGGTATAATCCGGTTACCTTTTTCAGGATATATTTCTATCGTAGCCTTCTGCTGTGCAAAAGCCGATACGCTTGCCATCATGGCAATAGATAAAACTATGTTCTTCATAAGTTACTTTTTAGATATTTCAAATTTATAGATTGCGAATGTCATTTCTCCAATTTCGGTGTTCAGTATGTTCTTTTCGATGTTGATATCCTTTCCCACCGGAACAATCTTGTTTGGCTCATCAAGAGTGTTTTCTGCGTCGGAATTGTCAGAATGAAGAGTGATGCACTTGCCGTTGACGAGTGATACTGATTTCTTCAGGCCTTTGAATTCGATGTTCAGCTTCCGGCTTTTGTCCGAAGTATTGACAACTTTCAGAATGTAAGTATTGTTGTCTTTGTCCAATACCGCACTTGCAAAGAGTCCGTTCTGTCCTTCCTGACCACTTACAGCCTTTTTGTCCATAGTCAGAGGAATAACGTTTGTTCCCCTGTTGTGTCCGTACAGGTTCTGAACATACCAGCTGCATGTGCGTACAGAGCGGAGATTGTCGAACCATATCAGGTCCGGACGCCACTGCCATCCTTCCATGTGGGCAAGCAGCGGAGCGTATGTGGCCATATGAACGATGTCGGAGTTACGTTCTACGCCTGTAAGGAAAGCAGCCTCAAGAAGTGACGCATGGAAGTGATTCCACTTCTTTCCCTTGCCGTGGCATGCATATTCGCCTGCAAATACTTTCGGACCTTTGCGGTCGTAGTTGTCATATCTGCTGCCTGAGTTAAGGAACCAGTCTTCAGGACGGTAGAAATGTTCGTCCACCAGATCAACCTTCAGTTTCTTCATTTCCGGCCACAGGTATTCAAAGTCCTTACCCTCAGAGTTAGGACCTGACGAACCGATAATCTTCATGTCAGGATATGCCTTGCGGATTGCTTCAACGAATGGTTTCAGACGTTCCGGATATTCAGGCCCCCACTGTTCGTTACCTATTCCGATGAATTTCAAGTTGAAAGGTTCCGGATGTCCCATTTCGGCACGAAGACCTCCCCATTTGGTGTCTGTACCTCCGTTTGCAAACTCGATAAGGTCGAGAGCATCCTGTATGTAAGGCTGAAGGTCGCAAACCTTCACGTGTGCTTCTTCGTTTTCATTCTGGAACTGGCATGCAAGACCGCAGCTAAGTACAGGCAGTGGTTCTGCACCCATATCTTCTGCCAACAGGAACAGTTCATAGAATCCCATTCCGTATGTCTGGAAATAGTCAGGGAAGAAGCGGTGAGGGAAAGTATAGTGCCAGCGGTTTTCGTTCAGAGGACGGTTTTCAACCAGGCCTACAGAGTTTTTCCAGTTATAGCGCGAAGCAAGGTCTGTTCCTTCCACTATACATCCTCCCGGGAAACGGAACACTCCCGGCTTTGTATCGGCAAGAGCCTGTACAAGGTCTTTGCGCAATCCGTTTTCGCGGCCTTTCCATGTGTCGGTAGGAAATAATGAAACATGCTCCAGGTCAACAGTACCGGCAGATGCAAGGAAGATACGCAAGTGAGCCTTTGCGAATGTCTGTTCCGGAGTAAGCTTTATCTCATATTTCTTCCAGTCCTTTGAGTTGATGTCCAATGTCTGCGAAGTTATAACCTGTGTCTCTCCCATTGCCGCATTGTCGATGAGTTCCACGGTGATTTTCTGGTTTTCACCCCTTGCCCATACGCTGAAACGGTAGCTTTCGCCGGCTTTGATACCTATTCCGAAGAAACCCTCGTTCTCGATACCTGTACGCTTGTGCGCATGTCCCGGGTCTCCCAGTCGTACATAGTGAGGGTTTTTGTCGAACGGACCGTCATCCTGCAAAGTTACATTGCCGAATACGTTCCATCCCATAAAGTTCTGTGGAAACTCGAACGAACGGTTTTTTATAAGTTCTGCATACAGTCCTCCGTCGGCACCATAGTTGATGTCCTCGAAGAAATGTCCGTACATAGTAGGCTGTATTTCAGCACCGATTTTGTTGGTCTGGACAACCATGTTGTTTACCTCTTGTGCGTTGATGCCCATGCATGTTGTGAGGGCTAAGGCACTTAATAATGTGAAGTGTTTTTTCATGGGAAAAGTATTAATTATGTTTTATGATACAAAAATAGTTTTTTGTCTGAATTATATTTTTAAAATCAATGTTTCTATTGTATATGATGGACGGTTACTGAACAGTAAATGAACGCTATGTGAACGGAGAATGTGTCTTTTCCTGATTTTGGTTGACTGTTATAATGTCATTACCACTGATTATAGT
>NZ_DXVR01000026.1:0-29232 GCF_019417265.1 Bacteroides sp.
ACTTATTTGTGAATTACTCATATATATAAAATTAATTTTGAATAGTTACTTATTATTATGATAGACGAATTACTTGAATACAACAAATCTTTTGTTGAAACAAAAGGATACGAAAAGTTTATGACAACTAAGTATCCGGACAAGAAAATTGCTATTGTGACGTGTATGGATACGCGTCTTATAGAATTGCTTCCGGCAGCCTTGGGACTGAAAAACGGTGATGTGAAGATTATAAAAAATGCCGGAGGAACAATTACCCACCCGTTTGGTAGTGCTATGAGAAGTCTGTTGGTGGCTATCTATGAACTTGGTGTAGAGGAAATTATGATAATCGGCCATACGGACTGTGGAGTGCAGCACATGGACAGCGATGTGATGCTTTCGCATATGCGCTCGCGTGGGGTATCTCAGGACCATATCGAGATGATGGAGTATTGTGATGTTGATTTGCGTTCGTGGTTGAGTGGGTTTGACGATACTGAAGATGCTGTTCGAAAGAGTGTTCATATTGTCCGCCATCATCCGCTGATGCCTGTGGAAGGTATCAAAGTCGGAGGGTTTATCATGAATTCTGTTACAGGAGAGCTGACAGAGATAGAAGCCGACTGATATTATAAAAAAGGTTGGAGCTTTATAGCTCCAACCCGTCTAATAGTTTTATGTAAAGGTCTATAGCCTCTTCTATTTCATTTATCATTATATACTCATCTGCCGTATGCGAGCGTGACGATTTACCCGGACCTATTTTTATAGATGTGAATGGCATAAGTGCCTGGTCGGAGAGGGTAGGTGAGCCGAAAGGCGTTTTCCCGAGTGCTATGGCACGTTTCACTATAGGATGTTCAGGCGATATGCTTGATGAATTAAGTCTGAACGATCTGGCTTTTATCTCACTGCTGACATGTTTCTTTATTTCTTCGAAAAGAGTTTCGTTTGAATAACATTCGTTGCTACGGATATCTACCACTACGCTGCATGTATCAGGAATTACGTTATGCTGAGTGCCGGCGTTTATTTGTGTAACCGTCATTTTTACAGGACCAAGCAGTGCAGATTCTTTCTCGAACTTGTGTGTGCGGAACCATTCTATATCAGGAAGAATCTTGTATATGGCATTGTCGCCTTCTTCGCGTGCCGCATGTCCGGAACGTCCCTGTGCAGTTACATCGAGCACCATAAGTCCTTTTTCGGCAATTGCCGGATTCATCTCTGTAGGTTCACCTACTATTCCAAGGGTGATTGGCGGCAACTGTGGAAGTACGCTTTCGATGCCGTTTTTTCCTGAAACTTCTTCTTCGCATGAGGCTAAGAATATTAGATTGTACTTTTGTTCAGTGGCACTCAAATGCTTGTAAACCTGAAATAATGATACTAACGAGGCACCGGCATCGTTGCTGCCAAGTCCAAACAGTTTTCCGTTGTCTATCTTTGGAGTAAAAGGCTGTTTACGCCATCCGTTTACAGGTTTTACTGTGTCTATATGGGAATTTAAAAGAATTGTGGGTTTTGATGTATCGAACATTGGGCTAATACACCATACGTTGTTTCCCATACGTCCTGTCATAATTCCTGACTCTTCGATGTAGGTTTGCAGGAAATCGGCTGCGGCATCTTCTTCTCTGCTTATGGATGGTATTCCTATCAGAGCTTGAAGCAGTGTTACAGCCTCCGAAGTGTAATAACTGGTATCTGTCATCATATTATTCTGATATTTTATGGCAAAGATATGTTTTATTTTAGTATATAGTAACAAAATTGTGGTAAAATAGAAAAATATAATTAACTTTGCGTATTAAGAATTCTAAATAAGTATATAAAATGGGCAAATCATTTTTGTCGGACCTTGTTTTCCGTCAGGCTAAGAAATACGGTGAAAGAGTAGCTATAAAGTATCGTGACTATTCTGTATCTTCATGGATTTCAGTTTCATGGAACAAGTTTGCTGATAAAGTAAGGAGTGTTTCCCGTGCTATGGTTGCATTGGGAATACAGGAACAGGAGAAAGTGGGAGTTTTCTCGCAGAATATGCCTGAATGTTTTTATGTGGATTTCGGATCTTACGCCACAAGGGTAGTGACTATTCCGCTGTATGCCACAAGTTCGGAATCCCAGGTACATTATATAGTACAGGATGCGTCTATCAGGTATGTTTTTGTTGGAGAACAGTATCAATATGAGGTTGCAAGACGAGTGCAAGGGCTTTGCAAGTCTTTGAAGCAGATTATTATTTTCAATTCGAATGTAAAGAAACTTCCCGGTGATACAAATTCCATGTATTTTGATGATTTCCTTAAATTAGGTGATGATGAATCATTGCAGAATGAGGTGGACAGACGTACGGATGCATCCAGTCCGGAGGATTTGGCAGATATTCTGTACACTTCGGGTACTACAGGAGAGTCGAAAGGAGTAATGCTCCATCATTCATGTTTCGAATATGGAATAAAGGCTCATTACGGTCGTTTGGTTACCCTTACAGATAAGGATGTGATAATGAATTTCCTTCCGTTTACTCATGTTTTCGAGCGTGCTTGGTCGTATCTGTGTATAGCCAGGGGATGTACGCTATGTGTGAATCTGCGTCCTGCTGATATTCAGAAGACTATAAAGGAAATCCGTCCGACGGCTATGTGTAGTGTCCCTCGTTTTTGGGAAAAGGTGTATGCCGGAGTCATGGATAAGATAAATGAAACTTCCGGAGTGAAGAAAAAACTGATGCTTGATGCATTGAAGGTTGGTAAGGGGTATAACATTGACTGTCTGATGAACGGCAAAGAACCTTCGGCAATGCTTAAACTGAAGTATAAATTCTATGAAAAGACTATCTACAGCCTGCTTAAAAAGACTATTGGTATAGAAAACGGAAACTTCTTCCCGACAGCAGGTGCTGCCATACCGCCTAAGGTAGAGGAATTTGTAAGGTCGGTAGGTATAAATATGATAGCCGGATATGGACTTACGGAAACTACAGCTACTGTTACATGTCAGTGGATTGATGATTATAAGATAGGTTCTGTGGGTAGAGTATTGCCTGGAGTGGAAATAAAAATAGGTGAGAATAATGAGGTTCTTGTAAAGGGCGAAACTGTTACTAAGGGATATTATAATAAGGAGGCTGTAACGAAAGCGGCATTCACTGAAGACGGCTGGTTCCGTACGGGTGATGCCGGATACATTGAGGATGGACGTCTGTATCTGACTGACCGTATCAAGGATTTGTTCAAGACATCGAACGGTAAATATATAGCTCCGCAGGCCATAGAAACAAAACTGGTGGTAGATAAGTATATTGACCAGATTTCAATTATAGCTGACCAGAGAAAGTATGTTTCAGCTCTTATTGTGCCTGAGTATTCGCAGGTGAAGGCATATGCCGAGAGTAAGGGTATAAAATACTCTGATATGAAGGAACTGCTTGCCAACAAGGAGATTCAGGAGCTGTTCCGTATGCGTATAGATACATTGCAGCAGGAGTTTGCTCATTATGAACAGATAAAGAAGTTTACTTTACTTCCTGAACCTTTCAGTATGGAAAAAGGTGAGCTTACGAATACATTGAAGATTAAAAGACCTGTTCTGATGAAAAACTATGCGGAACAGATAGAGAAGATGTATGAAGAGTAACTTGGTCATTTTATGATTTTTGACTAACTTTGTAGCCGCAAAAAAGGAATAAGATGATTACAATAGAACAGCTTAAGGATTTAAAGGAACGTACAGAGGCTCTTTACCGCTATCTGGATATTGAGAACAAGTTGGTACAGGTGGAGGAAGAGCAGCTCCGCACTCAGGCTCCCGGATTTTGGGATGATGCAAAGAAAGCTGAGGCTCAGATGAAAAAGGTTAAAGGGCTTCAGGCTTGGATTGATGGATATAAGGAAGTGAAAACTCTTGTTGACGAGCTTGAACTGTCATTCGATTTCTTCAAGGATGAACTTGTGACAGAACAGGAGGTTGATGAGGCTTACAGCAAGGCTCAAGTGGCTGTAGAGGAACTTGAACTCAAGAATATGCTTCGCTCTGAGGCTGACCAGATGGATTGTGTACTGAAGATAAATTCAGGAGCGGGCGGTACGGAAAGCCAGGATTGGTCGTCAATGCTTATGCGTATGTATATGCGTTGGGCTGAAAGCAACGGATATAAACTTTCTGTGGCAAACCTTCAGGAAGGTGATGAGGCAGGTATAAAGACTGTTACGATGAACATTGAAGGAGCTTATGCCTATGGGTATCTGAAAGGTGAGAATGGAGTTCACCGTCTGGTGCGTGTGTCACCGTATAATGCCCAGGGTAAACGTATGACTTCTTTTGCATCAGTGTTTGTAACTCCTTTGGTAGACGACTCTATAGAAGTAACGATTGAACCGGCACGTATGTCGTGGGATACTTTCCGAAGCGGTGGTGCAGGTGGACAGAATGTAAATAAGGTAGAATCAGGTGTGCGCTTGCGCTATCAGTATAAGGACCCTTATACCGGTGAGGAGGAAGAAATCCTTATTGAGAACACTGAAACACGAGATCAGCCAAAGAATAAGGAAAATGCATTGCGACAATTGCGCTCTATTCTTTATGATAAGGAACTTCAGCACCGTATGGAGGAACAGGCCAAGGTGGAAGCAGGAAAGAAGAAAATCGAGTGGGGTTCTCAGATACGAAGCTATGTATTTGATGACCGTCGCGTAAAAGACCATCGTACGAACTACCAGACATCCGACGTTAACGGGGTGATGGATGGTAAGATAGATGGTTTTATCAAGGCTTATCTGATGGAGTTCTCTGACAGTGAGGTTTGATTTTTCATAATTTTTTTCTGTTCTGCTTTTGGTTTTTATTAATTAAATAGTAATTTTGGGGTAATTAACTATAAAAACAAAATTGCTATGAGCCAGAAACATAACATCAAGAGGCAGAATTATGAGAAACGTCAGGAAGAAAAGGCTGATAAAGTATTCAAAATAGTATGTATTTCTATTTTTGTATTAGGAGTACTGTTGGCAATTGCATATAGTGTTGCAGCCTGATTTTTCGAAAGTATAAATAAAGGCTGTCGGGTATGAACAATATCCGGCAGCCTTTGTTCTATGTATAAATACTAAAGATAAAGAATATGTCGCAGGAAATAGAAAGAAAATTCTTGGTCAAGGATTCGTCGTATAAAGATATGGCAGTTTCGTCTTCAAGAATAATTCAGGGATATATATGCAGCGAGAGAGGAAGAACCGTAAGGGTAAGAATCAGGGATAATAAAGGTTATCTTACTATTAAGGGTGCATCGGCTGATAATGGTCTGAGGAGATATGAGTGGGAACACGAAATTCAGGTTGACGAAGCACGTGAACTTATGAAACTTTGTCAGCCCGGTATGATAGACAAAACCAGATACCTTGTTAAGTTCGGAAAGCATATATTTGAGGTGGACGAGTTTTATGGAGAGAATGAAGGTCTGGTAGTGGCAGAGGTTGAACTTGCTACTGTAGATGAAAAGCATGAAGTTCCGCCATTTCTCGGTGAAGAGGTTACGGGGCAGGTAAAGTATTATAACTCTTTCCTTATGAAATGTCCGTTCAAGACGTGGAAATAATACCTGAAAACTGTCAATTTATGGGGTAAAAACTGTTTTCACCCCCTTTATAGTCTGATTTAGGGGGATGACGGATGTTGGTTCTGTATAATTTTGTACTGTGAAAATAAAACAAGAATAAAAACGAACTAACAAACAAGAATATGAAAACAGCTACTTTCGCACAGAATTTATTAAATGTACAGTCTGACCTCTTGAACTTTGCGTATAAGCTTACGGCAGATTATGAAGATGCAAATGACTTGCTTCAGGAAACATCGCTTAAGGCTTTGGACAATGAGGAGAAATACACCGAAGAAACAAATTTCAAGGGATGGATTTACACTATTATGCGTAATATCTTTATTAATAATTACAGAAAGACATTGCGCGATCAGACATATGTAGACCAGACGGATAACTCTTACTTTATAAATAAGGGATTTGACCTGGAGGGAGATTCTACCGAGGGTGCTTATGACTTGAAGGAGATGAGGCGTATTGTGAATTCATTGCCAAGTGAATATAGAGTTCCTTTTTCTATGTTCGTTGCAGGATTTAAGTATCGTGAGATAGCAGAAAAACTTAACTTGCCATTGGGAACAGTGAAGAGCAGAATATTTTTCACAAGACAGAAACTGCAGGAAGAACTTAAGGATTTCAGATAACGGATATTCCGCTTGTGTGAAAATGTTTTTATAACTATATATGTTACAGGGTAGTTCCTTGAGGTGCTACCCTGATTTTTTATGTGTGGATTCTTGCAAGGCATAAAAAAAGGCCTGCAAATCTGCAGACCTTTTTCTATGTAAGGAAAATAGTTTTCAAGATTATGCGTTAACGCGTTTTTCCTGAATTCTAGCCTTCTTACCAGTAAGAGCACGCAAGTAGTACAATTTAGCACGACGTACTTTACCGATTTTGTTGACAGTGATGCTGTCGATAGCTGGAGATTCCAATGGGAAGATACGTTCTACACCAACTGTACCAGACATCTTGCGTACAGTGAAACGTTTCTTTTCACCATGACCAGAAATTTTGATAACAACACCGCGATACAACTGAACGCGTTCCTTGCTACCTTCAACGGATGCTGTTTGCCAGTAGCAAATGCTTCTTCTGCAATTTTAATTAAATCCATTGTTTTTTATAAATTAAATTGTTTATCGTTACAACGCAACATATCAAGTAACTCTTCATGACAGCGATTGCGCGAAAGCGGTGCAAAGGTAGTGCTTTTCTGTCAGACTGCAAATTCTTTATCCCTTTTTTTTCATACTTTGCCACATTTCTTGTAGGATTTACGTTTTTTGTTTAATTTCGCAGTAATATAATGTCATAAAATGTAATGAGAGTATGAATAGAATATTATTGTTATGTCTGTTGACAGCGTTTTCTTTCGGAGTTAGCGCGCAGACGAATTTTATATATAGAAATGTACCTCAAGAAGAGGCGTGCAGGAATTGGGTTGAATCGAAACTGGAATCTTTAACCTTGAAACAGAAAATAGGGCAGTTGTTTATTCATACTGTAGCGCCACACACCACTCAACTGAACAAGAAGAATATAGAAAATGCGGTGAAGGAGTACGGTATCGGAGGATTGCTCTTTTCCGGTGGAGAACTGGAAAAGCAGGTGGAGCTTACCAATTATGCTCAAAGCATGGCAAATATTCCATTGCTTATAACTTTCGATGGTGAGTGGGGATTGGCTATGCGTCTGAAAGGTACACCATCGTTCCCGAGAAACAGGGTGTTGGGGTGTGTACAGAACGATACTTTGATATATGAGTACGGAAAAGAAGTGGCCAGACAGTTGAAGGAGATAGGGGTGCATATTAATTTTGCTCCTGTGGCCGATATTGATAATAATCCGAGAAATCCGGTGATTAATACGAGGTCGTTCGGTAGCGACAGGGAAATGGTGGCAAGAAAGGTTTTAGCATATTCCAAAGGTTTGGAAGACGGAGGTGTATTGGCCGTGTGCAAGCATTTTCCGGGGCATGGCGATACAGAAGTGGATTCTCACAAGGCTTTGCCGGTTTTGCCGTTTGACAGAGCGAGGCTTGACAGTATCGAACTTTATCCGTTCCGGAAGGCTGTAGAGGCTGGAGTAGGTGGAATTATGGTAGGTCATTTGAATGTTTCGGTTCTTGATGATAAAGCAGCTTCGATATCTCGTAAGGTTGTGACTGATTTACTCAAGAATGAAATGAAATTTTCAGGACTCGTATTTACCGATGCTCTTGAAATGAAAGGCATATCCAGCAATCCTTATGTTTCTGCTCAGGCTTTGGCAGCTGGTAATGATATGGTTCTTGCGCCAAGAAACCTTAAGCGTGAATTGGATGGAGTACTGAAGGCTGTAAAAGAAGGAGATATAACCGAAGAAGAAATAAACGAGAAATGTCGTAAGGTGTTGACATATAAGTATGCGTTCGGTTTAAACAGACGTCCGGTAATAGATGCCAAGGGAGTAATGTCGAGGATAAACAGAGCATATACTGATGATTTGATGAATCGTATAAAGAAATCGGCTGTTACTGTGATTAAGGATTCTGATGAAATGTTGCCGCTTGATTTATCTCTGTCCGGTACAGTAGTATTGAATGTGTCGTCTACACTGTCGGAAACATATCCTTTCTTTAATGAGATAAACAAGACATATCCTGTCACTTGGTTGCATGCCAATCTCGACTCATTGCAGTATCTGAAGAAAAAGATAACTCCTGCACAAAGGGTGATTGTAGCCGTATATTCATCAAAGGTTGATAAATATATAAACTGTCTTACAGAGCTTGCAAAAGGTAAACCTACGATATTGGTTTGTTTTAACTCACATAAGGTTCTTCAGAAACTGGATGATGTTGTAGCACAGTCGTCGGCAGTGGTATTGGCTCACTCGGGAGAAAAACAGATTCAGAAATTTGTGGCTGGTGTTTTGCTTGGAAATGAGAAAGTTGACGGTCGTTTGTCCGTTGATTTTAATGATGAATACAGGGAAGGGGCAGGCGTAACTATTGACCCCGACAAACCACGCAGATATAAGCCTGAAGAATTTGGAATGGATTCTAAAGTCTTGTCGCGAATAGACAGTATAGCTGAGTATGGAATAAAAGAAGGTGCTTATCCGGGATGTCATGTGCTTGTATGGAAAAACGGATATCAAGTCTATAATAAATGTTTTGGTACGCATACATATGAGTCGGACAGAGAGGTGAAAGAGAATGATTTGTATGATTTGGCTTCGCTTACAAAGACTACAGCTACAATGTTGGCTGTAATGAAACTTTATGATGAGGGGAAGATTAATCTTACAGACAAGATTTCAGCCTATGTACCTCAAATGAAGTCGACTGATAAAGAGAATATTACAATACAGCAATTATTGTATCATGAATCTGGACTGCCGGCATATCTTCCTTTCTACAAGAAAGCTATGGACTTGAAGAGTTGTAAGGGAGGAATGTATAAGAAATATAAGGATGCCAATCATAAAGTTCAGGTAGGCAATTCTCTATATATCTGCACTAATTACAGTTTCCTGCCGGAATGGGTATCAGACAAAGAAACGCCTGAGTATTCGTTGAAGGTTAGTGACAATATGTATGTTAAACCGGAATTTAAGGAAATAATACTTAAGGAGATTGCTGATGCTACGCTGAAAGGTCATTCCTACAGATATAGCTGTTTGAACTTTATGTTGCTGAAGGAGGCTGTAGAGAATATTTCCGGGCAATCTATGGATAAATATCTTGAAGAAAAATTCTATAAACCTATGGGACTGGTGCATACATTGTACAATCCGCTACAGAGATATGCCAAGGACGAGATAGTGCCGACAGTAAAAGAGGATTTCCTGAGAAAAGGACCTGTGCACGGATATGTACACGATGAAGCGGCTGCAATGCTTGGAGGTGTGTCCGGTAATGCCGGATTGTTCTCTACGGCGAAGGAAGTTGCTACAATATACCAGATGTTGCTTGATAAAGGGGTTATGGGAGATCGCAGATATCTCACACGTACTACTTGTGAATTGTTCCTGACTATGAAATCAAAAAACAGCAGAAGAGGATTGGGATTTGACAAACCTGATGCAGAAAATCCTGAGAATGGTTATTGTGCACCGGAGACTCCGGCGTCTGTCTTCGGGCATACAGGATTTACCGGTACATGTGCATGGGCCGATCCTGATAATGATTTGATTTTTGTATTCCTCTGCAATAGGATATATCCGAATCCATGTGAAAGAAAAAATCTTATGAAACTGAAAATACGTCCCGCAATACAACAGACAATATATCAGGCTATAATGAAGTGATTTTATTTAGACAAAGTACAAATTACCTACTTTCTGCAATGTGGATGTTACAATCTTAAGTAAAAATACTAACTTTGCATAAACAATTAGTACTAATAATAACTTAATTTTTTTACAACAATGGCTTACGTAATTAGTGACGATTGTATCGCTTGCGGTACTTGTATCGATGAATGCCCAGTAGGTGCAATTTCTGAAGGTGACAAATATTCTATCAACCCAGATGCTTGTACAGAATGTGGTACTTGCGCTGATGTTTGTCCTTCTGAAGCTATTCATCAGGGATAATATCCAGTCGTCGATTTATGACAACGAATTAAGGCTACTCCGATTGGGGTAGCCTTTTTATTATATTTCTATTATCATTCCATCGTATGTCTGGTGGATATTTTCCGGAAGCAGTTTTTCTACATCGGCATGAAGTCCTATCTGATGGCTGGCATGTATGAAATATGTTTCTTTTGCAGATATCTTGCCTGCACGTTCCATAGCTTGTGGCAGACTCTGGTGAGTCCAGTGAGGGTCCATGCGCAGGGCGTTCATAATCAGACAATCAAGGTTTTTCAGATACATATTGCTTTCTTCCGGAATTTCTGTCATATCTGTTATCCATGCCATATAGCCTATTCTGAAAGCTAAAATAGGCATCTTTCCGTGTATTACTCTAAATGGAATAATTTCTATGGTGTTACCGTGCATGCCTGTTACGGAAAATGTCTTGCCAGGTTCAATTCTCTGTAAAGGAATTTTAGGTACTCCCGGGTATGGATGTTCTACGAAGCAATACGGTATTCTTTGCTGGAGACGCTCTGCTGTATAATCTTCAGCATATACAGGGATATCCTTGAACTGGCAGAAGGGACGTAAATCGTCAAGTCCTCCAACATGGTCATAATGCTCGTGAGTGATAAGTACTGCATCAATTGGAGCATACTCACTGTATTTGAGCATTTGTTCGCGGAAATCAGGGCCACAGTCAATCAGAATCCTGACTCCGTCTGTTTCTATTAATCCGGAACACCTGAGGCGTTTGTCGCGTGGATCGGTACTTGTACACACCGGACATGTACACCCCACTTGTGGTACTCCGGTAGATGTTCCGCTTCCTAATATGGTAATCTTCATATAGTCAATTTGTATTTTTACTTAAGTTTAATGACAATTGATATAACTTCCACAACTCCTATATCAATATATGTAATTCACTTCGGGATGTATGTCCACTCCAAATTTTTCATATACTGATTTTATTATTTCATCAGCTAAACAGGAAATATCTTTTCCGGTAGCACCTCCTAAATTCACCAAAACAAGTGCTTGTTTGTGGTAGACTCCTGCAGGACCTATGTTGCGTCCTTTCCATCCGCAACGGTCTATCATCCATCCTGCCGGAATCTTTACGGTATTTTCATCTACAGGGTAGTGTGGAATGTCAGGAAATTCAGATTCGAGTTGTTTGAATTTCTGTATTGATACCATAGGGTTCATAAAGAAACTTCCGGCATTTCCAAATTCTTCAGGTTCAGGCAGTTTAGAACGTCGTACTTCTATTATAATGTCACGTATGTTTGCCAATGAAGGGGAAAGATTTCTTTTCTCAAGTTCGGAACTTATATTTCCGTAAGAGAGATGGAACTCAGGGCTTTTTCTAAGTCTGAATGTTACATGAGTTACAATATATTGTCCTTTCATTTCACCCTTGAAGATACTGTTACGGTATGAATAACGGCATTCTTCGTTGCTGAACACTCTTTCTGACGAATCTGATATTCTGACTGTATGTACTGTCAGAATAATATCTTTGGCTTCTACACCGTATGCACCAATGTTCTGGACTGCAGAAGCCCCAACTTCACCGGGGATAATAGAAAGATTTTCTGCTCCATAGAATCCTTTTGAAACAGTATAGCTTACAAAATCATCCCATACTTCTCCTGCTCCGACTTTTATGTCTATCCATTCGTCAGATTCTTCAGTTATATCAATACCCTTTATGGCTGAATGTAATATAGTACCCTTGAAATCGGAAAGGAAAAGAAGATTGCTTCCTCCTCCAATATGAAGTAGTGGCAGTGAGTATTCTTTTGCAGACAGAAAGGATTGCAGTTCGCTGACGGATGAGTATTCTACGAAACATGACGTTTTTACATCCATTCCGAATGTATTGTATCTAAGTATTGGATAGTTTGTATATTCTTTCATCTTTTTGCCTTGATTTTAATATCAATCACCTAAATCTTCGAATTTGAAAAGTTTCCATTTTTTATTTATACGTCGGAAGTATAAAGTATTGCTGAAACCGTTGCCTAATCCTTTGAATTCAACAATTTTTGTATTTGAGTTTTCTGTATCCTGCTGTCCGTAACGTATGTTGGTTATTACATTGGCCGGCATAGGCGGACGGAACGCAAACCATTGCCCTTCCTCCAATGTGGTTTCAAGTACCGAAAATTCATCCTCAGGATCCACTGTGGAGAAAAGTAAAGGCTTTGAAAGCCTTTCTGACTGGAATAATGAGTCTGAAGCAAATTTGATATAGAAATCATAAAAGTTTTCTCCGGTATTTGGTGTACGTGACATCTTTTCCTTATTCACTGCTTCAAGGTACCAGTGTTCGTTTTTCAATTCGAAATAGTAACGCTTTATATGGAAATCGGTCAGATAGATACGGTCTATCTGGACACTTGTGGAAGATGTTCCATTTTCAAGTTCAAAGTCTTCCTCCCTGTCGAATATTACAGTATAAATCTCATCCTTGTCAAACATCGGGTCGAAAGTCCATTCATCGGCTGTAAGTCTTAAGACGGTAGTGTCATTGTAAAAAGATACCGGAAACTGAATGCGTGAATGCTGAAAATCTTCATCGGTCGTGAAATAATAAAGGAAATCTATAAAACTTGCATCAGCAGTGACAGGAACAACCTCGTCAACCACAATCAATGTATCAGACAGAACTTCAGCAGGAATAGTGTCTGAGTCTGTTTCTGTCAACTCCATTCCCTGTCCGTCAGACAAAGAATCAGAACTTTTTTGCTGCCCTCCACACGACACAACCATGAGCAGCAAAACATACCCTAATAGAATATTTTTCATTTAATCATGCCTAATATAAAATACGCGACAAAAATACCTATTTTTTTCTTTCGTAGACGAATATAAGTCAAGTTTTCTTTTTTATTAGGTGAAAAAGGAAATATTTCAGTTTAAATACTTAACTTTGCACCAATGTAAAATACTAAAACAGTAATATATGTTAGCAAAAATAGAAGAGTTACTTAAGGAAATTGAAGATTTAAAGGCTTCGAACGCTGAAGAACTGGAAGCACTGAGAATAAAATACTTAAGTAAGAAAGGGACTGTAAATGCACTGATGGCTGACTTCAGAAATGTGGCAGCTGAACAGAAGAAAGAAGTTGGAATGAAAATCAACGAGCTTAAGAACCGTGCACAAGAACGTATAGCGGCTCTTAAGGAGGCATTCGAACTGCAGGACAATGGTACTGCCGAGTTGGACCTCACACGTACTGCTTATCCTATAGATTTGGGTACACGTCATCCGCTTAGCATTGTAAAGAATGAGATTATAGATATATTCAGTCGAATGGGATTTACTATTGCCGATGGTCCTGAAGTGGAAGATGACTGGCATGTATTCTCTTCTATGAATTTTGCTGAAGACCATCCGGCACGTGATATGCAGGATACATTCTTCATTGAAAGTCATCCTGACATCATTTTGAGAACACATACTTCGTCTGTACAAAGCCGTGTTATGGAAGTTGCACAACCTCCTATTCGTGTAATTTGTCCGGGACGTGTTTATAGAAATGAGGCTATCAGTTATCGTGCACACTGTTTCTTCCACCAGGTAGAGGGACTTTATATTGATAAGAATGTTTCATTTACTGACTTGAAGCAGGTTCTTCTTCAGTTTGCTCAGGAAATGTTCGGTGAGGGAACAAAAATTCGTCTTCGTCCGTCATACTTCCCATTTACTGAACCTAGTGCTGAAATGGATATCAGCTGCGATATCTGCGGTGGAGAAGGATGTCCGTTCTGTAAATACACAGGTTGGGTGGAAATCCTTGGTTGCGGTATGGTGGATCCTGCTGTGCTTGAAGCTAACGGTATAGACAGCAAAGTATATTCAGGATATGCATTCGGTATGGGAGTGGAACGTATTGCAAACCTTAAGTATAAGGTAAAAGACTTGCGTATGTTCTCTGAAAACGATACTCGATTCTTGAGTGAATTCGAGGCTGCAAACTAAGCTCGTCAGCACTGACAGATAATAATAAAAAATATCAAGGCACGGATTCACAGTTTTGTGACTTCGTGCCTTTAGATTATAAATCCGGTAATTTTGAATATTAGTATGAGTAAAGATAAGCTTATCACACCAAGTTATTGCTGTATATTGGCTGCAAACTTTCTGCTTTATTTTGGGTTCTGGTTGTTGATACCGGTATTACCATTCTATTTGGATGAAATTTTCGGTGTGTCCAATACAACGATAGGTGTTGTGCTTTCATGTTATACCATTGCTGCTTTATGTATAAGGCCTTTCTCGGGATATTTTCTTGATACATTTGCCAGAAAGCCTCTGTACATTATAGCTTATTTTATCTTTACTTCGATATTTGCCGGATATATGTTGGCAGGTACTCTTACCTTATTCATAATATTAAGGGTGATACATGGTTTGTCATTCGGTATGGTGACAGTGGGCGGAAACACTTTAGTGATTGACATTATGCCCTCATCAAGAAGGGGAGAAGGTTTGGGCTATTATGGACTGACAAACAATCTTGCAATGTCAGTAGGGCCTATGTTCGGGCTTTTCCTTCATAATGCCGGAACTTCATATACAACTGTTTTTTCATATGCCTTGTCTTCCGGTGTACTTGGAATAATAATGGCATTTTGTGTGAAAACCGAATATCGTCCGCCAGTCAAGCGTGAACCTATTTCATTGGACAGGTTCATATTAATAAAGGGTTTGCCGGGTGGATTGAGTCTTCTTCTTCTCTCCATACCTTATGGCATGACTACTAATTATGTAGCGATGTATGCAAAAGAGATAGGGATTACGGCTGAAACAGGATTGTTTTTTACATTTATGGCTATAGGTATGGCTATCAGCCGACTGTTCAGCGGTAAATTAGTTGATAAGGGCAAAATTATCGAGGTGATTTCGGCAGGAATGTATTTGGTCTCATTCTGTTATTTTGGTCTTACTGCGTGCGGATGGATTATAGAATGGAATTATATATTCACCACAGTTTTCTTTTTCGCTATATCACTTTTGCTTGGTGTTGGATTCGGAACGATGTTTCCGGCTTACAATACTTTATTTGTGAATCTTGCGCCTAACAGTCAGAGGGGTACGGCTACAAGTACTTATCTCACATCGTGGGACGTAGGTATAGGAATAGGTATGCTGAGTGGCGGTGGTATTGCTGAAATGTTGTCATTCAAATATGCTTATTTGTTTGGAGCTATACTGACAATAGTTTCAATGATTTATTTTAAGTTCAAGGCAGGCCCGCATTTTATTCGCAACAAGGTGCGATAAAGAGTCAGTTTTTATATGTAAAGACGTATATGTGTGAGTATTCACCATTGACTTCCGTAACCTGTGAAGATATGATGAAATTACGGAAAAGTTCGATGTTGTCACAAATAAATCCGGGGATATACGGAGTATAAGACTCTAAATCCTGAGCTACTTTGTCCATATCGGCTACCATGATGTAGGATGCATCTCTTGACAGATTTGATATGCACTGGTCGAATATCTTGTTTCGTGCTTGTGATAATGCGTCAGATATGCACGAATCAACTTTATCCTGACCGGATACAATGAGAATACTGTCTCCGTAAATCGGTTTAATATTATCTAATTTTGATTTGATGCTGTTTCTGCAGCTGTCAGGTTCATACATTGTTCCGCTCAGATATAATACATCGCTGTTTAGATGCAATTCAAATTCGCTCCATACGTTTGTATTGCTTTCGGAAAGCATAGGGAACGAGGCAGTACGACCATAGAAAGTTAAATAATTTGCCGATTTTTTGGACTGATGATTTTTGAAAACATCATTGTTGGCAAGTGATGTTCCGTCTTTGATGGCATCAATCACACGTTCTATCAACATTTTATGATAGCTTACTGCTATATAACCGTCACCGCTTAGTACGGATAAGAAATTAGCGGTTTTTCCTAAAGGGTATATCTCGATTTTCTTTCCTCTGTATTCTTCTGTCTTTGGATAAATATCCGGGCTGTATTTCTGTCGAAGTATATCAAGCAAAAATTTATTTCCGGTATTGGTTATTTGAAAATAAGCTATTACATCTTTTGGAGAAGTGGAGTTGTGAAAACTAATCATCAGACGTTTTATCTGATTCGACAATCCGTGAGTGTTTACCGAAGTATATTTGGTAATGTCGTTTAGTATATTGTTGATTAATTCTGAATGATGGAGTGTGTCCAAGTCTATGGCATATGCCGTGCGTGGAAACTCACTGGTATAATAGCCGATATTGTCGGTGTCGAGAATTCCGTTGCAATCATCCGGAATTAAGGTGAACATATTTATATCTTTTCCCTTTTCGGCATCAGATAAACTTGCAAAACTGTAAATTGCCACACCTAAACAGAATAGCAATACAGATAATCCAATCCCTATTTTTACAACCGTACGAAACTTCATATAACTCTTTTTGGCAAAGATAAGAAAATCTTTCTAAAAAAGTACAAATTATACAAAAGTTTATATATAAAAAAGTCCTGCATTGATGCAGGACTTAAAATCTTCAATTGGTTGGGTGACTAGTGGGACTCGAACCCACGACATTCAGAACCACAATCTGACGCTCTAACCAACTGAACTATAGTCACCATATAGTCGGCTTTCCTTTCAAAAGCGATGCAAAGGTACGCATTATTTTCGTTTATGCAAATTTTTTGACCGTTTTTTTTAGATTTTGTCCTCGTTTTATCTGTTTATACTGCTTTTCAATATGTTTTCAGTATCGTTCATATACCTATTCATCCTGAAAGCTTCGTTTGTATTCAATAGTTTTCGGTCTACTCCCATTGGGTATAGAACGAAATTTGAGTTTCCGCTTAATGTAGGTCTGGAGGTCCATACGAGTGAGTGTTCGTATGATAACAGGCGTGTTATTCCATTTGTTCTTTTGAATAATAGTTTTACGGTCATTCCGCCATCTGTATGGCGTGCACTCATGTTTGATATATAATTCCCTAATGAATATACCACCAAATGTTTTTGCGGAGCCTCCGACTTTCCTATGAGTTCTATGGGTTGCACCACGTGGGGGTGAGAGCCTATAATATGGTCTACTCCCAAATCTAAGAGCCATTCGGCCAATTCTATTTGTGATGAAGAAGGGGTAGTTTCATATTCGTTTCCCCAATGCATAAATGCTATGATAATATCAGGTTTCATCAGTCGGGCTTTCAGAATGTCCGCTTTCATCTGGCTCCTGTCTAAGAAATTTACGATGTTAGGCTTGCTTACGGGTATTCCGTTAGTGCCGTAAGTGGCGTTCAGAAAAGCAATTTTAAATCCTTTTTTCACAATCAGAAGCGGATAGTTGTGTATTCTGTCATGTTGGCTCTTGTAGGTTCCGGCCCTTTTAAGTTTTAATGAGTCAAGCATATTGATCGTTCTCACTAAACCTTTGCTGCCTCTGTCCATACAGTGATTGTTGGCTGTCATCAGAACGTCGAAACCGGCATCGCGGATGGCGTACAGATATTCATCAGGAGCACTGAATGCAGGATATCCCCTGTATGGTTTTCCGCCTAATGTGACCTCAAGATTACCCACAGCTATATCTGCATAGCGTATCTCCGGTTTTACGTGTGCAAAACATCTGCTGTAGTCATAACTACCGTCTGCTTGCCTTGCGGCATTGATTTGTGCCTCATGCTGCATCAGGTCGCCGGCGAAATAGATGGATAGAGTGTCCGCGGAAGAAGCAAAAACAGTTGTTGCCGACAGCCAGATGACTGCCGGCAACAACCATGATATGAATTTACTTGATATTGTCATATTTGATTAAGCGTGGATTTTGGTTCTTCCGCATCTATTTATAAATAGCTTTCTTGCCGGCAAGAAGTGTATTCTTCATAAGAGATACGATAGTCATAGGCCCTACGCCTCCGGGTACAGGTGTAATGTACGAACATTTAGGTGCTACTTCGTTGAATTTTACATCGCCTGTAAGTCTGAATCCAGACTTTCTGCTGGCATCAGGTACTCGTGTAGTACCGACATCTATTACTACAGCTCCTTCTTTTACCATACCTGCTGTTACGAATTCAGGTTGTCCAAGAGCGGCAATGATTATATCTGCTTCGCGGCATTCTTCCACTAAGTTCGTGCTTCTGCTGTGGCATACAGTGACTGTGGCATCGCCCGGATATGCTTTTTGCATCATCAGCATTGCCATAGGTTTGCCTACAATGTTACTTCTTCCGAGTACAACACATTTCTTGCCGCTTGTTTCTATATTATATCTTTTAAGTAATTCCAAAATACCGTTAGGAGTTGCCGAAACATAACATGGAAGTCCTATTGACATGCGTCCGACATTGATTGGATGGAAGCCGTCGACATCTTTTCTGTAGTCTATTGTTTCGATGACCTTTTGTTCTGAAATATGTTTTGGCAGTGGTAGCTGAACGATGAATCCGTCTATGTCATCATCATTGTTCAGTTCCTTGACCTTTGACAGAAGTTCTTCTTCTGTTACGTCCGATTCGAATCTGATAAGTGTGGATTTGAATCCACAAACTTCGCACGCCTTAACCTTGTTTGCAACATAGGTTTCGCTACCTCCGTCGTGACCTACCAATATTGCAGCCAAATGAGGACGTTTTCCCCCGGAAGCGACTATTTGAGCTACTTCCTTAGCTATTTCCTGTTTTACCTGTTCGGATATAGCCTTGCCGTCTATTAATACCATAAATTTCAGTTTTTAATTATTAGTAAAAATATGAATCAATGTTATTTAGCATTTTTACGCTACTACTAATGACAAAGATATGAAAAAAAGTCAGAACATAAGATGAAATAGTATATTTTACTGTTTTTAGTCAATAAAAAATAAAAACTTAAAGCCTACAGCAATAGTAATGAGTAAAATATATTAACTTTGCAACCGTATGTTTACATTTGACCGTAGAATGAATATATTATATAAACTACTTTGGTGTTTGTTCTTCTGTTTTTTGTCCGTACATGCTGAAGGAAAGACAGACGATAGGTTCGTTGTGGCTCTTGACCCAGGGCATGGAGGTAATGACCCCGGTGCTATAGGCAGAAAGGGAAAGGAGAAGAACATCAATTTGAATGTGGCTGTTAAATTAGGAACCTTGATAGAAAACAACTGTAAAGACGTAAAGGTTGTATATACAAGAAAAACAGACAAGTTTGTTCCTTTACACACAAGAGCTGAGATAGCGAATAATGCAAGGGCAAATCTTTTTATATCTATACATACCAATGCGGTGGCAAGAAAGAATTCTGGGGTAATGGGAACGGAAACCTATACGCTCGGATTGCACCGTACGGAAGAAAATCTGGAGGTGGCGAAAAAAGAAAACTCCGTCATACTGATAGAGGATGATTATAAACAAAGATATGCCGGGTTTAACCCAAACTCTTCCGAGAGTTATATCATATTCGAGTTCATGCAGGACAAGAATATGGCGCAGAGCGTTAATTTTGCAACTCTTGTGCAAAAGAATTTCAAAGGATGTAACAGAATAGATAAAGGTGTACATCAGGCTGGTTTTCTTGTTTTGCGTGAAACATCCATGCCGAGTGTGCTGGTGGAACTTGGATATATATCAAATCCTACGGAAGAAAACTATCTTTTGTCAGAACGTGGAACATCGGAACTTGCAAATGCTATTTTCAAGGCTCTTATAAATTATAAGAATAATGTACCGGCAAGTCTGCAGACAGGACAAAATGATAGGGTGGTGGAATTGAAAAAGGAGAATACATCCACTTTCAAGACGCAGGATAAGAAAATTGAAAAGGTAACAAAAGATTCAAAACCGGTTTTCAAAATCCAGATTCTTGCTTCTGATAAGGTGATAGCAAAGAATAGCAGACAGTTTAAAGGGCTAAGTCCTGTAGATTATTACAAGGAAAACGGAATGATAAAATACACTTATGCCGAAGATACTGACTATAATAAAATATTGAGAATTAAGAGGAAAACGGTTGATCCCAAATTTAAGGATGCATTTATCATTGCATTTAAGAATGGGGAAAAGATGAATGTAAACCAAGCGATTAAAGAGTTCAAGAATCAGAAATAAAATATTTAAACAACGAAAAAAGTTATGAAAAAGGAATTTAAAATAGGTCTCGCTGCAATAGCATCATTAATCATTCTATTTTTTGGAATTAACTATCTGAAAGGTATAAACCTTTTCAAATCAGAAAGTTATTATCATGTGGATTATACTGAAGTCAACGGATTGGCACTTTCAAGTCCGGTTTATGCTAACGGATTCAAAGTCGGCTTGGTTAGGGATATACAGTATAACTACAATAAGCCGGGGCATATTACCGTAGGTATTGATATGGACAATAATATGAAAATACCTGTTGGAAGTAAAGCGGAGTTGGTGACAGAAATGCTTGGTACTGTAAAAATGAACCTTATTCTGAATTACGGTGAGGGAACTTATATAGCTCCGGGTGACACTATCGAGGGGTATGCCAATAATGGTATAATGGCCAAGGCTGAAAAGGATTTGCTACCTCAGGTTGAACAGATGATGCCTAAATTAGATTCTATTCTTTCTTCACTGAACAAGCTTCTTGCTGATCCGGCTTTGGGAAATACATTGAAGAATGCAGAGAAAATAACAGCATCGCTGAATCAGACAAGCAATCATCTTCAGAAACTTATGAGCAATGATATTCCTAAGTTGACAGGCAATGTAACTACTATAACAGAAGACTTGAAGGTTATTAGTGCAAATCTGAAAGGAATAGACTATGCCGGAACATTCAATAAAATAGGTGAAACATTGAAGAATGTTTATGCCCTTACAGATAAACTTAATAGAAAAGATAATACTATAGGGCTGTTGCTCAATGACCCTGAACTTTACAACAATTTGAATGCTACTTCTGAAAATGCAGCGTCTTTGCTTAAAGATCTTCAGGAACGTCCTAAAAGATATGTTCATTTTTCATTATTTGGAAGAAAGGATAAATAAAGACTATGTAGAAATTGTCTAAATAATATTGAATCTGAATAAGATCTTATTTGTGTGGGCTTTGCTCTGATTTTCAGTCTGTTATAAAATACGGGGGATATGTGATAGATATTATATGTTTATAAACAAACACCTTATTTTCAAGATATTACAATTGTATAACAAAAAGATTGGATGAATAAATTGCTTTGCTTGCAAATGCTTGATATACAGTTGATTGTATAAGATTTTAAAAAAAGCAAGAAAAAAGCAATTTGTTTTTTTGGAATTTCATCACGAAATTTGCAGCGTAGATTATTAGCCAATAAAGAAATAGATATAAAGAAATATGATTGAAGGGAATCATGCTATTGCGTTATGGAACAAATGTCTGATGTTCATCAAGGACAATGTAAACGCAACAGCTTTTAAAACATGGTTCGAGCCGATTGTACCGTTGAAGTACGACAATAAGGCATTGACTATAGGGGTACCAAGTCCTTTCTTCTATGAATACCTGGAAGAAAAGTACGTTGGATTGCTTCGTGCAGCCATCTATAAGGAGATAGGCGAGGGCACGGAGTTAATGTATTCCATTTTGACAGACAAGACAAACCAGATAACCGTAAACGTAGAGGGTACTAAGCGTTCGCAGGCTGTACAGCAGCAGGCAAATCTACAAAACGTAAATAAAGCACCTAATCCTTTACAGGCGCAGGTCGTACAGGATTTGGATCCTCATCTTAATCCAAATTATAACTTCGACAATTTCATAAAAGGTACAAGTAATGAATTCTCAAGAACGGTTGCCGAAACTGTTGCTATGAATCCTGCCCGTACTTTCAACCCATTGTTTATATACGGTCCGTCCGGAGTTGGTAAGACACATCTTGTCAACGCTATCGGTACACGTATAAAAGAACTGTACCCTGAAAAGAGAGTTCTTTATGTATCTGCACATTTGTTCCAGGTGCAGTACACTGACTCTGTAAGAACAAATCACTTCAATGATTTCATTACTTTCTATCAAACTATAGATGTTCTTATCATTGACGATATACAGGAGTTTGCAGGTGTAACCAAGACACAAAATACCTTCTTCCATATTTTCAATCATCTACATCAGAATGGAAAACAGTTAATTCTTACTTCCGACCGTGCTCCTGTTATGCTTCAGGGTATGGAAGACCGTCTTTTGACACGTTTCAAGTGGGGATTAGTTGCTGAACTTGAGAAACCTGATACAGAACTCAGAAAGAATATTCTACGCAATAAGATACGCAAGGACGGACTTACTATTTCGGAATCAGTTATCAGCTATATCGCTGAAAATGTAAATGAAAGTGTACGTGAACTTGAAGGTATCGTGAACTCTTTATTGGCTCAGTCAATTCTGTTCAAACGTGACATAGATATCGACTTGACACAGAGAATTGTAAGAAAGGCTGTCAAATGTGCCGAAGTTAAGCCGGTGACAGTTGAGGATATCATAGAGAAGGTTTGCGAATACTATAAAGTTGATACGTCTACTATACATACCAAGACAAGAAAAAGAGAAGTTGTTCAGGTTAGACAGGTAGCCATGTATCTAGCAAAGAAACACACGGAAACTTCGTCTTCAAAGATTGGCCAGCTGATAGGAAAGAAAGACCATGCAACAGTTTTGCATGCTTGTAAAATAGTTAAGGACCAGGTGGATGTTGACAAGGCTTTCAAGAATGAGATAGACGAGATAGAGGCTACTCTTAGAACAAGGTAACAAATAGCTTTTACCAGATAAATATTAATATAAAACACCAAAAAGACAATTTGATTTCATATGATCGAATTGTCTTTTTGGCGTTTTATATGCTATGTTGTGATAGAAGTATGTAGAAACATACATATATTTCACTTTCACATCTTTCACACATAGGTTATACTGATATTATGCTAAAGCATTTATGCTGTAAATCTGTATCGTTCGTAAAGGTTAAGAATATCTTCTCTGCCGACTGTTGTAGGCAGAGTTGTAGGCAAAGGATTATTCTTTGTTGTTCTCAAGGCGATTTTGGCATATTTCAGAAGAGCAACTCCAATGGGTTTGAAATGAAAAAGACCCGAAAATTGATGAAAATTTCAATGACCGGGCCTTTTTGTATTCGTTTGTACTCAGTTGAGTAACTTTATACAGTGGGTATATTATTATTTCAAACGAGCCAATGTCTCTTTGATTCTGCGCATAGATTCTACTATGTTTTCGTCAGAAGTAGCGTAGCTCATACGGATACATTCGGGAGCACCGAATGATGTACCACCTACGCATGCCACATGGCCGACTTCAAGAAGATACATAGCCAAATCGTCAGAGTTGTTTATTACTCTGTCGCCATCCTTCTTGCCGAAGAAAGAATCACATTTAGGGAACAGATAGAATGCTCCTTGCGGATTGTTAACTTCGAATCCAGGAATTTCCTTAGCCAATTTAACGATAAGGTCACGACGGCGTTCGAATGCCTTACGCATTTCTTCAACAGGTTCCTGAGTTCCGGTATATGCAGCTTCGGCAGCTTTCTGAGAAACAGAGCATGGACCTGAAGTGTACTGACCCTGAAGTTTGTTTACGCCTTTTACAATCCATTCCGGACCGGCGATGAAACCGATACGCCATCCTGTCATCGCATATGCTTTTGAAACACCGTTTACGATAACTACGCGGTCTTTGATTTCAGCAAACTGTGCGATGCTCTGATGCTTTCCGATATAATTGATATGTTCGTAGATTTCGTCAGCAATTACGATAACACGTTCGTGCTTGGCAAGTACTGCAGCCAATCCTGCCAATTCTTCTTTTGTGTAAACAGAACCTGTTGGGTTAGAAGGAGAACACAGGATAAGTGCACGTGTGTTAGGAGTGATAGTAGCTTCAAGCTGTTCAGGAGTAATCTTGAAGTCCTGTTCTATGCCTGCGCTTACGATAACCGGAGTACCTTCCGCCAATTTTACCATTTCAGGGTAGCTTACCCAGTAAGGTGCAGGAACAATTACTTCATCACCTTTGTTTATAAGGGCCATAATCACGTTACAAACTGACTGTTTAGCACCGTTTGCACAGCTGATTTGTGCAGCAGTATATTCAAGTCCGTTTTCTTTTTTAAGTTTTTCAACTATGGCATTGCGAAGTGCAGGATATCCCGGAACTGGAGAATAACGAGAGAAGTTCTCATCAATAGCTTTCTTTGCAGCTTCTTTGATGTGGTCCGGTGTGTTGAAGTCAGGTTCACCTACACTAAGGTTGATTACGTCAATACCTTGCGCTTTTAATTCGCTACTCTTCTGTGACATAGCCAATGTAGCCGATGGCGACAGGCTGTTCAAACGATCTGAAAGTTGATTCATTGTTATAGTCCTTGTTTAAATGTTGAATTATTCTGCAAAATAAGCTATTTCTTATGAAATACGCAAAAGAAACAGCTTTGAAAATAAAAAAATGCCGCTTTTGGCGGCATTTGATTTACTTTCTGTCTCCCAATATTCTGAGGAGGTAGATGAACAGATTTATGAAGTCCAAATAGAGTGTCAGTGCACCTAAGAGTGCGATTTTCTGAGTCGATTCGTTCACTTCTATGTCATCGCCGCTCAGGAGACGTTTTATTTTCTGTGCATCGTATGCTGTGAGTCCGATGAAGAGCAATACTCCCACGTAAGAGATTATCATATCCATCATGGAGTTATGCAGGAACATATTTACCACAGATGCTATGATGATACCTATGACTCCCATGATACAAAGGCTTCCGATGCGTGTCAGGTCTTTCTTTGTTATGTATCCGAAGACAGCCATCACTCCGAATGTGCCTGCCGTAACGAAGAATGTTGTTGCTATGGAGCTCATTGTGTACACTAAAAACAGTACGGATAGTGTCACACCGTTTAGGATAGAGTAGGCAATGAACAGCAGTGTTGCAGTAGTAAAACTGATTTTGTTTATTCTTGCTGTCATATACATTACCAGTACAACTTCAGCTATAAGTATTCCCCAGAACAACATCGAGTTCTGTGTCATGGTGTTGATGAAAGTCAACGATTTAGCCATGTACATAGCTGTAAGTCCTGTTATTGCCAGTGCGAGAGTCATCCATGTATAGACGCTGCGCATCAGTGCATTCTGTGCAACCTTTGATTCGTAAGTGTTTTTTACAAGGTCTTTAGTTTCAAGTATATTCATAATGTGTACAATTGTTTTTTATTTGTTGAAATGGAGAGTATGTCCCATACGTTCCTTTTTAGTATGCAGATATCTCTCGTTGAATTCATTAGGTGTAACTTCGATAGGCACGTTTTCTACTATTTCCAGTCCGTAAGCCTCAAGACCCACTCTTTTGACAGGATTGTTAGTGAGAAGACGCATTTTTGTGATACCTATTTCTCTAAGAATCTGTGCACCTACACCATAGTCGCGTTCGTCAGCCTGATGTCCGAGGCAGATGTTTGCATCTACAGTGTCCATACCTTCTTCCTGAAGTTTGTATGCTTTCATTTTTTCCATCAGTCCTATGCCTCTTCCTTCCTGGTTAAGGTAGATTACGGCTCCCTTTCCTTCTTTGTCTATGAGTTCCATTGCCTTGTGAAGCTGTTCGCCGCAGTCGCATCTCATAGAACCGAAAATGTCACCTGTAGCGCATGAAGAGTGAACTCTCACCAGAACAGGTTCGGCAGGAGTGAAGCTTCCTTTTATCATTGCTACATGTTCAAGTCCGTTGCTCTTCTGGCGGAAAGGAATCAGTCTGAAGTGTCCGTGTTCTGTAGGCATATCCACTTCTACACCTTTTTCCACGAGTGATTCCTGTTTCAGACGATATGCTATAAGGTCTGCTATCGAAATCAGTTTGAAGCCGAATTCATCTGCCATTTTTCTCAGTTCAGGCAGACGCGCCATAGTTCCGTCCTCGTTCATTACCTCCATAAGTGCTGCAGCCGGGTATAGTCCTGCCAGACGTGCAAGGTCGATTGAAGCCTCTGTATGTCCTGCTCTGCGGAGTACGCCCTTGTCCTGTGCATACAATGGATTGATGTGTCCCGGACGTCCGAAAGTTTCCGGTTTTGAGTTAGGGTCGGCAAGTGCCTGTATTGTAGCAGCTCTGTCGGCAGCAGAAACACCTGTGGTACAGCCTTCCAACTTATCGATTGTTACTGTGAACGGTGTGCCAAGTATTGATGTATTGTTAGATACCTGTCTTGGCAAATCCAGTTCGTCGCATCTTGATAAAGTTATTGGAGCACATAGTACTCCTCTCGCATGTTTCAGCATGAAATTTACTTTCTCCGGTGTGATAAGTTCTGCCGCAACTATCATATCGCCTTCGTTTTCGCGGTCTTCATCGTCTACTACTATGACAATTTCACCTTTACGAAAATCTTCTATTGCTTCTTCGATTGTGTTCAGTTTGACTTTGTCCATAATTTCTATTGTAATATGTTTGTTCTTATTATTTCCTGAATGTTTCTGCTCGTCTTTATAATTATTTTCAAATCTTTGTCGAGTATAATTCTATGTTTCCATATATTGAGCCATATTATTATACCGGCAGGGACTATGATTCCTAATAAAATGTTGAGCCATATCTTGTCCGATACGCTCTTGTGTGCTTTAATAAATAAAAACGGATAGTTGTTCATATTGTTCAGAATTACTCCGTCTTTCGAGTTTGAAAGTTCTTCTATCACGCTTTCCAGCTGTTGGCTGATTTCCTTGATATGGTCGTCGTGAGTATGATTTGTGAAAATCTTATAATAATTTGGCAGTCCTAACAGTTTGTGCGTAGCCGCATAATCCTCACATTCGCGGCATATGTTATCAAGCTTGTCGCATATCTGTGCATAGTCCGGAGTGAAAATGATGACTTCCTTCCTGAAAATATGTCTTGACTGTCTGATTCCGAATATTTTTCTGAAGAATGCCTTATACACGTCTATGTTGAATACCACGGAGTCTTTGTTCGACTTGTAGGTAAGGAATGCTCCCAAAGGTGCCAGCACCAGACTACTCATCCATGTGCCGAGAATGATGTTCATCTCACCACTCTTGGCCACACGTGTAGCACCGGAGTCGATGATATAATACAGAATGAACATCAGTACGGATATAACTACCGGCATACCTAATCCTCCTTTTCTTATGATAGCTCCTAATGGGGCGCCGATAAAGAAGAAGAATACACAGGCGAATGACAGGGTTATCTTCTTGTGCCAGTCGGAAGTATGAGAACGAATGCTTTTGTCGTTATCTTGTGTCACAAACGATTTCATGCTCCAGTCTGAGCTGATAGACGACATTCTTCTTTCTGTAGAAGACAGTGTCTTAAGTTTTTCATCCGAACTCAGCGAGCGGAAGATACTGTCAGTATTTATATATGTAAGATTCTGTTCTTTGATTTTTATTGAATCGGATTTGCTCAAGTCAGTGTCTTTGTATGTAGATGCCATGATTTCATTATACATAGCCCTTCCCACACTGTCTGTATAGGTGGTCAATGAGTCTATCGTAGCTGTTAGCTCATTCATGTTCTTGATGTCCGAACGTCTGTTCAGGAAGCTTCCGTCCACCATGTTGAATTCGGCATCGAAGTCTATGAGCGAATGCTTCTCGATGAACGTTTCCCTGCGGTATGGCACATTTTTTGAGTCTATATTCTGTGATTTCAGATTTTCGAACAGCTCACCGTTGTAAAGGTGCAGATACAGATGCTTCTTGTCGGCAGTCAGTTCCAGTTTTCCTTCTTCAGCCCATATTATGCGGGCGTTTTCAAATCCGTCCGATAAGTTGTAAATCAGAACATCTTTCAGAATACCCATTTCACGGTCTTTCTTGTTTACATAGATATTATATCCTTCTATGTCGGAGTAGAATACTTTTTCCGGAATGTCTACTTCCGGTGATTTCTGCTTCATTGACACTAATAATGTCCACAGCTGCTTTTGGGCTTTCGGACCTATTACATTCTGGAAATAGAATGAAGTCAGGCCCAATATAAGACACATTACTGCGATAGGGCGCATTATTCTCAAAAGTGGAATGCCTGCGGCCTTCATGGACAGTAATTCGTATCTTTCTCCGAAATTACCGAATGTCATAAGGGCTGCAAGCAGTATAGCCAATGGAAGTGACAGAGGTATAAGGGTAAGTGCAGACAGAAAAAAGAATTGTGCCAGGATGTCCAGCTCAAGTCCCTTTCCGACCAGTTCATCGACATATTTCCACAAGAATTGCATCATGAAGATGAACAAGCATATGAAGAACGTTCCGGCAAAGAGTAACATAAAACTCTTTAGAACGAATATATCTAATTTTTTCAAACGTAATATTCCCATCTTTTTGTTTTATGTTGCAAAAATAGCATAAAATAATTGATAGGGAGTAATGTTTTGTATATTTTTAAATATATGCGGTTCATAAACCGAAAACTCTCTTCAGTACGTCTATTTGTGAGTTCCAGAGATTGACGGTATCATCTTCATCTTCCGGTTCCACACAGTCGGTGACTTCGAGTATATTGTCTGCAGTCAATTCATTATACAGAATCTTGAATTCAAAAAAAGATTTTGGGTCATCATCGTCTTTCCAGTGAAATTTAATGAAAGATTCGGAGCGGAAGTTTGTTATTTCTGCATCTCGTGTTTCTGTTTTCCTCCAGTGGAATGTGAATACTTTTCCGTTTCTTGTCACTTTGTCGGCAAACCATCTTTCAAGGCCGGCCGGTGTACTTATTGCATTCCATAATATTATTCCTGAAGTAGGATTTAAAGAATATTCTATTTTTAATTTCTTTTTCATTTTCTGTTCGTTTGTGTTTTATTTTTATGATTTTTAGGTTTTGGTGGCAAATTAAACTATTTTTTTTGACTATCGGTATAATAAATTCTATATTATACAACATAGTTCGGACGGTTATTGGGTGCTTTCAGAGGTGTATTATACTCGTTTTAAGAACGTTTCGTCATTTGAAACAAAACGCTTCGTCGTTTTAAAGTAAACGCCGAATCGTTTTTTTTAGAGAAAAAAGTTCCAAAATATTTGCATGATAAAAAAAATAGTCATACTTTTGCACCCGCAATC
>NZ_DXVR01000026.1:29242-32599 GCF_019417265.1 Bacteroides sp.
ATAATCATGAGGGCACCGGTTCAATCCCGGTTCCCGCTACAATTCAACGATTTAGCCGTTGGGTGGCTTCCACGCCTGGCGGTTTTTTATAAAAACAATGGCGGGATAGCTCAGCTGGTTAGAGCGCATGATTCATAATCATGAGGTCACCGGTTCAATCCCGGTTCCCGCTACAGAAATTTAATTATCAGGCATTTAAGAAAGTATGTTTCTTAGATGTCTTTTTGGTTTATGTAGCTTTTTATGCAAAATACCAATTTGTACAAAATAAAATGACACATGAAACATTTATAATCTGCTTCATGTGTCATTTGTCGTTTATGGGAGAAATCTTATCTTACTTGGATTACAAGATATCTTGATACGCTCCAGAAATTGTTAGGGTTGGTTATTTCAAGATAATATTGTCCTTTGTCATCTTTTTCCAGCTTGTATGAACCTTCCGGATGTGTAGTCAGGAGTTCGGCACGTTTTGAATATAGCTTGATTACCTTTTCTTTTCTGATATCAATTTCAGTAAAATATTCTTTGTTGAAATCATTGTCTTTCAATACGTCGCTTCCTTTTAGTATTTTCTGGTCTTTCAGCTCGCTTTTAGTACCGAATACATACCATGCAGTGTTCAGTGCTTTGTCCTGTGCAGCTACTGTCTTGCTCTTTTCTTCATTTTCTGCTGAGAGTTGGCTTACATTCTGAGTAAGGTCTGTCACAGCCTCATCCAGTTCAGCTATTCTGATGTTCTTTGAAGCCAATTCAGACTGGAGCGTTTCTATTTGCTGCTGTTTAGCCGCAAGTTCGGCTGTTAGATTTTCAAGTGCTCTTTTCAGCTGTGCGCTTTTGTAATTGCTGTTTTTCAGCTGTTTTTCCAGTTCGGCAATTTTTTCGCGGTTATCTTTCAGTTTCTGGCTGATGAATTTGATATCATCTTTTATTTTGTTTGCTGCCGATTGGCTTTCGATAACGCTTCCGTTCAAATCTACTCTATTTTCAGCTTCATTAATCTCACGAAATCCTTCCTGTATTTCGTTGAATGCTCCCATGATTTCGTCCAATTCCGCGTTGCGGTTTGAAAGTTCAGACATCAATGAATCATTTTGTGCCTGAAGTGCATCTTTCTTTTGTCCTAAATTGTTGCACGACGACATAAATGCTGCAACGCATACTGATAATAATAATACTTTTTTCATGATTATTGCTGTTTTATTGTTTGTTTTTATCATCTTCTTTTCCTCCTAATACAATCACTATTTCCCCTCTTGGTTCGGTTTCAGTGAAATGCTGTATGACTTCTGTCAACGAGCCGCGCACACATTCTTCGTGCAGTTTCGATATTTCTCTGCATACGGCTACCTGACGTTCATGTCCGAAAATCTCGGAAAACTGTGTAAGGGTTTTAACCAGACGGTATGGCGATTCATAGAAAATCATTGTTCTTTTCTCATCGGCCAGTGAGTTAAGTCTTGTCATTCTTCCTTTCTTCTGTGGAAGGAATCCCTCGAAACAGAACCGTTCGTTAGGCAGACCGGAGGATACTATGGCAGGAACGAATGCTGTAGCTCCCGGCAGACACTGTACTTCTATTCCGTTTCGTACACACTCTCGTACAACCAAGAATCCCGGATCGGATATTGCCGGTGTACCAGCATCAGAAATCAGGGCAACGGTTTCGCCCGCCTTGATGCGTGTCACGATATGCTCTACTGTCTGATGTTCGTTGAATTTATGATGAGATTGCATAGGATTCTTTATGTCGAAATGCTTCAGGAGTATCCCCGAAGTACGTGTATCTTCAGCCAATATCAAATCGGCTTCTTTCAGTACGCGAATGGCGCGAAGTGTCATGTCTTCCAAATTTCCTACCGGTGTAGGAACTACATATAGTTTACCCATATTTAAGTTTTTGATGTCATTAATAGCAAAGGTAGAAAGTTTTTGCTCTTAATGGTGATTTCAAGTGCAATTTTAACAGAAGTTGTATGTTGAAAGCTTGAAAGTGCGGATTATTTTCAATTTTAGTACCTTGAAATTAGTTTTTCTAACTAAGAGTTGTATTTTTGCAATAGAATATAGATTAATCAATTATAATTTCTGATAGATGAGTACTTCTCAAAAAATTACTTTCGACAGCTTTGTCCGTGGAGTATTGGGTGTGGCTGTGTTTGCAGGTGTTCTGTATCTTCTTAATAAGTTAAGCGGTGTGTTGCTCCCCTTCTTTATTGCCTGGATAATAGCATATCTCATGTATCCGCTGGTAAAGTTTTATCAGACTAAGCTTAAAGTAAAGAACAGAGCTTTGGCCATTTTTCTTGTATTGTTGACCGTGATTGTTGTTATAGCAGGAGCCGCTTTCCTTATTGTTCCTCCTATGCTTGAAGAATATGCAAAATTGAAGTTGCTGATTGAAGCTTATTTTGCAGAGGGAGGAAGATTTACTTCCATTCCGAAGGATATAACAGAGTTTTTGCATAACAATGTAAATTGGGTATGGATACAGGAGAATCTGAATTCGGATAATCTTATTGAGGCGGTCAAGGGATTATTGCCTAAAATGTGGTCCCTTCTTTCCACTTCATACAATATTATACTGACTATATTCACTGTGTTTATCACTTTACTGTATCTGTTCTTTATATTGCTTGACTATGAAGAGATAGCCAGTGCTTGGGTTGGCTTATTGCCTGAGAAACATAAAGGTATGGTGCTTGGCATAGTGGATGATGTCAAGGATAGCATGAACAAATACTTCCGAGGTCAGGCTTTGGTGGCATTTTGTGTCGGTATTCTGTTCAGTATTGGTTTCCTTATTATAGACTTTCCTTTGGCGATAGGGCTGGGGTTGTTTATAGGACTGCTCAATATGGTGCCGTATTTGCAGATTATCGGTTTTATACCTACAATTATTTTAGCTCTATTGAAGGCCGCTGATACAGGCGAGAGCTTTTGGATAATACTTGGACTGGCATTGGTTGTGTTCTGTGTGGTACAGCTGATTCAGGATATGTACCTGGTTCCTAAAATAATGGGAAAAATTACAGGTCTGAATCCGGCGATAATTCTTCTTTCATTATCGGTTTGGGGCGCATTGATGGGTATGCTTGGAATGATTATAGCTCTACCATGTACTACATTATTGCTTTCATATTACCAAAGGTACATAAAAAACAAAGATTTGCTGTTTATTAATGGTAAGAACGAACATCCTGAAAATGAGTGACATATTGATTCCGGTGAGAATGCCTGGTCTTTTACGGTGAAAAAAATGGGAAAAATATGCGAAAAGTTTTGCAGAATTAAAAATAAGTACTACCTTTGCACTCGCAATCGGGAAACAACGATAGCAAACAGGTTTGATTCGCT
>NZ_DXVR01000027.1:0-564 GCF_019417265.1 Bacteroides sp.
AATATTTAATACGTTAACTTCCATTATTTCTCAATTATTACGATTGAACCTTTGTAACCTGGAACAGAACCCTTGATAAGAAGAAGGTTGTGTTCTGGGATAACTTTTAATACCTGTAAGTTGTGAGTAGTCACTCTGTCACCACCCATGTGTCCACCCATGCGCATTCCTTTGAATACCTTTGCAGGGTAAGAACAAGCACCGATAGAACCCGGTTTACGAGCGCGGTTGTGCTGACCGTGAGTAGTCTGTCCAACACCACCAAATCCATGACGTTTTACAACACCCTGGAAACCCTTACCTTTAGAAGTACCAATAACGTCAACATAAGTTGCATCATTGAACAACTCTACAGTGATAGTGTCACCTAAATTCAATTCTTCTGAGAAATCTTTGAACTCGACCAAGTGTCTCTTTGGAGTTACACCAGCTTTCTTAAAGTGTCCCATCAAAGGTTTTGTAGTATGCTTTTCCTTTTTGTCCTGGAAACCTACCTGAACAGCAGCATAACCATCTTTTTCTACACTCTTAATCTGAGTAACTACACAAGGACCAGCTTCGATA
>NZ_DXVR01000027.1:574-18497 GCF_019417265.1 Bacteroides sp.
TTAAACTTTAATTTCTACTTCTACTCCACTTGGTAATTCCAATTTCATCAAAGCGTCAACAGTTTTTGCAGTTGAGCTATAGATGTCGATAAGTCTCTTATAAGAAGACAATTCGAACTGTTCACGTGACTTCTTGTTTACGAAAGTCGAACGGTTTACAGTAAATATTCTTTTGTGTGTTGGCAATGGAATTGGACCACTAACGATAGCACCTGTAGCCTTCACAGTTCTTACAATTTTTTCAGCAGACTTGTCTACCAAGTTGTGATCGTAAGATTTCAGTTTAATTCTGATTTTCTGACTCATTGTTAAGTTTTAAATTATTAATTAGTTATTTATGATAAGATGAAGCATGAGGGCTAAGAGTCATTCGCTAGCCCTCATAGGCTTCAAGATATTTTTATTGATTAAACCAGATCAACTCGACCTTTAACTTCTTCAAGAACAGTCTTAGCGATTGAGCTAGAAACCTGTGCATGATGATCATAAGTCATTGAAGAAGTAGCACGACCTGAAGTGATTGTACGCAATGCTGTTACATAACCGAACATTTCTGCCAATGGAACCATTGCTTTAACGATACGAGCACCTGAACGGCTTGACTCCATACCTTCAACCTGTCCACGACGTTTGTTCAAGTCACCGATTACATCACCCATGTTTTCTTCCGGAGTAACAACTTCAAGCTTCATGATAGGTTCCATAAGAACAGGACCTGCCTTAGCGCAAGCATTCTTGTAAGCCTGAATAGCACAGATTTCGAAAGACAACTGGTCAGAGTCTACCGGGTGGAAAGAACCATCCTTCAAGACAACCTTCAATGAATCGAGAGGGAAGCCAGCCAACACACCATTCTTCATTGCAGTCTGGAAACCTTTCTGTACTGAAGGGATAAATTCCTTTGGCACGTTACCACCTTTAACCTCATCGATGAACTGAAGTCCACCTTCTTTGTAATCTTCGTCAACTGGGCCGATAGTTACGATGATATCAGCAAACTTACCACGACCACCTGACTGTTTCTTGTAAACTTCACGAAGTTCTACTGTCTTAGTAATAGCTTCCTTGTAGTTAACCTGAGGACGTCCCTGGTTACATTCAACCTTGAACTCACGTTTCAAACGGTCGATAATGATATCCAAGTGAAGCTCACCCATACCAGAGATAACTGTCTGACCTGTCTGTTCGTCAGTTCTTACAGTAAATGTTGGGTCTTCTTCTGCAAGCTTAGCCAAACCGTTAGAAAGTTTATCAAGGTCTTTCTGAGTCTTAGGCTCAACTGCGATACCGATAACAGGTTCTGGGAAGTCCATAGATTCAAGAACGATTGGAGCTGTTTCATCGCAAAGAGTATCACCTGTACGGATATCCTTGAAACCAACTCCGGCACCTATATCACCCGCGCCAATCACCTCAACAGGGTTCTGTTTGTTTGAGTGCATCTGGAACAAACGTGAAACACGTTCTTTCTTACCAGAGCGAGAGTTGTAGATATAAGATCCAGCTTCAACCTTACCAGAGTAAACACGGAAGAAAGTCAAACGACCAACATAAGGGTCAGTTGCGATCTTGAACGCAAGAGCAGAAGTCTTTTCATCTTCATCTGGTTTACGGTCTTCTTCAGCACCTGTGCTTGGGTTTGTACCGATGATGTTTGGAGTATCAAGCGGAGAAGGCAAGAAAGCACACACATAGTCAAGAAGAGTCTGAACACCCTTATTCTTGAATGAAGAACCACAGAACATAGGAACGATATCCATCTTCAATGTACCAGCACGAAGAGCGCGCAAGATTTCTTCTTCAGTAATAGTAGAAGGATCGTCGAAATATTTCTCCATAAGAGCCTCGTCAAACTCAGCTACTTTTTCAAGCATCTTATCTCTCCATTCCTGAGCTTCATCTACAAGGTTAGTAGGGATTTCCTCTACATCGTAGTCTGCACCCATTGTCTCATCGTGCCATACTATAGCCTTCATTTTGATAAGGTCAACTACACCTTTGAAGTTTTCTTCTGCACCGATTGGAATAACAACCGGACAAGGGTTAGCTCCAAGAACATCTTTCATCTGGCGAACAACTTCGAAGAAGTCAGCACCAGAACGGTCCATTTTATTTACATAACCGATACGTGGAACATTATACTTGTCAGCCTGACGCCATACAGTTTCAGACTGTGGTTCTACACCGCCTACAGCACAATATGCAGCAACTGCACCGTCAAGCACACGCAAAGAGCGTTCTACCTCAGCTGTAAAGTCAACGTGTCCCGGAGTATCAATCAAGTTAATTTTATAAGTATTACCCGCATATTTCCAACGAGTAGTAGTAGCTGCAGATGTGATAGTGATACCACGTTCCTGCTCCTGCTCCATCCAGTCCATTGTTGCAGCACCATCGTGAACCTCACCAATTTTGTGAGTCAGACCAGTGTAGAACAAGATACGTTCCGAAGTCGTAGTTTTACCGGCATCGATGTGAGCCATGATACCGATATTACGGGTCAAGTGCAAATCCTGTTTAGCCATTTTAAATCTTTAGTTATTAAATTATTACTTGATTAAAATCTGAAATGTGCGAAAGCACGGTTAGCTTCAGCCATACGATGCATATCTTCCTTACGTTTGAAAGCACCACCCTGTTCATTATAAGCGTCAAGGATTTCAGCAGCCAATTTATCAGCCATACTCTTACCGCCACGCTTACGAGCAAATAAAATCAAGTTCTTCATTGAGATAGATTCTTTACGATCAGGACGGATTTCAGTAGGAACCTGGAATGTTGCACCACCGATACGACGAGATTTAACTTCAAGCTGTGGAGTTACATTTTCAAGAGCTTTTTTCCACACTTCAAGAGCAGAAGTTTCTTCTGCAGGCAACTTAGTACCAACTACGTTAAGTGCACCGTAAAAGATTTCGTAAGAAGTATTCTTCTTTCCATCATACATCAGATGGTTTACGAATGGATCCGGAAGGATCACACGTTTTTTTGGTTTTGCTTTTCTCATTTTGTTTGACAAATTATGTTTAGTTTGGGGCTGCACCTCTGTTTGCTTCAACATCTCCTCTGAGATATTTACTCAACCTTAAAGCTTTTCCAACAAACCAAAACGAAATTAATAAAGTCTTTACTTAAAAGGATTGTACTCAGCTAATTATTTTTTCTTACCCTTAGCTGCTGCCGGAGCCTGTCCTGGTTTTGGACGCTTAGCACCATATTTTGAACGTCTCTGTGTACGACCTGCCACACCTGCAGTATCCAAAGTACCGCGAACGATATGATAACGCACACCCGGAAGGTCTTTCACACGACCACCACGTACCAATACGATTGAGTGTTCCTGCAAGTTGTGTCCTTCTCCCGGGATGTAAGAGTTAACTTCCTTAGAGTTTGTCAGACGCACACGAGCAACTTTACGCATTGCTGAGTTAGGTTTTTTAGGAGTTGTAGTGTAAACACGAACACAAACACCACGTCTCTGAGGACAAGAGTCAAGTGCCGGTGATTTACTCTTCTCAACCAAAACCGTTCTTCCTTTTCTTACTAATTGTTGAATAGTAGGCATTTTGTTTGATTTTTAAATTTATATTATTGTTTATTCAAATTCCAATCCTAAAGCGAAACTACATATTTCGGGTTGCAAAGGTACGAATAAGTTTTTAATACACAAACACTTTTCAAAATAAAAAAGGCCCAACCTGCGTCAAACTGCGCAAATTGGGCCGAAATAAATATTTTTTATGTATTTTTAAGCTTCTCCTTTAAAATCGCTCAATGGCGGAACAAATGTTTTTCCACCTTTTTCATTCTGAAGATTACGTTCTTCCGGCATTTTTACTGTTCCAAAGTTCCTTTCATATTTCACAAGATTATCCTGCAATGCAAACATAAGCCTTTTAGCATTCTCAGGTGTCATCACTATTCTCGACTGTACTCCGGCCTTCGGCAGTCCCGGTAATACAGACACAAAGTCAATAATAAATTCCGAAGTTGAATGAGTGATTATTGCAAGGTTAGCATATGTTCCTTTCGCTACTTCTTCCTTAAGTTCAATTTGCAACTGGTTATTTTTGTTTTCGTTTTCCATGATAATTATAATTTTAAATACATAGCACAAATGTATCACAAATTCGAATGCCATACAAGAAAAGAGTGTAAAAGTTATACCTTTATTCAGAAAAAAAATCGTTATTTTTGCCAAATAAGACAATGCCTATGAGAAAGTTCACTATCATATTTACAATTCTGTTTCATATATCATTTCTTTGCTGTTTCTTAAATTCAGCTACAAAAAGTACTATTTTCAATCATCTTTCAACAGATGACGGTCTGTCACAATTATCAATCAACGACCTCTATATAGATGAGCACGGAATGCTATGGATAGGAACACGAGTAGGCCTTAACGTGTACGATGGCAATAAAATTCACACTTTCAAAAGTCAAAAAGACAATCCTTTCAGCCTTCCGTCCAACTTAATCCTAAAAGTTTCCGGCAATAAGGACGGTAAGATTTTCATATTGAGCACAGACGGAGTAAGCGAGTTCAACAAGATTACACGTAAATTCAGTGAGATTCACAAAGGAAAAGCAGACTGCATCTATTACCATGACAAACTTTATATCAGTAAAAAGAATACTGTTTACGGCTACAATGAAAAAACATTATCAATTGATGCAGAATATACACTACCATCTGATGCGGCCATCATCAATTCAATGATATTCGACACTTCTGGCTGCCCATGGTTCGGAACAACGGAAGGCATTTATAAATATGACATTGCCAACCAACAATACATACATATTATACCCAGTGGCAACATCACACAATTATATATAGACAATACAGAGTCGTTATGGGCAGGCAGCTGGGAAGATGGAGTTTATGAAATATCTAAACACGGGGATATAAAGAATTACAAGTCAGACAACAATAATAATGGGACGACAGTTTCATCAAATTTCGTCAGGGCTATTTGCCAGGATGACGAAGGCAATATATGGTTAGGAACATTCAACGGTTTGGACAAATACGATAAATCATGTGGAAAATTCATACACTATTCTTCCGGTAATTCAGGTTTGTCGCATTCTTCCGTCTGGTGTATCGAAAAAGACAAACAAGGTACATTATGGATAGGAACATATTTCGGAGGAGTAAATTATATTAATCCCGAATATTCCATCTACAACCGCTACGAATTTTCAACAAAGGAAAATCAAGGTCTAAGCAGTCCAATCGTAGGACGAATGGCAGAAGACAATAAAGGCAACCTATGGATAGCCACTGAAGGTGGAGGAGTGAACTATTTAGAAAGGTCAACAAATACTTTCAAATGGCTTATTAACAAACCAGGACAAGCCAACACCTTATCTCACAACAATATCAAAGCATTATTCTTTGATGAGCCCAAGAACACACTTTGGATAGGCACACACACCGGAGGCCTAAACAGGTATGACATCGCTAAAAATAAAATAACAATCTATAAGTCTGAACAGGGAGACACCTTTACCCTACCGTCTGACATTATCAGAGATATAGAAGAATATACCTCTGACACACTTGTCATAGCCACACAAAACGGTATATGCCTCTTTTCTAAAGAGAATGGCAAATGCAGACAGCTACTGAATAACCTTCCAGGGAACAAGAAAATAGGGATGGTTGCAGACATTACATTTGACAATTACGGCGACCTGTGGATAGCAGCTACAGGTGAAGGAGCCTATGTATATAATATAAAGACTGGAAGAGTCAAAAACTATCGTCATGACCCGAATTACACAGGCTCTATCAGCAATAACAACATCAACGACATAACCAAAGACAGCAAAGGCAACGTTTGGTTTTCAACTTCCGGTAGCGGACTTGACCTATACGTCCCTTCCACAGACAGCTTCATAAACTATGATAAGAAGAGCAACAAGCTTGGCAACGACTGTATCTATCAGACTGCAGAATCACCGTTAAGCGGCAACCTTCTACTCATAACCACAGACGGATTCTCAATTTTCAATCCAACAGATAAAATATTCCATAATTACAACTCTAAAACAGGATTTCCTATTGATGACATAAACGAGAATGCATTATATATAGCCAAAGATGGCGAAATATTCCTTGGTGGTATTCATAATATGGTATCGTTTTTTGAAGATGATTTAGAAAGAAAGCCCAAACCATACAGTATCATACCTACAGGATTATTAGTCAACGGTCAATATATAAACGTAAACGACAGTAGCAGAATTCTAAACAAGTCTATAGAATATACAGACAATATTACACTCAGTCACAAGCAGAACATGCTGTGCCTGGAATTTGCCGTCACAAATTTCATTCCGGAAAACAGGAACAATATCATATATAAATTAGACGGACTTTCAGAACACTGGACCGACACAAGAAATTCAAACGAGATTACATATACCAATCTTCATCCGGGCGACTACACACTGATTGTAAAACCGGAAGGAGTTGATGAATCCGTATGCAAACCATTAAAACTGAGCATAAAGGTAAAAGCCCCATTCTACCAGACCCCATTGGCCTTCGTACTATACATTGTGACAGCAATTGCCGTTATATGGTATCTGATAAGCATATACATAGCCCGTCTGCGTCTGTCAGAATCATTAAAGTTTGAACAACAACATGCAGAAAACATAAAGAAAGAGAACCAGGCACAATTGAAACTCTTTACCAATATATCCCATGAATTCCGCACACCATTGACACTTATCATTTCACAAATAGAAACACTGATACAAAACCATAAACTTAACCAGCAGACATACTCCAAACTATCTTCCATGTATCACAGCTGTATGCAGCTACGCGAACTGATAACCGAACTCCTTGACTACCGCAAGCACGAGCTCGGCCATCTCAAGCTACATGTAACCTATGGCAATATAGTAAGTTTCCTTAAAGAAAACTACCTGCTTTTCAGCGACTACGCCTCACGTGAATCCATCAGTCTGGAATTCACCTCCAGTCATAATGACATAGAAATGTGGTACGACTCCAAACAAATCCAGAAAGTCATAAACAATCTGCTGTTTAATGCCATTAAATACACCCCCAAGGGAGGCAAGATATCAATAAATGTAAGCAAAGACATAAACAAAGTAAGTATTTCTATAGCCGACAATGGCAAAGGAATACCTGAAAAGGACCTCACAAAAATTTTCGATATTTTCTACCAGTCTGACAACTCCGTCAATGCAGCAAATGGTATAAGCGGCTCCGGTATCGGACTTGCACTGGTAAAAAGCATAGTCAAAATGCACCACGGCGAAATAAGTGTAAACAGTAAAATAAACGAAGGTTCAACATTTACGTTCACACTCCCATTGGGAGATGAACTATACTCTGAAGCTGAAAAAGGTCCATCAATCAGTCAGGAAGAAAGTCCGACTCTGTTGAACGATAAGAAGCCAATAACACTAAAAGACGCACACGAGTCGCAGACAACCGAAGAAGAGGATGTACCTTTCGAAGAGAATATATCAGACAAACCTAACATGATGATAGTAGAAGACAATACAGAAATCCGAAACATTATCCGTGAGATTCTGAGTCCCTTCTACATAATACACGATATGCCTGATGCAGAAAGCGCATTAAGCAAAATCGAAGAAATAATGCCAGACATCGTCATTACCGATGTAATGATGCCCGGTATGGACGGGAAAGAACTATGCAGAAAGCTAAAGACCAACCCTGCCACGAGTCATATCCCGGTAATACTTCTCACTGCACAGACAGCAGTAGAACAATATATTGAAGGCTTCCAGACAGGCGCAGACGACTACATCACAAAACCGTTCAATGCCCGTCTGCTGATATCAAGATGCAACAATCTTGTAAACTCCAGAATCCTGCTTCAGGAAAAGTTCAGTCACCGTCCTGAAACCAACGCCCGGATGTTGGCAACAAACAAGTTTGACAAAGAGATACTCGACAAAGCCATCTCCATAATAGAAGAGAACATAGGAAATGCCGAGTTCAACATGAACACCTTTGCCCGCGAAATGGGAATGGCCAGAACAAACCTTTTTGCCAAGATAAAAGCCATAACAGGACAGACACCAAACGATTTCATCACAAGCATACGTCTGAAAAGAGGAGCACACCTGCTGTGTAACAATCCAGAACTGAACATTACAGAGATAGCCGAAAAATTAGGTTTCAGTTCAGCAAGATACTTCTCAAAATGCTTCAAGGATTTGTACAACATAAGCCCTCTGTCATACAGGAAAGACAAGACAGAAGAACAGCAGCCGGCAGAGTAACCGCTCAGTGAACGGCAAAAGAACGCCCGGTGAACAGCAAATGAACAAAATATTCAGTACGCGTTCACCGGGCGTTCACTGCATGTGAATTAATAAACTGTCTATTTCACCTTCTTCAGATTAACATACACCGGCATTCCGTTCCTCAGCAGACAAGACACCTCAGTATTACCGTTTTCCATTGTTTTCAAGAAAACACCGGGTATATTACCTTCGGTCTGCCATACACCCTTCAACTCTATGAATGCCGGAGTAGGAGTTTCTCTCCAGTTCTTATTTTCTAGCATTTTGGGCCTCAAGTTAGGATTAGAAATAGCCAAAGACAAATTACCATCAGCATCTTTTTCTTCTATCAGCAGCAATTCTGTTGCCGATGAAACCACTTCACCTACACTAAGACCTTTTGCCGGAGTAAAGAAAGAATAAGCCAGAACATTCTTAGGAGCGTACTTTATTATATGAAGAGAATCCTGCATTTCTACTATACTGAACAACTCACCCTTTGTCTGCCTATCAGCAACTTCCTTCATTTCAGCTTCATCAGCAGCAGGAACTACCACAAACGAATAAGATTTCTTTTCCGGTTTCACCCCATGGTTGATATATGCCTTTGCTGCCACTTCCGTTGCAGTTTTTCCGGACAGCCCTACCGATGACGGGGACGCTTGGCTGTCATACACTATAGTAATTTCATCATGTCCTGCCGGCACATAAAATCCCGTAGAAACGGGGTTGATTATACTTACAGCCTTGTCCTTTGCAATGGTCAGTTTGTTACCCTTGCTTATAGACTTGCCATCCACCACGAGCTTGTTATAATTACCCGAAACGATAGACTGGAACAAATTGGTAGCAGTAATCATATTGTCCGCATATTCACCCTTGGCCGAAATGCCGTTACCTATACTGAACAACATACCATCAATAGCCAATACCGATTTGCAGAAAGTAAGGTTGGTTGGTGTAAACCTCTGGCTGCCCCAGTGGTCGCCCTGGTCGAAAGCCGCAGCAAACAAACCGTATTGCTTCATTGAGACAGCTCCGGCAAAGTTAGAAGTCTTTGCCCACTGGTCGAAGCGGTCTTTATCGCTCTTGCCAGGCATCATCTCCTTCCAGTCCGTATAATGTACAGTCGTACTTCCCGGCATCATGTTCCAGTCCCATCCAGCTCCCTTGTTATCTTTGTTTGCAGGATAACCGGTAGGTTCAAGTCCTCCGTCATAAATGATTTCCAGTGTCCCATGACTCTGGTATCTTCCGAATCTGTTGGTCTTGTTATAGATTTCACCACCCCAGAACTTTGTAGTCGGACTCCTCATTACAGCTATCCATCCCGGCTGACGATAGATACCTGCAGGGCTATAGTTCAACTGATAAAACCCATTGACATCAATAGCCGGAACATCGTATTTATTTGTCTTATAGAAATAGTTGTAATATGCAGCCAGTTCCTTGTCAATGCCAGTTCCCATGGCATCTCCTCCGATAGATATCAACTGCTCGAACAAGTCCTGTGTAAATGGTATTTCCAGGCCATAGAAAGGATGACGTCCCGCCATGCTGTTGGCATTAATCCTGCCCTTGTCATCTTCGCTACGCACTGCAGTAAGGTAAATAGTTACTACAGCTTTCTTCAGTCTTTCATATGATTTCGGGTCAATTCTGAAGGAAGTTCCCTTAAAACGATTGAAATACCCCACCCACGTCTTATATGAGTACATATATCCGTTATAATGAGTCTTGTGGTGGAATCCCGTACCGTCCGGTTTAAGAATATCTCGACCTCCGGCATTATATCTTGTGCAAACCCTCAAGAACCCTGACAATAGATTTAAATCCTGTATTGCAAGCTGATTGTCGGGATTTGCTATCGCCATATTAAAAAGGTACGGCAAGATATTGAATATATAGTCCGAACTAATCCACTCCATGATAGCCTTGTCTCCCTTGCGTATCACATCCACTTCCAAAAGCTTCTGCACTGCTGCAATCATTTTCAGTTTTCTCATATCGTCACATACAGTAAGTGCGCTCAACAGGTTTGCAGGGACGGTCCTTACATCCGTATAATTGCTATACACCAATTTCGGCATCCTCAGGAAAAATCCGTGAGTAAACAGATAATCCAGATAGAGGTCGAGGTCGGCCTTTCCCGACTTTCCATATTTCAGTGCGCCATACGAAAGTACCCTTACGTTCTTGGCCACATCCCTCAGATGCTGCAATGTCACCTTGTCGCCCCACAGGTCGGCACCTGTCACCTCATATTCACCCTTTCTGTCCAGCATGAGCATTTTGAGCGACATCTGTGCAGACTTCAGTTCGTTTTCCGAAGCCTTCGGCTGTTGGAGTTTGTATTTTTTCCTGAGTTCCTGCAACTCTTTCAGTTTCTGTTCGTCCGCATTCTGGTTTACAGTCTGCACATTCTCCACGTCCGCCGTCATAATCCCCGACGCATGGAGATTAGGAGATACCATCCCCATCAATAATAAAAAGCCTAAGTTTCTTTTCAGATTCATGATATTAAGTTTTAAAATTATTTCAATTCCAGCAGCCATGCCGGAACGTGACCCAGTCTGTGCTTAAGCTGCGCTTCGTAGAGCGACTGTGGTTCTACCGGCATACCATGGCTTTCGTCAAGTTTCACCTGGTTCTGCACAAAGTTAATAGTAATTCCGTGAAAACCAACAATTACAGGCGGAAGGAATTTCCAGTTGTTACCGCCAATCCTCCACCAGTCAAACTCGCCATTGGCAGGTTTCGTTCCCTTGTTTGTCATGGCTGCAGTTCTTATGGCACAGAGGTTCCATAGTGTCAGGTCGCCCAAGTGGTTAGGCACCTGGTTAGTGTCGCCACCCTGGCGCGACTGCATGAATCCGCCAATGCAATTATCCACCAACGTAGCCCTCGGCTGTGTGGCGTGCGATTCAAAACAAGCGTCAGCACCCCACTGCACCTTCCATATCACGGCCCCCATACTCGGTTTTGACACACCGCAGGCATGATACTGTCCGGCTCCGTCCATATGAATCCTGTCGTCCACCGTCGGTCCGTCGGTGGTATCTGTCACCTTTCCGATAAATACCCTCGACGAGCCGGCCGACCTTATGGCTGCATGGCCCCTGTTGCCTGTGATATTGATATCATATGCCGATACATTCGCACTTTGCGAAATCGTAAACGCTTCACTCACGCTCTCAAAATCAACCCTTCTCATCCACGAGTTGACCACCCGCGAAAAGTTGATAGGCTTATAAGCTCCATCATCGTCCCAGCTCGCATGATGTCCGAAATTCTTCTTTGCATGGCCTACGAATGTCAAGTCCTCCACTCCCACATTCTCATAATGCGAATATTTCTTAATCTGCCATTTCCATTCCTTCTTCACTTCATGCATGATAGGCTCGCAGAACGTCACGATGTTGCCATTCACTTCCTTCACCTGATGGAAATCGTTGACCGTTATTCCTTCAAGGATATCCGACATATATGGCTCTACGGCATACGGATGCAGCTCCTCCGCTATAACCTCCGGCGATTTGTTTTCAAGGAAAAGACAAACCCAGTCGCCTGAATGTATTCCTGTTGTTTGAGACACCTCCACGCTGAAAGAGCCCTTTGCCGCATTACCCGTAACATTGATCGAATATTTAGAATTTCCTACACCAAAATCCCCAAGGAAAGATTCGCTTTTCACATGAATCAGGTCGGGCGATGAATACATCTTGTTCTCGTCACTCGGCAAGTTTGGCGAGTCCATAATCAGACGCGTCTTGCCACGTCCGTCGCCTTTAATTACAAAGTTACCACCATGAATTACTATAGGCGCACTCGCATTATTGCCGTTCACATCCTTGAACGTATTGTTCTTATAATTCGGATTAGTATTTATATAATTGTCGCTCAAGTCGTGCAACACATAATCTCCTTCAGGGAAATAGAACACAATCTTGGCATTAGAGTTAGACTGGTTTTTTCCATTCATAACATTCATATTGTTCTCCTGAAGCAGCGCGATGAAAGTCTTTCTTGCATTCAGCCCCCTTTTCTTCATCTCGTCGGCTACATTGATTTTTTTATATCCTTTCGAAATCAACGAAGCCATCTCCGGCGGCGCAACTTCGCCATGCATATATCCCGCATACGAGAAATCCAGCAGCACATTGTCCGGAGTCTTGTTTACAAACTTGTTCCATGCATCAGTCGTGGGCAGACCTTTCACTTCGAACCTGTCACCTTTCCTTCCCGTCTTCATATCGATGGTCAGAATCTTCTCATTCTCGTTCCACGATGCCGAAGCATAAGGCGAAAATGCAGCCGGCAATGCTCCGTCCACCTTTCCCAAAGCCTCATCACCTATCTTATACCAGTTCCCATCACCGAATGATACTTCCCATGATTTTTTGTCATTAATCCTCAATTCAGGCACCTGTGCATCATTACCAACAGCTTTAACTCTGTCCTGACCTTTTGGAGTAAGGTACGCAGTCTTGCCATTGAATTTATACACCCAGTATCCTTCTTCATCAATACCTACTATTGGAATAGTTTTCTTGTCTGCTGCCTCCGCGTCTGCATATACGATGAAAGAAGTCTTATCTTCCAGTCCGATAGTCATACCTCCACCTGTCTGAGTCAGACAAAATAAGACCTTAACCTCTCCATTATACATCTTCTTCATCAAAACGAGGTCTTTGTTCAATCCTACGATATTCCTCTCAATTTCATTCTTCGGATTTACTATACCTTCTCCACTACCATCAGGATTTGTTACAGTTTCTTTATCCTTGCAAGACAAAAGGGCGCAACAAAAAGATATTAACAATATCTTACCAAATAAAGTAATTTCACGAGAAATCATTTCTTTATCAATTCTATTTTATTAAAACGGATATTATTGTCACTTTCATTCTGAATATCCTCACCAAAGAAGCCAAACTTACTGAAAGTACCTACTGTATCAACAGACAGCGTCATACTCTTCAGTCCACACTTATCAAAAGTTACCGTTCCCAAATCGCTGTATGATTCCGGATATGAATTACGACGAACATTGTCATATTCAAAGTCCTGTTTCAGTTCTACATTTTCAAAAGCCTTATTATCATCAACTTTTAACGTTACACGCATACCTTTAGCAAAACTACGTCTCCAATGCCTGTTTGTATGCACTCTTACTATATATTCTCCCGGCTCTTCAACAATAAATCCAAGTTTTAAAGCTCCTGTCTTATTATTAAAATCAGATGTATTACATCCTTCTGCTATTTTAAGAGCACCATCCTTTCCCGGAATAATCTTACCTGATGCTACAGGAATACTAATAACATTCTCATTCATATAGCATTCATCATTAAATCTTGCAGGCCATTCACACTCTACTTTTACAACAGGGATTTCTTCATAATCCAATCCTGACGGAACAGACAACTTACAAACCTCTCCATTTGAGACAGATACTTCCTTACCGTTTGAAAGGATATAAGCATTATCAACGACCGAAAGCATTCCTTTCAACGCAATTTCTCTGTTCTTAGGTTCACGCAACAAGTGCAAATAAATAGAATTACCCTTCCTTGTAACATATCCCCAAGGGAAATTGTCATTAAACGGGTTACTCGTAGTACCATAAACAGCCTCAGAATTCTTCGACATCCATTTTCCAATATAGTTCATTATATCAACACTTGGTTGTGGAACTGTACCATCTGCCTTAGGGCCTATATTAATCATATAATTTACTCCACGACTTGCACATTCTATTAAAGAGCATAAGATATCTCTTGCTGATTTCCAGTCATTATCCTGTTTCTTGTAACCCCATGTATGATTCATAGTAGCTACCATTTCCAGGTCTTTAGCAGCACCGGCAAATGGCATTTCGTTATCTCCCAATGCGCCATAATCACCCAGACCATACCCAACTCTACCGTTGATTACACACTCCGGCTGAAGTTTTCTAACTATATCAACAAACATCTGACTCTGTTCCTTAGTCAAATCAAAAGGAGTATCATACCATAGCACATCAATCTTACCATATCCGGTCAGCAATTCCTTCATCTGTGGTATAGCCTTATCCTGAATATATCTATCCAAATTAGGCTTAACGGCAGATTTAGGTTTACCATAATGCCCATCATACTCATTCTTCATAACAGCAGCATCTTCTTCACGCCAGTCCTGACGGTGTGAATAATATAATCCTACCTTTATATCATATTTTCTACAAGCATCAATCAATTCTTTCAAAGGATCTCCTTTATACGGAGTCATCTCAATGTCAAAATCAGAATAATCACTTGGATAAAGACAAAAACCTTCATGATGCTTGGTAGTAAATACAATATACTTGGCACCGGCATTCTTAGCCATCTTAACCCAACTTTCAGGATTATATGATGCCATTGTGAAATCCTTTGCCAATTTTTCATAATCCTTGTTGGATATCTTTCCAAAATTCTGTATCCATTCACCTATCCCGTCTATTTGTTTACCGTTCCATTCACCGGCAGCTACCGAATACAATCCCCAATGAATAAACATTCCAAAACGAGCTTCACGCCACCATTCCATATCAGCGGTCGATTTAGCGTTAGCACTTAACAATGTTACGCACAACAATAAATACGACAAAACCCTTTTTAACTCCATAATAATAAAAAAACTTTAATTATAACATACAATAATACATTCTTTCTCATATCTTTATTTTTCTTCAGAATAAATAGTGTTTAAATAAAGTTTAAACATCGTTTAAATACCATTTAAATGGTTTTTAGAAAAACCGGCGAACGCGGAATGAACGCTAAATGAACACCAAATGAAAGCAGTAAAAATATCTTCAAATAGAGTTCACCGGCCGTTCATTGACCGTTCACCAAGCGTTCACCAACCGTTTATTTCCCTTTCAGTTCCAGCAGCCATGCCGGCACATATCCAAGCCTTAGCTTAAGCTGAGCCTCATATAATGATTCCGGCTGAACCTTGGTACCGTTGCTTTCGTCTAATTTTATCTGTTTCTCATCCTGCACGAAATCCACCTTCATGCCATGGATACCTACCACTACAGGCGGAAGGAATTTCCAGTTGTTAGCCACACGCTGACTACTTTCGCTACCATATCTCCACCAGTCGAACTTGCCGTCTGCCGGAGCGTCACCTTTATTTGAAAGAGGACCAACCTGTTCCACGTTCATATTCCATATAGTCAGGTCTGCAAGATGGTTTGGCACCTGGTCTGAGTCTCCTCCCTGCCTTGACTGCATAAATCCGCCGTGGCAATTGTCTATCAGAGTGGCACGTGGCTGGGTAGCATGAGCCTCAAAGCATCCGTCCGTACCCCAGTGGACATTCCATATCACAGCTCCCATACTTGGTTTCGACACCCCGCAGGCATGATACTGTCCGGCATCATCTATCTTTTTATTTTCATCGCCCACCGCCGGTCCGGCTGTCCTGTCGGTCACGGCACCGATAAATATTCTTGATGAACCGGCCGAGCGTATGGCAGAGTGTCCTCTGTACCCTGTTATATTTACATCATATGCAGAACAGTTTGCAGAGGTAGTTATCGACATAGCCTCGCTCACATTCTCAAAATCGACTCTCCTCAACCACGAATTAGCAAGACGCGTAAAACTGATAGGTTTATATGCGCCATCATCTATCCAACTGCGGTGATGCTTAAAGTCATCTACACAATTTCCTACAAAGGTCAAATCTTCCACTCCCACATTTTCATAATGAGGATATGAATATATTTTCCATCCCCATTTTGCCTCTACCTCATGCATTATAGGCTCTTTGAATACTATTGTGTTACCATTCTTTCCTATCACCTGATGATAGTCGTTTACCCTCACACCTTCAGCCATATTTCCCATATACTCTTCCCGCTGATGAGGGAAAAGCTCTTTTGCTATAAGTTCCGTATTGTTATTAAGAAGATACAGACAAACCCAGTCGCCAATCTTTATCTTGTCCGGAGCCGACACCTGTACGCTGAAAGAGCCTTTCGGAGCATCCGACAGCACGCTACATCCGATATCCTTTGTGTTGCTGTTATGCTTTATCTGCAATAGGTCAGGCGAAGAATACAATGTAGCCGGATTGGTCGGCAGCATCGGAGTACTCATTATGATACGTGTCTGCCCTCTTCCGTCGCCTTTTATTACGAAATTGCCGGCCGTGATGATTATACAATCCGAAGTGTTGTTTTCTTTTGAGTCAAGACCATATGCAACAGGAGTATTATCCACCTTTACAATATCAGTCGGATCATATGGTTTTATCCCTTTATGGCCTGATAGTTTCTTGTTTTTACTATTTGGATTATTTCTGTTATCATCCTCATTATGCAGCACATAATCGCCTTTCGGGAAATACAGCACTACCATTGCATTCGGATTACTCTGATTACCTTTATCATTGGCCGTCATTCTGTTTTCCCTCAACACCTCGATGAAAGTCTCACGCGCGCTTTTACCTCTAACGGTCATCTCTTGGGCTATGTTTATCACCTTATACCCCAAAGCGAAACCATCAGGAGGAGCCATTTCTCCATGCTTATATCCGGCATAAGAGAAATCAAGCAAAAGGTTGTCTTCCGATTTCATTACGAATTTTCGCCATGCAGGGGTAGTATTTGAAGAAGTTAATTCAAAGTTCAATTCTGCCACTCCACATCTTGGCTTTAAAGAAACAGTTTCTGCTGTTTCGTCTATTACCGATGAGGAAAACAATGCAAAATCGGCAGCAGCTTTCTTGTCTATCTCTTTATAAACATCATCAGACAGTTTTTTCCATTGATTTCCATTGAACGAAACAAGCCATTTTCCCTCTGAAGACAAAGAGACACGCGGAGCCACGACAGGCTGTCCGGTTGAAGATAATGCGGCTGCATCATTTCCTGACATATCTTTAAGATTTTGTGTCTGTCCTCCGAGAGTATATATCCAATAACCGGATTCATTTATTCCGAACAATGGGATATCATTATTCTCTGAATTATTGTTTACAGAGTTAAGTGTAGAACCATTTTTCAGCTGAAAGATATAGTTTCCATCCTCTTCTTTTACAAAGTCTATAATCTCCTCTCCATCTACCGCCAAACGATATGCCTCTATATTGTCCGAATAATCCCCTGTAAGTTTATTTATCTTTTCAGATTGCTCCGGAGTAGTCGTAAAACCGTCGTCCTGGAGTTGAACCTCATCTTTGCAAGAGATAAGAAGAAATATAAATAGTAAAAATAATTGTAGATGTTTTATATGCATAGGTTTCGATTTAAGATTTTAAGAAAAGAGTACACGATTTGAACAAATCCACCATGTACTCTTTTCATTGGAAATTTTTTATTCAATATCTCTATTACTACAACCAAATCCATCAATCAATGATGCAAAGCCAAAGGTCGTCATATCTGTTTGATTATCAGGGATATTAAAGACAGGTTCGGTAGTCTTATCCAACCTATACGCATTTGCATCTGGTACCCAACTTGGTTTACCAGCTCCGTCAGCAGTAGTAAAATATTTAAAAGTATAATTTGTTATATTTGGAGCGAATCTTAAATCGGTTTCTTCACCATAATTCGTCTCATTAGCCGCAAAAATAA
>NZ_DXVR01000027.1:18507-32511 GCF_019417265.1 Bacteroides sp.
GTATTATTTAATATATTTGGAGTTACTTTTGAAGTTATCATTAAAGCAATTTTTGAGCCATTTGTTTTTAACTTCGCAGTAAACAAGTTATTCTCAAAAACAGCATTATTAATTTCTGCCTTAGTTAGATTAATAATGTTTGAATTTGCATTTAATTTACCATCACCGTCAAAATAAAAGTCACAATCTTTAAAACATATTTTGTTTATTGTGCATTTAGTTGAAGAATAACTTAAATTTTTACCAGTAGCAATTGTATATTTACAATGATCTGAAATCAATTCAAAAGTAGGTTTACACTCTGAAATATTTAATACATATGCGTTTTTGGTAGGATTTATTGTAAAATGAATGTTTTTCGACATCAAACATCCTTTTTCTACAGTACTTTTTATTGTTAACAAAGCTTTATCTTTCAGCTCAACTGTAGCATATGCACCAGGTTTATCACAAATTAAGATCAAATCATTTACATTTATTGTTCCCGGAACCGTTATTTTAGCACCTGCAGCAATAAAATGGATTCCAGTACCTGTTATAGAACCACCATTCTGAACAACATTACCTTCATTGGCCACATTATATCCGGACTCTTTGTTTATTATTTCATCACCAATTAAAATATTATTTCCAGAATTATATTCTTCCAAATAGCTATTAATAATATCTCTCGATTTAACCTTTATCTTTTCTATAGCCCAACTTATACCTTTATTTACCTGAAGTGTTATCACACCTTCTTTATCTGCTTCTTTTGGTGCTGTAATTGTCAACTCGCTATTTTCGTCATTTACAGATGCAGTCCATCCTTCTGTAGCATCCACAATGCAATAATAACCAGATACATCAATTGTAAGAACAGATGGTGCCTTTGTCGAAACGACACAAAAATCTCCATCCTTACTATCTTCAGGGACTGTTATAATACACTTCAATCCTTCTACAATAGGTATAGAGTAATCCTGTCCGTCCACTTTGAATTTCAGGCAATTCCCTTCTACTTTTACATCAGTAATCGGTCTATCCTCTGATGGAGTTATTGAAGTTTCCGCATTTGCCTTAACCTTATTGCCATTAACATCAAGCAAAAGATTGTAAGTAACTCCATTGTCATAACTTACCGACCAATAATATTTATCACCCTCTGCATCAAGCCTGAACTTTGGTGTTTGAGCATCTTTACCATTCTCAGCCTTAGCCTTATAATCTTGGGTTACACCGTCTATCACCCAATATCCGTTTCCGTCAATAGAAATTTGTGGATAGAATTCAGAGCCTTCAACACCTTGTGTCAGTTTAAAAGTTCTACCATCACTTAACAAAAGAGAATAGCTTCCATCTCCATTGTCTGTACATTTCTGTATAGTCTTGTTTCCATCAAGAGCTATACGCAATATGTTCATATTGTCATTTAACGCCTGAACCTGTGCCTCCATTAAAGACACCCTGTCCTTTAAGGCATTAATGTCATTTTCCAAATCTTCCGTATTGCATCCCACAAGCCCTATCAAGAGAAACGAGAATGCCATAAATGCTTTATTTAGTTTCATAGTATTCATTAATTAACAGTTACATTCAATAATACTAATTTTGCGATATTATTCTTTGATATAATCTGCAAGTACACCTTATAAGTGCCGGCATCAACACCTGTAGCATCTATAGTGATTTGTGCTTCTTCTACTTTGACGCCTAAAGGAGTATCTCTTACAATAATCTGTTCTACATTATGCTGAGTTATAGCAACATTTGTAGATTCACCAGCATCTAATGAAATCGTATTTCCATCTGTAATCTCAAACTTCATATCAGTATAAAGTGAAACGGTAACAGGAGTACCACCAGCAGCCAAAGAGAATGTTACCGTACCTGCATTTTCATCAACTTTCACACTATTGAAAATGCTTGAAGGTAATTTTTCAGGATTAGCTACCGGAGCACCGTCAAAAACAGTCCATGATTCTCCGTCATCAAATGAATATATCCAATAACCTGCTTTTGTTACACTTACTTTAGGAGTTTTTCCATCCGGTCCGTTTTCAGGCAAAGCATACATATCGTTTCCGTCTTTATCTTTCATAATGTACTCTTGACCATTCAAAAGATAGCACCAATATCCATCTTTATTGATTGATACTGTAGGTACATCTTCAGCAGGTTTTCCGCTATAAACTTTTATTGCAGTACCATCGCTAAGTTTCAGTATATAATCACCATTATTGTCTTGAGCATATGAGGAAACATATATACTGCCTTCCACCATAGGATAGAATGCCTGCAATTGCTCATTAAGTCTGTCTATCTGCGGCTGCAAAGCATCAAGACGAGCAGTAAGTTCATCTATTTCCTTACGAATTTCATCTTTGTCGTTGCACGAAGGAAGCGCAACAACTGTAAGACATATCATTATAAAATAAAACAATTTCTTCATAATCAATCATTTAATTACGTGTTGCACCATATTGTTTATATGTATCATTAGGGACGAACTTGCCATTCGCCAAATCAAATGTACCTCCGGTAAAAGGGTCTGTATCAACCTTAGTAATTTCATCAAAGCCTGTAAATAATTTATCATCTATAAATAGATTAAAATTAGTTGGCGAGAAATAAATATTATCTGTCGCACTACCTGTCAATGTTTCCGGTGTTGCATTCTTAAAGACCGTAATAAAATTACCGTCTGTGTTAAGTTGTGCATCTGACCATAAAAGATTATTCTTAAAAACTATTGATTTTGCAGATGTTATATTAAATAATCCGGTAGTACGTGGCTCAATGTTTACAATTGTGTTATTCTGAAAATCTATATTACCAACAGCTGTTGAAGCCGCATTCAGTATTTTATATTGCAACTTATACCCACTTTTACAATAAATAAAATTGTTTTTAAAGACTATATTTCCTAAATCTTTGGCACCTGTACCTAAATTAAAGAAGTTCAGTGTAGTTTTATTGCCTGTATATTCAATATCACAATCCTCTACTTTAAAGGAGTCATAGTAGTTAGCAGAATTTAAATATGTTATCGGCTGATCAGCCATTTTTAATTTACATGAATTAAATTCTACATTAAGTTCTTTAGTCTTCTTAAGTGGTGTAATCATATATTTGTTTGATTCAGTCGTATCAAATATTACATCTTTAGCCAAGATATATGCATTCGTATTCTCTTTCATCATAGAAATACCAATAAATCCTTGATCAGCGAATTTAACAGTTCCAGGATTTGACTTATCCATAGAAAGAAATACAAGATTTTCTCCTGTATATTGTCTGTAACCAGGTTTTCCATTATTATCATAAACTTGAGGATTAACTGTCAAAGTCTTTCCCGCTCCGATAAAGAACACCTGATATTTCTCTTTATCAGTTTCAACTATCGAAACATTTTCATTTACAATCATAGGGATTCCAAAAGCAGCATTCTCAATCTCTACTCCATTAACAGTAACAGATTTTCCTGAGAAATATTTAACCGCATCAGAGGCTTGAGCTTCTTCTATTACATTTAATTGCAATTTATCGACAGCCCAATAATTATCTTTATTTACCATAACTGACAAATCTTTAGAGTTATCAGCCACTGCTCTACCTGCAACTGTAGAACCGATAGAAGACACATTTATAGTAGCAACACCGTTTTCATCCAATGCACTTATTTCTGCCTTCCATCCCTTTGGTGCATTAACAAAATAATCATCACCTTTTATCTGCACTTTTAATGAAAAGTTCGCGTCTGGTACCAAGTCAAGACTTTTACCTCCGAAAGGATTTATTATAGAACACGATAAATCAGAAACAATAGGAACCTTTTTTGTCTGCTGTGGGTCTGTTGTAAGAGTCAATACAAAATATTTACCATCTTCGGACATATTTGCTGACATAAAATCCGGATCTACAGGTAATTTATCATTAACAGTCACATATACCTTATTTCCTTCCGCATCAGTCACAGCTGTTGCTGCCTCTTCTCCATATTGAACTGTATAATAATACTTATCAGTTTCGTCTTTTACAAGTTCAAACTTAGGAACAAGACCATCCTTTCCAGGGGTATTATTACTTACTGGTATTTCAGTATTTACACCTTCTATTACCCACTTACCATCTACTATCTCCATATCCGGAAGGCGCACTGAAGATTCCGAACCAAGATTCAATTCAAGTTCAGTATTATCACTAAACTTAATAGTATATGAAGTATAATCAGGAGCCTTGCCATTTGGCGTACATGACGTAATTACAATTTTATCATTGAAGAGATATGATATCACCTCAAGGTTTTCATTCAAAATCTTAACCTGCTCTTCAAGCAGTGTTACGCGGTTCTTAAGGCCGTCGAGATCGTCGCGCAGGTCGTCTGTCTTACACCCTGTAATGGCAAGCACCATCAGGGCAAAAAGTATATATGACATAAAGTATTTTTTCATTGTATATTAGTTTTATAGGGATTCAACTACATTAATCACAAACTCCACAACCTTTTGCTGTGCATCGTAGACATTATCGTTCGTCATAACGAATGTAGCCTTGTAAGTTCCGACTTTATTGTATGTATGTTCGTAACTTGTCACAGGGAGGTTGATGTCCTTTATCTTCACACCTTGGTCGGGCTCTACCGTGGAAGCGAAGTTCAGGTAGTCGGACACAAGCCATGAATATTTCCACAACTTGTTTTCCGCGGCTCCGGAAATATCTATGTTGCCGGATGCTATGTTATTAAAATTCCAATAGCCTTCCACACCGGCCTTGACAGCTCCATATTCCATATCCGACGGCATCTGATAAACATTGTCCGAATGGTCGTCGAACACGGTCTTGTTCTTCATGTTGACAGGAGTGAAACCGAAAGCGCCGGCATATTGGTTTGTGACACGTCCGTTCTTCCAAGTAGTCTCAATGCACATATCCTCGAAATGCCATGTCGATTGAACCAAAGTCTTACCTTCTGCGGTACTATTAGCAGGAGCTTCTTTCTGTCCTCTATTCAAGACCATCGCCATAGTGAATTTCTTATCCTTATATGATGTCAAATCCACTTCGATGCTCTTTACGCCATTAGAATTGACTACAGTCGGCATTTGGGAAGCGTGAACCAGTTCTTGCCATGCTATTTCCTTTTCAACCATTACCGAGTCCTTTTCGAAATCGTAACTGAGTCCCGGGAATACAGGGGTCTTGTCTTCATTCTCTGTCACATACAGTATCTGCATCTGGTCTTTCATGGAGTTTTCTTCACCTTGACGAACCACACCATATTGCGCCCATACCCTGAATTTCAACTTCGAAGACACCACATCGTCAAGGTTTGTCTCCATCCGGTTCCTATATGCGTATTGATGTCCTAATTCTCCACTAAAGAAAGTTATGAAGTCCGGCGACCCTGCAAGATTGAAATTCACAGGTGTGCCTTTCTTCACGGTAATTATATTCCCGTCGTATTCGATGTCCCCGTTTTCTTCCACCGTCACATCCGCATTGGATATGTCATCGAACAATGCAGGATGACACGCCACTGTACCGAACGCCAAGAAAGCGAGAGCCAATATATTCAATGTTTTCATATTATTCATCATTAGTTTGTAAGTTTGCGAATTTAAACCAAAAATTTACCATCCCGGGTTATTGCCGGTAATAAGTTTGTTCACTGCCTTTTCACTCTCAGGAATAGGGAAGTAATTATATGCTTCGCGTATCCTGAAGAAGTTGGCCACCTGTGCTCCCTGACTCCAGTATTTTTCGCCTGTGAATGTCACTTGCTCGTTCATCTTCACTATATATTCGCCCCAGCGGATTAGGTCGTAACGGCGTGTATACTCGAAACAAAGTTCGCGCGCACGTTCGTCTTTTATCTCCTCACGGAAAGTGTCCTTGTTGAAATTCCGGTCAAGTTTTTCCAATCCTGCCCTTTCCCTTACCTCATCTATATACTGATAAGCATCTGCCGGACCGTTTACCTCGTTTTCAGCCTCAGCCATCATCAGGAGTACATCGGAATATCTCAATAACGGGAAGTTGATGGAAGTGTTGTTCTTGTTCTTCTTTGCTGCGGGTTCGTACTCGCGACGGTATTTCGCACAACACAAGTCCTTTCTGGCCTGGTCGCGATTCCCCTCGCTTGTTGTCAACTTCTTCCACATATCGCCTTTGTTTGTCGTGTTCGAATTAAATATAGGGTCATCGGCCAATCCGTATTCATACGAACGTGAGCCGTATCCTCTTCCTGCAAAGTCTCCGAGTCCCATCACCCAATAATAAAGGTCTTTGTTGTCGAACGTCCTGCCTACGATACCTTCGCTCTTTACCTTGGTTGCACGATAACCGAAAGGAGCTATGTTCCATATAAAACGGTCGTCCCTCAATGTTCCGTATTGATTCTCAAGGGTAGGTTCGGAATCATCGTTGTATTTCAGAAGTCCGTCGGCGTCTTTTTTAACCTGGTAAGGAGCTTTGTAGCCATATAAGTCGTAGAGTTTGGGAGTAGCCCAAATAAATGCATACGCATATCCGGGGTCGTTCTTTCCAACCACGTTGTTCAAGGAAGAGAAATCGGAACACATAAGTCCTATAGTGTTGCCCACACGTCCTTCCGCACGCACGTCTCCCGTACCGTCGCCGGCAAATTCCACTTCCCAAATGCTTTCATGCGCACCGGATGTGTCGTACTTGTCGGAACACATATCGATAAACATATCCCAATATTTTGGAGAAAGCGTATGTCCTGCGCCCTGCACCAGCTTGCCGTATTTCAAGGCTTCCTTGAACTTATCAACCTTGTCGGCGGGAGCCGGCAGGTTGTCGCGGTAATGTTCGCCCGCCCAGAACATGTAAACCCTGGCAAGTATTCCCCAAGCCGTGGATTTTGAGACACGTCCGGGCAAGTAACCAAGTTCGGAAGCAGTAAGCAAGCCTCCGTTCTCAGGGTCGGAAACCTCGGCCATCTCTTCCACTATGAACTTGTATATGTCGTCCTTGGGGGTACGGGCTATGTCCTTGTTCTTCAGGCTGCCGGTAGATACCGTGGATTGTGTCTTGAAAGGCACGTCGCCCCAGTTCTGTACGAGGTTGAAATAATAGAATGCACGCAGGAAACGCGCTTCCGCCTTGTATTGCGCACGGGTTTTCTCCGACATGTCCGGAACATTGTCTATCTGTTCGATATAATAGTTGGCACGTTCTATACCATTATATAATGTAAACCAAAGAGCAGTGACCGCAGGGTCGCTGGTAGTAGCGAGGTTACATATCAGACCGGAATTGGAAATACGTCCGGACGAACCGCCATAGAACGAGAGGTCGTCGCCGCCGGCGAGGATGTTGTAGTCGCCGCCATAGAAAGACGATTGCGCCAATATGGCATACACCCCTGTGAGGGCGGAGCTTGCCTCATCCTCACTTTGAAAGTATGTCCCTGAAGTGATTTTATACGGCTCCTTGTCGAGGAAATTGCAGGAAGCCATCACCGCAGAAGCCAGGACAGACAATATTGTATATTTGAACTTTTTCATATTTGCTTTATTTACTATAATGACAACTTATTAGAAACCTAAACTTACACCGAAGTTAACCGCATAAGCACGCGGGTAAGCCGAATAGTCAAGTCCCGGAGTGATGGCACTGTTACGGATTGACACTTCAGGGTCGTAACCTGAATAGCCGGACAATGTCCAAAGGTTCTGTCCCGCAACGTATATCCTTGCGCTTGCTATCTTCCAACGCTTGGTATATTTCACCGGCACGTTATAGCCCAATGTCACCGTCTTCAGACGCAGGAACGAGCCGTCTTCTATCACGCGGCTTGAAACCACCTGGTTGGAGCTGCTCTTTGTAGCGGCAGGAATGTCGCTTGTAGGATTATCGGGTGTCCATCTGTCGGCATACGAAGCAAACTGGTTCAAGTCCTTCTTTCCGTTGGAGTTCTCGAAGAACAGACGGTTGGCGTTAAGCACGTCGTTACCGTAAGACCACTGGAAGAATATGCTCAGGTCGAAACCTTTATATGTGAAGTCGTTTGTGAAACCTCCTGTGTGAACCGGTAGTCCGCGGCCGATGAAAGTCTTGTCGCTCGTGTCTATCACTCCGTCGCCGTTCACGTCCTTGTACTTGGGCATACCCGGCTGAGTACTGTTCTCGCCCGAGAAAGCGGGGACATCCGGACGCAACGTGTAAACGCCGCCCGAGTTGTAGAAGTCGTCGTACTTGTATGTGCCTTCGTATATGTAACCGAACATCATACCCATGGGATAACCCACCTTTGAGATATAAGTAGGCTGTGAATTGTATGACTGGTCGAAGTATGCAGCAGTGAGCAACGCTGTCTGGTTTTCTGCCAGTTCGAGTACCTTGTTCTTGTTGAACGCTATGTTGAAGTTGGTCTTCCAGCTGAAGTTCTTGTTCTTTATGTTCACGGTATTGATGGTAAGTTCCCATCCGGAGTTCCTCACCTTGCCTATGTTCTTAGTGGCACTGAAGAAACCGGTGGACTGCGGCAACACGGCATCGAGGAGAAGGTCACGGGTGGTCTTCATGTACCAGTCGGCCGTAACCCCTATCCTGCCGTCGAAGAAGTCGAGGTCCATACCCACGTTCCACTGCTCGGTGGTTTCCCACTTCAGGTCATTGTTCAAGATTGATATAGGAGCAACGCCCAAGCTGTTCAGGTTATTCTCGAACGGATAGACCGTAGAAGAGTTGCTTCCGTTGGACACCATTGAACCGGTCTTAGACTTGAGCAGGGACAACATGCCGTAATAATCGTATTCGCCCACGCGGTTGTTACCGGTGAGACCCCAGCTTGCACGGAGCTTACCATTGGACAACACGTCCTTCATGTTCTGCATGAACTTCTCCTGTGTGAATGTCCAAGCCAAAGAGCCTGAGGGGAAATATCCGTAACGGTTCTTCTTGCTGAACTTGGAAGAGCCGTCGGCACGGAACGAAGCCGTGGCGTAATACTTCGACTTGTAGTCGTAATTGACACGTGCGAGGAACGACATCATCGCCCATGAGGACTTGACCGAGGTGGTATTTCCGGGAATACCTTCGTTCATTCCCGCCATGCCCAACGATTCGTTAGGTATGCGCGTGGTCTTGAACGAGTACGCCTCGTAGTCGGAGTTCTGGAAAGTGACACCGGCAAGCGAGTTTATGGCGTGGTGCTTCTTCACCCTTGTCTGATACGTAAGCACGTTTTCGTTGAGCCACGTCAGGCGTTGGTTGCGCGATACCTGGGCGTTGACCTTATCGTTAGAGATAGGGCTGCCGTAACGCGACTTCGAGTTGTTGAACTGGTCGCCGTTGCGCGCGTCGTAGGTGTAACCACCGGACACTTTCAGCTTAAGCCCCTTGATTATGTCGTATGCCACGAATCCGTTCAACTGCAAGTTGTTCACGTAGCTTTTGCGGTAAGCGTTAAGCAAGTCCATGTAAGGGTTGAAGCGGTAGTCGTTCGTCATGTCAAGGGCCGAGTCCACACCATTCTCCATAAGTTCTTCCAATCGTCTGTCCAAATTGTTCACCATACGGTATCCCCAAACGCTGTAGAAGAGGTTGTTCATACCGCTTGACGAATAAAGCGAAGTGGAGCTGCCTGTCTGCACGCTGCGCGAATAGTTGGCGGTAAGGCTGGCGTTCCATTTGCCCTGACGCACGTTTATGTTCATGCGCGACTGGAAACGCTTGTAATTGGATTCGAGGATGACACCGTTCTGGTCGAAATATGAAGCCGATGCGGTGTAACGCACGCCTTCCGAACCTCCCATGAGGCTCACGTTGTGGCTGTGCTGCCATGCCGTCCTGAAGATTTCGTCCTGCCAGTCGTACTGTGGGGCGGTCTTGTAATAATCAAGTCCGTACTTCACGTCGTCCGCCTCTGTCGGGCCGTGCTTTGTCAGGTAATTCTTTTCTGTCTCGCTCGGAAACATCTCGTACTGCAACTTGATGAACTCGTATGCGTCCATCAGGTCAAGGGTCTTTGTGACGTTCTGGAAACCGAAGCTGCCTTCGTACTTCAATTGAGGTTTTCCCACCTTTCCTTTCTTGGTGGTGATGATTACCACACCGTTCGCGCCTCGCGCACCGTATATGGCAGTAGCCGAAGCGTCTTTCAAGATATCAAGCGATTCGATATCAGAAGGGTTGATTGTGCTTGCCAGAGCGGGATCCTCCACCGGAAAACCGTCGATGACATAAAGCGGAGAGTTATCCTGTGTCAAAGAGTTGTTACCACGGATTACGATGTTCATCGTTCCTCCCGGCTGGCCTTCACCTGAACTAACATTAACTCCGGCTACACGTCCTCCCAAAGTCTGGTCGAATGAGCCGACAGGAGTATTAAGAAGATTATCCATATCAACCTTTGCTACAGAACCTGTCAAGTCTTTCTTCTTGACCTCCTGATAACCGACTACAACAACTTCCTCAAGCATTTCGGAATCTTCTTTCAGGACTATAGACATAGGTTTGGTGACATCCACTTTCACTTCCATGTCCTTATACCCGATATAAGATATTACAAGAACCGCGTTTTTGTCGGGTACTGACAGCGAGAACATACCGTCCATGTCGGTAATAGTACCCTGTGTGGTTCCTTTAATTAAAATACTGGCACCGATGACTTCTATTCCGGTATCATCGATTACCTTTCCTCTGACGAGAGACTGTGCCACCGCCCCGGTGACAGCAATTAAGGTTAACAGTAAAATACTGAAAGCCCTCTTCCATTTCAAATAATCTTGGAATCCAGTTTTCATAAAAGATAAAATTACATTAAGTTTATTTTTCAAGGTTTTATTTTGCAAATATATTAATAATCATGCGCGGCAATTTGATAAAATCGTTCATGAATAGTACAAAATAATTCAAATACTTAAAAAACAACATTTATCAACGCCCTATTGACACACATTATTTATTATATATACATTATTTATTATATATACATTTTTAAATACAACAACTATTGGACGAAGGAAAGAGCCACAACAAAATTATCTATATGATTTTTATCATAAATTACACGCAATATAATAAACTTTCTTCAAATAAACGAAGATTTTCTTAAATAAAATCTCAATAGTAGTAATAAGTTAAGACCAAAGAAATAAACCTTTTCGACCAAACTTAAAAACACGAATCATTCACCTTTATCGGTTTTTCCAATCTCAAAACGAAAAAGATTCTTTCATATTATTCAAAACGCTTCAACACAGAAAGCGGAACACGTACGTGTCACGCGTGGAACACGAACGTGTAACGCGCGGAACACGAACGTGACGCGGGCGGAACACGAACGTGTCACACTTTCTTAAAACAGGAAAAATCCGCAAAACAACAGCACATTAAAAAAAAGACGACTAAGAATCTTATAATATCGACTTAATTTAAAAACCAACCCGAACAAAAAAATGTTGTATTCATATTCAACAGATGAATCTGCCATTGAATTCAAAACACAATCATGGACAGGAAGGAACAAAGCGGATACAGCAGATAGCACATATTATTCAAGAGGTTCATGGAATAACGACCATATAGTTTTCCACTGCTCAGGTTCCTTTAATCAAGGCTATTACAAATTATCTTTCAAGGTCAAGAGTTCTCTAGCAACTGCAGATGGTGTGGTTGGTACAGGTATAATGTCAAGTAATGACGATAAAGTTTTTGCATTGTATGAAAATAAGGATGTTGAAACTTTTTGGAAAAGGACTGTTACTACATTTGGGTCAATAAAAAACGAATGGGTAGAAAAAAGTATTATTGTAAGCTTCAGTAAAACTTATAAAGAAGGTAAAAGCTCAAGTTTAAAAGAAACCGATTTATCTGAATCTGAAATTACAGATGTCAACCAAGGTATTGATATAATTTTCTACAACTATACTAACGGTGTAGAAAACAGTCTTTATTTGAAAGATATTAAAATAGAATCGCATACCTTTGCATCAAAGTAATTCGTATCATATAGTTGAGTTTTCTTGTAATATTCGGTTACTAAAATACAGATTATAATAAAAATGAAGTCGTATCTATCAATATTTATTAATGAAGATACGACTTCTATTTTTTAATTTAAATCGATTTATTTGACTATTTTTCATTATACCATTGTCTATATCCTTAATCACTTTGAAAAACAAATCCTTATAACTATATTTGCAGAAACCAATACTTGCATTTATGGGAAACTATATCAGATTCGACTGGGCAATGAAACGCCTGCTCAGGGACAAAGCAAACTTCAAGGTGCTTGAAGGTCTGCTTACGACACTTCTGAACGAAAAAATCACTATCAAGAACCTGTTGGAAAGCGAAAGCAACCAGGAGGAGGAATACGACAAGTATAATCGTGTGGACCTCTTAGCGGAAAACTCCAAGGGAAACCTGATACTGATTGAGGTGCAGAATAACAACGAGTATGCCTATTTCCAAAGAATGCTTTTCGGAACCTCAAAATTAGTAACGGAATATATCAACCGTGGAGAAGGGTACGACAAGGTGAGAAAAATATACAGCATAAACATCGTTTACTTCACATTAGGACACGGAAAGGATATTGTATATCACGGGAAAACGGTATTCAAAGGCATACACCTGAATGACGTACTGGAACTGAGCCCGTTCCAGAGGCAGACTTTCAAGGTAGACGAAGTGAGCCAGCTTTATCCTGAATATTACATTCTAAAGGTGAACGACTTTAACAAGGTAGCGAAAACACCTCTGGAAGAATGGATTTACTATCTGAACACAGGAGAAATACCGGAAGGGGCAAACGCTCCGGGACTGGAAGAGGTAAGGGAAAAGCTGAAAATAGACAGCATGAACAAGGCTGAAAAGGAGGCATACTACAGACATTTGGACAATATTGTAATACTTAGAGATAATATCAATACTGAAAGAGCGGAAGGTAGAGCGGAAGGTAGAGCGGAAGGCAAAGCAGAAGGCGAAAGGCTTAAGCAAGAAGAAATTGCACGCAACATGAAAAAGTTAGGCATGGATATTGCAACCATATCTGCTGCAACCGGAATGTCAGAAGAGGAAATTACAAAACTTTAATCAGTTACATTTAAACTCATAATAACATGAAAAAAATTATTTTAGCAACAGCATTTGTGGCGGCCACTTTTACCGCAAACGCACAAAACATCATCAAAAACGGTGATTTCAGCACTGAAGTTAGTACAGAAACAGTTAACAAGACCCCGGCTTCGACTGACTGGTTTTTCTTTGACAAGACAAAAGGTAAAACCACTTTCGCCAACGTGAAAGATGACAATACTCATGGAAATGCCGTACAAATAGAAAACACCTCGGACAATTCATGGTACAGATCGTATGTAGGACAGCGTGTACAAGGAGCTGAGAAAGGTATCTACACATTGACATTCGATATGAAGGCTCTTACTCCTAAGACTCAGGTGAGAGTATTCCTTAAGAGTGCCAATAACGACAAAATGTTCTTCCTGCGTGAAGGTTTCGACATCAATGACGAAACGACAAAGAAACAATCGGCAGCAGCTTTCAGCAGAGCAGAAAAGAAACTGGACAAATGGGTGAAAGTAACTGCCAAATTTGACCTTAGCAAGGCTGTAGATAACTTTGCAAGTCCACAAGGTGTAGAAGCCAAAGGCGGTAAAATCAACGTGACTGACGCAAGCGAGGATATGATAAAGGATTTCGTTGTTGTTATACAATTGCAGAATAAAGATACAAAGGCTTTGATTGACAATGTTTCTCTGGTGAAGAAATAAGACATATGACAATTAAAAAACTTTTATGACGAGAATAAGCAAATTATTCTCGTCATTTTTTGATTAAAATAAACAGGATATTCCAATCATTGCCATTTTGACACATTGTGGATGCTTGCAGGAATCACCGGTCCGAAAAATGATAAAAGCGCGAGTGAACGGCTAATGAATGCTCAGTGAACGGTATTTGAATGGATTTTGAACTGTCTTTTCCTGATTTTGGTTGACTGTTATAATGTCATTACCACTGATTATA
>NZ_DXVR01000028.1:0-31126 GCF_019417265.1 Bacteroides sp.
TTATACAGCTAAAAAATAACTAAATATTTTTTTTGCTATCAAACTTGGGTTAAGGAACAGTATGTACAGAAACATTCGGAAGTGACAGCCGCACAGATAGACAATCTGCGCCGCCGACTCTATCTGACACGAAGCATGCAGGTACTTGGCATATCCAGTCTGTTTCTCTGCGTGATAACAATGTTTCTGATTTATATAGGATTTCATACAACAGCAGTGTATGTATTCGGAGTAGCACTCCTGTTGCTTATAGCATCACTCGGCATTTCAATCTGGGAGATACACATATCCGTAAAGGCACTGGAGATACATTTGAAGGATATGGAGAAGTAAAATTGTCCGTTACATTTCATTTAGCACATCAGACAGAATCTCACTCTGAGCAAAATATTCCGGCCTCTCGGCATAAATATACATCACACTTCCACCTTTTATCGCATCGATAATAGGTTTTGAAATCTTTTGAGGAAGCGCAGGACATCCAAGACTTCTACCCAGGCGTCCACCGCCTTTTATCACTGAAGGATTGGCATACGATGCTCCATGAACCACTATGGCACGTTCCTTAGCCTTATCGTTTATCCCCTTTTCCAGTCCATTAAGGATAAGCGAATACCCGTTACCTCCGTTATAGGTGGTCTCTGTCAGATAGAATCCCAAAGAACTTTTATAAGAAGCATATTCGTTTGAGAATGATGTGGCATAGTTCTCACCGCTGTTTCTGCCATGCGATACAAGAGAGTTGAAAAGCATCTTGCGGTTCTTCATGTCGAACACATACAGACGTTTCTCTGTCGACGGCTTGGAGAAATCTATAAGGGTAAGAATATCACGATGACGGTTTTCTATTTTCCTGTAACCTTCCACTGCCTGACGGAAAGCTTTATAATTGACAACTCCCTCAAGCTGCATGGACGCATAAAGCTCTGCACACTCATCAACTTCAGAAGGAGAATGTACAAGCATGCCACTGGCACAAGAGGGCGCCATGGCAGGAACCACAAAGCCGGAACATACAAGAAATATAGATATTAATATATTGCGCATTATATAAATTCATTGAAAATTCGGATGCAAAGATAACGCTTTATACTAATATTCCTGAGAATCAGTTAGTTAAAAAACTCAATGAAATGTTATACAGAACAGTTATTCTATAACAACGACCAAACTTTCCTGAACAGGAGCCCAATCATATACAAATTTGGCGTGCGAAGTGGCATTACGCACACACATATGCGAACGAGGAGTAGTGCCAAGACTCCAACTGTATTCTATCATCTTTGTGGCAGGAACATTTACAGGCACCCCGTGGATATATGCCCCATTGGTGAAACGGCTTGCATACGGCGCATAACCTCCTACTGCACTCGAACCATCCTTCAGGAATATCATCTTCTGTTTCTTTTCCTGAATGAGATACATACCAAGCGGAGTTTCCTGTGCGTATGGCGGATAATGACGTCCGGTAGTAGCAGGATTAATGCTCCTTACCTTCCATTCTGCCTTTGCCACTCTCTCAAGAGTGATTATATTCTGGTCCCCACGGTCAACAAAAAAGACATGATGGAAGTTTGTAGAATCGGAAAGCATCTTTACATATCTTTCCGGAACATACCATTCATCATCAAACGTAGCCGGACGAATATGGATATATCCCCCCTTTCTTCCAAGTACCGAGGCAAGAGAGCCATCACGACCGTAACGTTCAGGAGTAACAGTGTCCGACAAAAGATAAAGAGGTACCGACTGATATCGTTCCACTCCCAAAGTATCTGATACACGTTTATATTCATTTCTGACAAATTTCTTGACCAATGCAGCCTCACCGTTTCTGTTCCTATAATTCTGTATAACACACCATTTTCCTGATTCGGACTCCATATTCTCGACGTATGCCAGACACTTCTTTATTACATTCCATTTTATGGAACGCACGGTATCCTTGTACGGATAAACATCCTCAAGAGTATATTTGTCGAATAAAAAATCCTTGGTAATATTAATATCTTCGGCAGTTACAGGTTTCTCATGAAACAATTCGGTGACTGTTATACTTTCAAGTAATTCCTCCACCTTCTCCAACGGAGCAACGACTGTTTCTTTCCTCATCTCACAACCTGAAAAGAGAAAGACAAGAAGTAAAGAAAATACAGATGCTTTCATAGCCGATTAATTATCTATTTTACACAAAGGTAGCCTTTTAAAATTAATTCACAAATACTTAATGCCTTTTTCTACTGTTTATACAATAACATATTTCTAATCATTATCATCAGTGAAACGCAACGTTTCAACTTTTTCCAAACGTGCCTTCAGCTTTGGCATTGAAGACTTCCTTATCCTGAGCTTCATCAGACAGTCCATGTCATACGACTGTTCTATAATCTCCGGTTCCTCTTCCTTTACAATCCTCATTACATCGTTCATGAAAGGATATTCAAAAGCAAAAGATACATCCTCGTCAAGCGTTTTCTCTATCACAACAGCTTCTTCAAGAGCCTGAGCGGCAGCAGTTTTGTATGCGACTATAAGTCCGCTTGTTCCCAATTTTATTCCTCCGAAATATCTCACAACAATAACAAGAACATCTGTAAGTCCGAAAGAGTTTATCTGTCCGAGTATAGGACGTCCTGCAGTACCGGAAGGCTCACCATTGTCATTGGCACGGAAATCCTTTCTTTCAGCCCCTAGCATATAGGCATAGCACACGTGACGGGCATCATAATATTTCTTCTGATACTCCTCAAGATATGTCTTTATCTCTCCTAGTGTACGTACCGGAAGAGCTATGGCTATAAATTTGCTTCGCTTCTCTGTGTAAATAGATTCGGAAATTCCCTCAATGGTCTTATATGTATCTTCCTGCTGCATTTTATAACGTTTTGAATGATTATGCAAAGGTAGTGATTTAATGCGTACAAACAAAACGGGTACGGAAAACAGAACTTCCTGATATGGTATTCCTTTTCCGTACCCTATTTAAATACTGTTTAAACACCGTTTAAATGGCATTTAAATGATATTCAAAAGAATTATTCCAACTTATGTATAATCAGTCCCGAACGAAGCTTAGGCTCGAACCATGTAGTCTTCGGCGGCATGATATTTCCTGTATCGGCAATGTCCATCAACTGTTTCATAGACACAGGATAAAGAGCAAGAGCCATAGCCATTTCACCACTATCAACCCTGCGCTTCAGTTCCTCAAGTCCGCGGATTCCGCCAACAAAATCTATTCTCTTGTCCGAACGTAAATCCTTAATGCCAAGTATCTCGTCAAGGATGAGATTAGAAGATATTGTCACGTCAAGCACTCCTATCGGATCGCTATCATCGTATGTACCAGGTTTTGCAGTGAGACTGTACCACTTTCCAGTAAGATACAATGAGAAATTATGAAGTGATGAAGGCTTATAGATAGTTTCACCTTTTTCTTCGACGATGAAGTCCTTCTCCAAAGCTTTCAGGAACTGTTCGGCTGTCAAACCGTTCAAATCCTTTACCACACGGTTATAATCGATAATTGTCAACTGCGATGCAGGGAAACATACAGCCATGAAGTAATTGTATTCTTCGTCACCTTTGTGGTTAGGATTTTGAGCAGCTTTCTCTGCACCTACCAATGCTGCGGCAGCACTTCTGTGATGGCCGTCGGCAATATACAGAGCCGGCATATCGGCAAACAGAGCAGTAATTCTGTCAATATCTTCTTTTTCATCAATAACCCAGAATGTATGTCCGAAACCGTCACCCGGAGCTATGAAGTCATATTCCGGTGTGCGTGATGTGTATTTGGCAACTATCGTATCAAGTTCGGCATTATCGGGATATGCAAAGAACACAGGCTCAATGTTCGCATTGTTCACACGGACATGCTTCATACGGTCCTCTTCCTTATCGCGGCGTGTAAGCTCATGCTTCTTTATCACACCGTTCATATAGTCAGGCACGTATGCGCCAACAACAAGACCATACTGAGTCTTACCGTTCATGGTCTGTGCATATACATAATAGTTTTCTTTATCGTCCTGTACCAGCCATCCCTTTTTCTGGAACATCTTGAAATTCTCCACAGCCTTGTCATATACAGCAGGATCATGCTCGTCAGTTCCTACCGGGAAGTCAATTTCAGGCTTGATGATATGGTATAATGACTTTTCATTACCCTTAGCCTCTTCACGCGCCTCTTCTGAATTCAATACATCGTATGGTCGGGAAGCCACTTCATCAACCATTGATTTCGGTGGGCGTATGCCCTTGAAAGGTTTAACTATTGCCATAGGCAGAAAGTTTTTTATTTTTTATTTACACGGAATTTTTCGCAACCATCCTTGAAGTATGCCACAATCTGTTTTGCAGCGGCAATACCTGCATTGATATTAGCCTCAGCAGTTTGGGCACCCATCTTCTTTGGAGTAGAGAAATATCCGCCGGCACATTTAGCGGCAAACTCTTCATTCTTTTCTGGCATAATATCTGTTACATACTTCAAGTCCTGACGTTCTTCCATCAGTTTCAAAAGTCCTTCTTCGTCGATAACTTCCTTTCTTGCAGTATTGACAAGCAAACCGTTCTTTGGCATCAGGTTCACCAAGTCATAATTGATAGATTTGCGTGTTTCAGGAGTTGCAGGAATATGAAGTGAAACGACATCACAATTCTTGTAAAGTTCTTCTGCTGAATCCACAGGAGTTACACCATCAGCCTTGATGGCTTCCTTAGGACAGAAAGCATCGTAAGCATAAATATCCATTCCGATACCTTTGGCGATACGAGCTACATTACGTCCCACGTTACCATATGCATGAATACCAAGTTTCTTGCCCATAAGCTCTGTACCCGCCTTACCGTTATAGAAATTGCGGACAGCCATAATCATCATACCGAAAGCAAGTTCTGCCACAGCATTTGAGTTCTGTCCCGGAGTGTTCATCACACATACATCGTGAGCAGTAGCCTCAGCCAAGTCAACATTATCGTATCCGGCACCTGCACGGACTACAATCTTCAGTTCTTTGGCAGCGTCAAGCACTTCCTTATCCACAATATCACTTCGGATAATAATGGCGTTTACATCTTTTACGGCATCAAGCAATTGAGATTTCTCTGTATATTTTTCAAGCAACACGAGTTCATAACCTGCCGCTTCTATTTCCTTACGAATACCATCCACAGCAACCTTGGCGAATGGTTTTTCTGTTGCAATCAAGACTTTCATTTGTAGTAAAATTTAAGCGTTCCACCATTAATGCAATTTCTCAAATTCCTGCATGCACTCGACAAGAGCCTTAACACTTTCAAGAGGCATAGCGTTATAACAAGAAGCACGGAATCCACCTACCGAACGGTGTCCTTTGATACCCACCATTCCACGTTCTGTAGCAAACTTCAGGAAGTCAGCTTCCAAATCCTTGTATTCATCAGCCATTACGAAGCATATGTTCATCAGTGAACGGTCTTCTTTCACTGTCACTGTGCTGCGGAACAGTTTGTTGCGGTCTATTTCAGCATAAAGCAAATCGGCACGTTCCTTAGCTCTGCGCTGCATCTCTTCCACACCACCCTGAGCCTTTATCCATTTCAGTGTCTGCAATGCAGCATAGATTGGCACTACAGGAGGAGTGTTGAACATAGAACCCTTGTCTACGTGTGTCTTATAGTCGAGCATTGTAGGGATATGGCGTGTAACCTTGCCAAGCGCTTCATCTTTCACGATTACGAAAGTAACACCTGCAGGAGCCAGATTCTTCTGAGCGCCACCATAGATACAGATATATTTTGAAACGTCGATAGGACGTGAGAAAATATCAGATGACATATCAGCAATCAAAGGAACATTCACTTCAGGGTCTGAATGCAATTCTGTTCCGTAGATAGTATTGTTGGTAGTAATATGGAAATATTCCGCATCTTCAGGAACAACATAGTCCTTAGGAATATATGTATATCCGTCTTTTTCAGATGAAGCGACTTCCACTGCTTCACCGAAAGCTTTAGCTTCCTTCAATGCTTTCTTGGCCCAAGTACCTGTGTTAAGATAAGCAGCTTTCTTTTCGAGGAAGTTATATGGAACCATACAGAATTCAAGGCTTGCACCGCCACCGAGGAATATCACTGAGTACCCTTCCGGGATATTTAATATCTCTTTAAACAAAGCCACAGCTTCGTCCACTACCGGCTGAAAGTCTTTTGCGCGATGACTGATTTCCATCAGCGAAAGTCCGGAACCGTTAAAATCCAATATAGCCTGAGCTGTTTTCTCTATTACTTCGCGAGGCAAAATAGATGGTCCCGCATTAAAATTATGTTTTTTCATTTGGCAGTTGTTTAATTGGTTTTACATATATTTTAATATCTAACGATTGCGAATTTATGTATTTATTTCCACACATCCAAACTTTAATCTAATAAAATTACACCTACAAATGAAAATTTCTTTCATTTTATGATATGAAGCATAATTTCACTATCATTTTGACACATAATTATTATACTGTGGTGTATTTTGTGATACGAACCATAGCAAATTGAGAATTCAACCCGAAATCCCGTATGCACTCTGACACAAAGTTATCATTTTGCCAGTTCTATCAAAGTTTTTACCCCCTTAATCTTTTCATTTTGCATCAATTTTAACGTTTGTTGGCTCTTTTTCCTTGATATAGCCACGAAAGCATAATGGTCCTTAACATCAACCTTTCCTACATCATCCTTATTCAACCCACCTTTCTTAAAAAGGAATCCTACTATGTCTATCTTATTAATCTTATCCTTCTTTCCCTTGCCTATATATAAGGTGACAAACTCGGGTTTCGACGGTTTGGGAGTGACTTCGGGCAGGACAAATTCTTCAATCTCGGCCGGAAGATATTCAGGAGTTTTCTCTTCTGCATACATTATTATATATGCACTACCTTCGGCATCCCATCTTGCAGTACGTCCGTTCCGGTGTATAAATCCGTCTTCCGCAACAGGCAGATGATAGTGGACTACATTCTTTATCCCGGAAATATCAAGTCCGCGTGCAGCAAGGTCAGTTGAGATAAAGATATTGCAACTTCCGTTTCTGAACTTATACAATGCTCTTTCGCGGTCGTCCTGGTCCATTCCTCCATGGAATGTTTCGCAATACACTTTCATAGAATGCAGATACTTGCCTACCCTGTCCACACTCTCACGATGATTGCAGAAAACGAGAGTCTGTTCCGAACCCAAAGTGCATACCAGTTTATACAGCGTTTCCAACTTATCTTTTACCGGTGATTCCACCTTATATAAATGAAGTCTGTCCGAGAATTGCTCTTCCGAATTCAGGAAATTCAGCCTTACACTCTTGTTTACTCCCGTAAAACGTGGTATCTCTTCTGCATCCGTAGCAGAAAGAAGGAATCTTCTACGCAAGTTAGGCAACTTTCCTATCACATCGGCCATTTCCTCCTGAAACCCGAACTCCAAACATTTGTCGAACTCATCTATTATAAGTACACGCACTGTAGAGGCATCAATATTTCCTTTCCCCAAATGGTCGTTCATACGTCCCGGTGTTCCGATAATCACCGACGGACGGATACCTTTCATTGTACGGTGCTCGTCCATGGCCGGTCGTCCACCATAGCAACTCATAACCTGGAAATCCGTAGCCATCGCCTTGAAGACCTGCTCTATCTGCAATGCCAGTTCTCGCGACGGAACAAGAACCACGGCCTGCACCCCCTCTGCATCCTTCTTCAGTGTCTGCACAAGCGGAATGAGATATGCCAATGTCTTTCCGGAACCGGTAGGCGAAAGCAGCACAATGTCGTTTCCTTCCCTATAAGCATCTACAGCAGCCTGCTGCATAGCGTTCAACTCTTCTATTTTCAGATTCTTCAGTATTGTACGGATATCCATAAGTTTGTAATGATTTAATGTGTTAATGCAAAAATACGGAAAATAATGCAAAATATTTGCCTCGTACCCAAAAAGTAACGTACTTTGCAACAATAACATCAAAAATAAATATGGCAGACAATTATATAGAAAACAAATACGAGCAATATCAGGCACGAAAGGCTGCATGGCAGAAATCAGGAATGAAAAAGAAAAAGCCGAGTGCAGTACATGCTTCTGCGACGGGTTCCGGTATGCAGAAAACGTATCTGCAAAGTCACGTAAAACGTGTGGTTGCGGTACACGACCTGTCCGGAGCCGGAAGAGTATCTCTAATGGCAGTGATTCCTATTCTTTCTTCCATGGGAATACAGGTTTGTCCCCTACCAACGGCAGTCCTCTCGGCGCATACACAATATCCGCATTACTCGTTCCTTGACCTGACTGAGGAAATGAAACGAATAATAGAAAGCTGGGAAAAGCTTGATATGAAGTTCGATACATTCTACACCGGATATCTCGGTTCACCGCAGCAAGTACAGATAGTAGAGAATTTCATATCGAAGTTCCGCCGCCCGCAGGATATGGTGGTTGTGGACCCGGTGCTTGGTGACAATGGCAACCTGTACAAAGGAATCACAGAAGATATGGTGACAGAGATGAAGAAACTCATACGATATGCCGATGTGATTACTCCGAATATGACAGAGGTTTTCAAACTTCTGGACATGGAATATAAAAGCGAGGTGACTGTACAGGAAATGAAATCATATCTGAAAAGACTCTCAGATGCAGGACCGGACATTGTAATAGCGACCAGTGTTCCTGTTCCTGAAAATGCACATATGACTTCCGTCTTTGCATACAACCGCCACGGCAACAGATACTGGAAAGTAACCTGTCCGTATCTTCCGGCTCACTATCCGGGCACAGGGGACACATTCACAAGCGTAATAACCGGTTCATTGATGCAAGGTGACAGCTTGCCGATAGCACTCGACAGGGCCACACAGTTCATCCTCCAGGGAATACGAGCCACCTTCGGCTATGAATATAACAACCTCGATGGTATAATGCTTGAAAAGGTACTTCACAATCTTGATATGCCGATACAGATAAGCAGTTACGAAGTTTTGGAATAATTCTTTCAATGAATTTATCTATCTTTCGCTTTACGCCTTTCCAATAAATATGTTTCATAATGCTTATACAAAAAGATTAAAACCATTACTCATACTTTCCCCTAAAATGGTACACAAGCTGTGTGAAGTCCTCATATTTCTTTCCGTCAACCCATAATTCCATAGGAGAAATATTGAACATTATAAAGTTTTTACCCACTTCAGCATCTCCACCAAAAGTCTGTGAAAAAACAATTTTTATAGTTGGTGGTGCACCATATCCACCCAAAACACAAATATCTTTAGGCCGTAATCCAATGTTTATATTCCAATCATCCCTCTGCCAAAAATGATAACCAGCCACAACTTCTACCTCACCAATCTCACGCAAGCGTTCTGACAGACTTTTATCTGATACTAATTCAGAAATAGGTAGAAGTGACATGCTAAACTTCATTGAATCACGCGAAACTGCGGTTACATTTTGAAGTTCGGTTATATCGGCTCCGCGATAGTAAGCTACTTGTACAGTTCCATGATAAGTTCCTTTCAAATCAAAAAGAGCCTGCAAAGTTTCCTCTTTTGAGAAACCTTCCTCTTCATTTTTATTACAACTTGTAAAAGTTAATATGAAGTTAAACAGAAAGAGAGTCAATAAAAGATTTTTTGTTTTCATAATTAAAAGATTTTATCATAATTTTGGCTTTTAAAATGACACACCAACACTCAGTGTTAATCCTCCTGCATTAAATGTTTTGTTTTCACTTCCGGTTTTTCCATCTCCCGGGATATATGAAAACTCATATATTGCCCTATTATATGTATATCCCAAACCTATATGAACCGATGTTTTTCTTACTACCGGTAGTGAAACTCCTACAGACGGAGAAAAATAAAAGCCTCCACTATTATATCCTCCACCATCATGTTCTTCATCAATGAGTTCTGAATATCCTACTTTCATTTCTATATAAGGCTTAACCTTTAAATTGCCCACCGTATAACGTATATCAGCAAACACAGGTATACTGTATGTCTTAAGCCTGTGATTTTCTGTAGAAACCCCAAATCCTACACCACCTCCTATGAACAGACTATTATGCAGAAACTCAACTCCGTGAACAGTATTTATATTCCATTGGTCAAAACCATACTCACCAACGCCAAAAGAATAACCGCTATTTATAAAACCACGATAGTTACTCTGAGCTGAAGAAACGGAAACAATACATAGTATTATCAATAAAAATAATGATTTCCTCATAATTGGTATATTTAATGATTATTTAAGCTTCTCTCCCTTAAAATATACATCGAAAGAATCCTCAGCATAGAATCCTCTTGTAACCCTGAATGATGAAACAGACGCTCCGTTTATCTTGCTACCTTCCCAATATGCATCGAAAGAATCTTTGGCATAACCGTTCCCAAGACATACGAAAGAGGAAGTCGACGCTCCCGGAATTTTCTTTCCCATCCAATACACATTGAAGGCATCCTTGGCATATCCTTCCTTAAGGATTACAAAACTGCTGCTTGCAGCTCCTGGAACTTTTTCACCATTGTAGAATACATCGAAAGTTGATACATAATATCCCGGTCTTTCGCAATAATGATGTCCTCCATCGGGACGACCAGACGACGGACGATTGTCAGCTGAGAATCTTCTGTCAACTCTGAACGAAGTAGGATCAACATACTCCAAAATCGTTCCATATCTGTAAACATGGTTTCTGTCTTTACCATAGCCGTAGCCCAAATCACGGAAAGAATGAGAATCGGCTCCATGAATGACCTTGCCGTCATAATAAACCTGACCATTTCTTTTGGAATACGAATAAGATTGTGCTAAGATTAGAGAAGGCACAAACAACAATAGAAAGATTACAAATAGTCTTGAAAGTCTGTTCATCATAATATCTCAGTTTGTGAGTTAAAACACCTGTTTTTACAAATATAATAATTTTTTACCGGATTACATCAACATTATATCCTTTTTTATTAAGACTGAGATATTTAGAAAAGTACCATTACCGCTTATAAAATTATTTTCCAATTATCGGAAAGACATTGTTTATATCTATTTCCACTTCACCAAAGCCAATCATTGCATTAAAAAGACGGATTTTCTCATTATATCCTCTTCTATAATTCCTTCTGCAAGGAGTCTTGACCTGCGTGTTCCTTTCAGCAATGGATATTTCGGGGTGTACCATTTTCCTTCTTTGTATAATGAAATGTTTGCTATAGAGGTGTCAGTCAGCATACCGGAACGGACTATCACGACATCATCAGCATCGCCACGCAAGGCAAAGTTACGGTCCAAGACATAACGGTCTGCGTATTTGAATGAATATTCAGCCGAATCGTCATTCACAAGTTGCAGCGATTTTACCTCACGAATCCTGTATGGAAAATATTCGACTTTCTCTATCGCTGAAGTATATTCCACACGGCAACGGGTTCTTCCTTTACAACCTTCAGCGGTTATAAAGTCCTCCAATGAAACAGGCATGACAGAACTCCCATAATGCATACGGATTGTATTGTTCATCCTCCCATCATGGGCAGACAGATTCTCTATCACTCCGTCATTTATACATATTGTCTCAATAAAACGGTACATAGACTTTCTGAATCATTTCTTTGTATTCGCTTTCCATATCACTCTTGAAGGTTATACCTCCCCCACTCTTGAACACCATAGTGCCGTCAGGCCGCTGTTCCACAAATCGTATTATAACCGCACTGTCAAGATTTTTCCCATCGAAGTAGCCTGTTACTCCGGTATAATATCCTCTTTCGTAAGTCTCTGCCTCACGTATTATTTCCACTGTTTTCTTCTTTGGTGCTCCTGTCACTGAACCGGCAGGCAGAAGTCTGAAAAACATATCTCCCAATGTATCCCGAAAATTCTCCGGCAACCGCCCTCTTATTTCCGAACTGACTTGAAGCAATGTTCCATTGTTTGTCTGAATTTCATCTATATATCTGTACCTGGTGACAGTCACTTCCGATGCTATCTGGCTCAAATCGTTTCTTATCAAATCTACAATCGTAGCATGCTCAGCCGATTCTTTCACATCATTCAAAATAACAGAAGCCGCTTCAGGATAGGCTGCATCAATCGTTCCCTTCATCGGATAGGAATAAATCATACCATCCGAAATCCTTACAAAAATCTCAGGCGAGAACATTACGAAACGGTCTTTCATCAGCAACCTGTACTTGGCACGCGAGTGAATGAATATATCTTTAAGTGCAAGGTCGGTTCTGACCGGTGTGGCACAAGTAAGATTGGTAAGAAATGAATTTCCGGCATACAGATTCTTATATACAGTGTCGAACGAACGGGAATATTCCTCTATCGTCTGCGGATGCGGTTCCCACACAAAAGTTTTTTTCGTTGCAGAAGATTCTGTATCATAATTTCCACCCGACGGAAAGCTGAATAGTATTTCATCGCCCGGCAAATTACGCGGTTCCTCTACAATACAGTTCTTTTCATCGAAGTCTATCAGAAAGAAGAACGGTATTCCTCTTCTGCCATAATAGTTCATTCTCTTTATAGCATCCCGGCGCGACAGGAAGTTTAGTCTTGACATTTGTTTTTGCGTGTTTTGAAAGAAAGAATATAAAGTGTGATACATGTGGCGAGTACTCCCATAAACAGTTTCAGCCACCACGTTTCAAAAATAAAGACAATACAATGTACAGCAGTAATCCACAATGTACCTACAGATATAATCTTAATTCTTAAAGGAATAGACTTATCCTCACGGAAACTCTTTATATAAGGTCCCAGCTGCGGATGCTCAGTCAGCCACTTATAGGCACGCGGCGAACTGCGGAAAAACAATGCTGCCGCCAACAAAAGAAAAGGTGTTGTAGGCAATACAGGAAGAAAAATTCCTATAATGCCTAACAACACCGAAAAAAAGCCTATGACACTGTATATGTATTTCATATTGCAAAAATAGTATGATTGGGACTGAAATACAAATACGAGCAAGATTTTAGTTTATTAAAACACATTTTTTCCTCATCTTGCGGTCACAGTAACGCCTGCACTGTCCGCAGATGTCATACCCGAGCATGGCTCCCAAAATGAAATCCTCTTCCGGTGTCAGCTGATTCAGCGGACGTGTAACTATCATCCGTATGGCATTGATACACTCGTCCTTGCCGAAAAACAGATTGATACGTTCATTGTCTACCTCCTGAATGATAAACTTTATACGCTGTCTCTTCAGACGGTTCACGGCAAACTCCTGATTTCTCCTGTTCATGGTGTAAAGTACCATCTGTCGTACCCCCTTCTTGAACTCATACACATGGTTCAGGAACACTTTCATGTCCGTAGGATTTACATTCTGCATCATCATAGGCTATAGGTTTTATGTATAAATATCTTTACAATAATGTTTTGATATGTTCAGTCCATGCAGTCACTCTCTCATCAGTCTTGCCGCTCTCGTTCATCTCGTCTATGGCAAGCCCTACGAACTGTCCGTCTACAACAGCTACAGACGAAGAGTAAGTATAATCAGCGTCAGACACACCATTGATAAACTCACATCCTGTACCCTTCAAATCTTCATAGATGATTCCCATACCGTCGCAGAAAGTATCTGCATACGATTCCGAATCTCCACATCCAAACAAGCCTACAAGCTTACCGCTCAGGTCAAGTCCTTTCAGGAGTTTGATTCCGTCGTACCAGTCGTCCTGCAATTCTCCGTCGCCCCATGTAGATGTACCAAACAGAAGGACATCGTATGAGTTTACCATCTCTGCAGTCATCTTGCTCACATCGTACACATCAGCTGAAGAAACTCCCAATTTACCTGCAATTATTCCTGCTACCGCCTCCGTAGTTCCTGTAGTGGAACCATAAAAAATTCCTGTCTTTTTCATTTTCTTACATTTAATTGATTTGACATTGCAAAGTAACTATGAATGTAAAGATTTTGAAATACCTAAAATTAGGTATTTTGCAGGCCGTTTCGGATGCGTAAATACATAAAAATAGGCAGTAAACACTGACTGTTTAGCGTTTACTGCCCGTTTGCTGCATGTTCACAGCTATTATAAGAAAACAACAAATTAAATAGATGAACCGTTTTTGAAATACTGGTTCATTATAGACTTATATGGAATTTCAATCTGACTGTCATCTGCACCATCAATTGATGAATTAGACGAACGTTTGAACTTGATTATAATCTTCTCAGGTACATATCCATCAATACCTATAAAGCTTGACAAATCGAAATGACGAGTTTCTGTTCCGGTACTTTTTCTGTTAACGTTGTTATCAGCATCATCCACTACATGAACAAAATTGAGAGTCAGAGTGTTGTTATCTACCTCTTCACCTTCTTCTGCAACATCCTGTATAAGATAAAAACGATGTTTATCCAATTCTGCACTCTGGTCGTCCGAGTCTGCAGTTTTTTCATAATAATAAGTCAGATTGATAAACATATTTGTTTTGTCATAAAACTGCACAGACGATGAAACAGTATTCATAGGTGCGTTCGACTCCATTTCTCCATAATTTCGATAAATCTCACCGATAGGTAATAATCCCTGTATCTCAGCTTCAATCTTAGAAGTATTCTGAGTTATTGTTCTTGTATCAAATTTATAAGTCACATATGCAAAACCACCATCATTGAAAGTTCCCGTCAAAGCATCAGAATTAGTCGGACTGACAACATAATTACCTGCGCTCTCAAAACTGTAATAGCCTGGGAAACCGTCTATCCTCATTATCTCAGTACGTGTAGTATACGGATCCGGATCACCCAAACAAGAACTTAACCCACATGTTGCAATCAAAGCGGTAAACAGCACCGCAAACTTTGTTTTTTTCATAAATATCTTTCTCTTTTAAATTTAATAACACTATACATGAAATGCAGAACACATACAAATACTGCATAACACTTAAAAAAATTATTCTATCGCTGCAAAATCGTCCAAATGTTCGTCCACATATTCGGCTATGGTAGCAGTTACCATTTCCTCCATATCCATGAACTGTTCCTCCAAGTCATCGAATGCCTCATACTGTTCGTACATAGCCATGAAGTCCTCGTCTGTACAGTCTTTCTGCAAGTCCTCTTTATTAGCATCATATATCGCCTTTGCATCATAAATCAGTTTCGCAAAATCCTTTGCACCAAACATCCTCATAGCCTTGGCAAAAGGATTCTCAAAAATATAAGGACCATATCCGTTCTGAATCAACTGTACGAATCCACCTTCAAGCACTTCTTCACGGAAAAAATGATACCCCAACAATGAGTGCTGGTAACCGTTGAGCAAAGGCATTGTCTCGGCTGTTATTTCACCGCCTGTCACTTCTATATACTTATCCGTAAAAACCTTCAGAAAAGCGTCCATTCCTTCTTCCGCTCCCCTGCGCAAATCCTCATCAGATACTGTTATTTTTTTTGTTTCCATACTGCTGTTTTTTTATTTATATGGACAAAGGTAAATAAAAAAGAGATTTTTACATATAAGTATCTTCAAAAAAATGCTTCGTCATTCGTCCCGAAACGCTTCGTCGTTTGACTTAAAACGCCCCGTCGTTTTTATACAGTATTTCCGGCAGAAAAAATTGATACATTTTATAACAAATGCCAACGTACTTTTATATATTTGCAATAGCAACAGAAATTGGTATGAATTATGGACAAAGATATAACTTTTTTCGCTGTTTCGGATAATGAAGCGGTCAATTCATCCGTAAAGGGAATATCGGAAGGATGCGGACCGGTGAAACATATATATAATGTAGAAATCAACGAAATAAATACTTCGGAAGGGATAAGAAGGATATGCAGTCTGGCAGATACGGATTTTGTTCTGCTGTATACCAAACCTTATCCTCTGAATCTCGGATATAAAGCCATTGAGCGTATGACGGACTATCTCACTCCTGAATGTGCCGGCATGGCGTATGCCGACCATTATATTCTGAAGGAGGGAGTGTGTGCGCCTCATCCGGTCATCGACTATCAGGAAGGCAGCGTACGCGACGATTTCGATTTCGGCTCGCTGATAATGTTCAGAACGGATGTTCTCCGTAGGGCTGCGGAGAGTCTTAAGGCACAGAAGGAGTATTATTACTCAGGACTTTACGCTTTAAGGCTCGCTGTTTCAAGAATCGCGAGGATTGTACATATAAGGGAGTTTCTCTACACCGAAGTGGAGGATGATTTGCGGAAATCGGGAGAGAAACAGTTCGACTATGTAGACCCGCGCAACCGCAATGTACAGATAGAGCGTGAAGAGGCGTTTACCTTTCATCTGAGAGAAATCGGTGCGTATCTGCCGCAAAGAACAAGGCTTATAGATACTGAAGAGGGGGATTTCTCATGCGAGGCTTCTGTGATTATTCCTGTGAGAAACAGGGTGAGAACCATAGACGATGCCATCAAATCGGTGTTGGAACAGGAAACGGATTTCAAATTCAACGTCATAATTATAGACAATCATTCTACAGACGGAACGACTGAGTGTATTGACAGATACAAAGACAACGAAAAGGTGGTACATATAGTTCCGGAACGTACGGACCTCGGTATTGGAGGGTGCTGGAACATGGGTATCGACCATCCGGCGTGCGGACGCTATGCAGTTCAGTTGGACAGCGACGACCTCTACAGCAGTCCTAAAACTCTGCAAACCATTGTATATAAGTTCCGTACAGAGAAGTGCGCTATGGTAATAGGCTCATACAGAATGACCAACTTCGGTCTGGAGACATTGCCACCGGGGGTGATTGACCATAAGGAATGGACTGACGGGAACGGACATAACAATGCCTTGCGTATAAACGGATTGGGTGCTCCGCGTGCTTTCTATACTCCGTTGCTGCGTGAAATCAGAGTGCCGAACACAAGCTATGGAGAGGATTATGCTCTCGGAATGGCTTTCTCGAGAAACTATAAGATTGGAAGGATTTATGATGTGGTATATCTGTGCCGCCGATGGGAAGGAAACTCGGATGCAGCACTGAGCATAGAGAAAATAAACCTGAACAATGCGTATAAGGACAGTCTGAGGACTCTCGAAATAAACATGCGACGCGGATTGGCGGAAAGGGAAGCCGACGAATTTACTGCCACACAGTTTGAGAAATGGGAACTCTGCCGCAAGAATCATGAAGCATTGAAGGGTATAAAAACGAAATGTGTAAATATAGGCGGCAATACTATAAATGTACAGTTCAATCCGGCAAGGGCTGTGTCTACTATGGCTAAACTGGACAAATCGTCCATTGATGCCCGTCCGTGCTTCCTATGCACGAATAACAAACCGGAGGAACAGGATTCCATCAGCATTGATGCCGGTATGAGGTTCAGCATCAGGATAAACCCGTACCCTATCCTGCCCGGACATCTCACCATCTCTTCGGAAGAACATATTCCGCAAACACTTGCCGACAAGGCTGAAATGCAGTTGCCGATGAAAATTCTGCAAAAGGTAGAGGATTATTTCGGACAGGGATATACCATCTTCTACAATGGTGCGAAATGCGGTGCTTCAGCTCCTGACCATTTTCATTTCCAGGCTGCAAGGAAGATGGATATTCCTTTTATCGCACAATGGAATGAGATTTTCAAATCAGCCATAGAGGATGATACTGCCGGAATGCAGAGCGGCGATGTATGCAAGGCTTATTCCGTAAACGGATTCGCCTGTCCTATAAAGGTCTTTACATCGCTTTCAGGGGATATTGACACAGCGTTGCTATTCAGATATTTAGACTCTCTACCTGTACACGAAGGCGAGCCGGAGCCACGGTACAATATGTTTGCGTGGAGGGGTGACGAAGGCAGATTCATTTGTGCTTATTTCCCTAGGGAGGCACACAGACCGTCGTGCTATTTTGCCGAGGGAGAGGAACAGATACTTGTCAGTCCGGGTGCTTTGGACATGGCCGGACTTATAGTAACTCCGCGCGAAGAGGATTTCAGAAAAATCAATGAGGCTGACATAACAAGGATTTACAAAGAAGTTTCATCATGGAAAAACCATATATAAACGTAGGTATAATAACCGGAAAAGAGATATCATTCACACTGAACGGCAGTTTCCTGACTCCTGACGGAACGGTGCTAACCGGACTGCAAAGGGTTTCTGCCACCGGAAACGGTAAGTTTCTGTTCGGCAAGGATGAAGTGGAAACGGTAGAATTAGTGCCTGAGAACAGCGACAGCTCGTTCACGCTGCACAATGTCACAATAGGTATCTCCTACCACTGGGAAAGACAGGAGGAGCAGACTTTCACCGGAAAGCTGAAGCTGATTACTGACGGCGGAAACGTGATAGCGGTAAATATTCTGCCGGTGGAGGATTATCTGGTGAGTGTGATTTCGTCCGAGATGTGCGCCACTTCATCAGTGGAGTTTCTGAAATCACATGCGGTGATATCACGAAGCTGGCTTTTGGCTCAGATTAAGAACAGAGGGAAGAATGTACATAAATCTTTACAAAAGGACTGTACAGAAGATGAAAACAGCTTAATCAGATGGTACGACCGCGAGGACCATACGCTTTTCGATGTATGTGCAGACGACCACTGTCAGAGGTATCAGGGGATAACAAAGGCATCCAATCCGTCGGTGGCAAAGGCGGTGAAAGAAACTGAGGGTATGGTACTTATGTACGGCAATGACATCTGCGACGCAAGATTCTCAAAATGCTGCGGAGGGGTATCGGAAACATTCGACACTTGCTGGGAGGATAAGGATTATCCATATCTGCAACCTGTAGCGGACAATGCGGACTGCGGCTCTATACCGGACCTGAGCATAGAGGAGAATGCCGACAAATGGATACGGAGCAATCCTGATGCTTTCTGCAATACACACGACGAAAAGGTTCTGAAACAGATACTTAACAACTATGACCGCAAAACGACTGATTTCTACCGCTGGAAAGTGAGATACTCGCAAAAGGAGATATCGGAACTTATTCACAGGAAAACGGGAATTGACTTCGGTGGGATAAAGGACCTGATTCCTATGCAGAGGGGTAAGTCGGGAAGAATCTCCAGACTGAAAATTGTTGGAACGCTGCGTACTATGGTAATAGGTAAGGAACTGGAAATAAGACGTGCCTTGTCGGAAAGCCATCTGTTCAGCTCTGCTTTTGTGGTGGATAAGACCGATGGTCAGGACTGTATGCCGGATGGATTTGTAATCACTGGTGCCGGATGGGGACACGGAGTGGGTTTATGCCAGATAGGTGCCGCCATGATGGGGGAAAAGGGATATTCCTACGATAAAATTCTTTTACACTATTATAAGGGAGCTGAAATAAGGAGAGTCTATTAAATGAATAAAACAATGAAAACACGTTCGCCATGGGCATGGGTACCTTCGCTGTATTTTGCCGAAGGGCTGCCCTACGTGGCCGTTATGATAATATCGCTCGTGATGTACAAGCGAATGGGGATTTCTAACACTGAAGTGGCTCTTTACACCAGTTGGCTTAACCTGCCATGGGTTATAAAGCCGCTTTGGAGTCCGTTTGTAGACATCATAAAGACCAAGCGCTACTGGATAACTGCCATGCAGTTGCTGATAGGTGCCGGACTGGCCGGGATAGCTTTCACCATTCCTACGGATTCGTTCCTGCAGACTACTCTCGCTATTTTCTGGCTGATGGCTTTCAGTTCTGCCACTCACGACATAGCGGCCGACGGGTTCTACATGATAGGGCTTACGCAACACGAACAGGCTCTGTTTGTAGGTATCAGAAGTACTTTTTACCGTCTTGCCACTATCACAGGGCAAGGTGGACTGATAATGCTGGCCGGATATCTGGAAAGCAGCGGAGGGAGCATCAGCCGCGCGTGGAGCATCACTTTCTACATTCTCGCGGGACTGTTCATCGGGCTGTGGCTGTATCACAGATGGATTCTTCCGCGTCCGTCGTCGGATATAAAAGTGAACAGCAATGGCTCAAAAGGTATTCTGTCATCCTTCACAGGTACATTCCGCTCTTTTTTCAGTAAGGAACAGGCTGCTATAGCTATACTGTTCATGCTGCTCTACCGTCTGCCTGAAGCGCAACTGGCCAAGATGGGTATCCCCTTCCTGCTCGACCCTATAGAAAAGGGCGGTATGGGAATGACCACAGAGCAGATAGGTTTCACACAAGGGACAGTGGGTGTGATAGGCCTTACGCTCGGCGGTATATTGGGAGGAATAGCCGTTTCGCGCCAAGGCCTGAAGAAATGGCTCTGGCCTATGGTATGGGCTATATCGCTGCCCGACATCGTTTATGTATATCTCAGTTTCTTCCAGCACAGCAGTCTGCCGGTTATAAATTTGTGCATCTTCATCGAACAATTCGGCTATGGTTTTGGTTTTACTGCATATATGCTTTACATGATTTATTTCTCGCAAGGGGAAAGCAAGACTGCACATTACGCAATATGTACGGCATTTATGGCTTTGGGAATGATGCTGCCGGGAATGATAGCCGGCTGGCTGCAGGAAACAATGGGGTATCGCATGTTCTTCATCTGGATAATGATATGCACGGCTGCCACATTCTGGGTTACATCATTGCTGAAGATTGACAATGAATTCGGCAAGAAATAATTTGTGAGTAATTTTTGAATTCTCACATAATCTTATATCTTTGCGATGTATTAACAATAAAACCAAGTAAAAATGAAAAGAAATCTATTTTCAGCATTGGCTGTTCTGACAAGTATATTTTTTATCAGCTCGCTTTCTTCATGCGGCGACAGTTACTCTCCTATTACGCTGACGAGCAAGGATGAAAAGACTGTTATCACAAACAATGACACAATAAAGCTTACTAAATTTACCGATGGTGAGCAATATAATATAAAAGGCGGGAACGGTAAATACTTTCCTGAAATCATAAACAAGAAAGATACTGAGATATTCAAATTCTCATACGATGGAAATACAATCTCGATTACACCTGTAAATGAGGGTAGCAGCTATCTTAACATTAGCGACAGCGAGGAAAACGCAAGCAGATTCGTTGTGACAGTAGAGAAAAAGGACAGACATTACAATGTAGAAAGCGTAAGTGCTACAGTGGAAGGTGACGACCTGACTGTTGGTACTCAGAAAGAGCTTGTAAATCTGATAATCTCTGAATCTGATATAAAGGCCGGTGGAAAATTCGACTTCCAATATACTAATTCCACCAACGGTATAGTAAAAATCTTGTCATCAGAAGGTTCTCAATACAAAAGCGGAAGCTTCGTTGAAACAAAATCCTATAATCCTGGAAACGGTGAGGAGATATCGTCATTCAAGATTACAATATCAGAAAGTGAAATATTCACATTATATCTCTCAGAAGAAAAGATGACATTATCGAAAGATGTGACGGACAGATATAAGGGACAGAAACATGAATACAATAACTTGGAAAAGGCTTACCTGATATATAATCTGAGCGTTGTTCCTACAGAAGACGAATAATCAAACAAAAATGACAGACAGACCGGAACACATCGACATACAGTCTTTTGATTTTTTCCAGAGAATAGAAAAAATACATACTCAGCCCGCAGCGTCGCAAGACAACCTGCGGGCTAAGTACATTTTGCTATATAAGGTTCTGCAACAGGCATGCTACGAACTGACCACGGGAGTGACGGCCTCATTCGCAAATATGTTCTCCAGACTGGACTTCATCTGCAAGGAAAAGAAGATGACTCCATCGGACAGATATGCCATTCAGACCATGAGGCGTAACTGCAACTCGGCCATGGGTGACAACTTCCGGCCGGACATGAATGAGTATCTCTACGACCTCAGGGCTATAGTGAGATTTATATCGTTAGGCTTTGAAGAGGACATTCCGGCATCCATACTTCCGCAGATACCACACTCCAATCGTCCGTACAGCGGGACACGCCTTTCGCATATACCATACGTCAGAGCATCAGTGAACAGCTGGAACGAGAATCTGATTTTCGCATCTACGGACAGCGACGAGGACCTGATGATAGTAATAAACTATGCCAAAGGTGGATTCAACGGCGATATGCTGTATCTGAACGACCTGCTGGAGGAGAACATGCAGATAAACCTGCTCGGAGTGAAGGTGGACGAGGAAAACCACTATATACCGGAGCTGATAATACTCCACCCGGATTTCCTTCTCGACATCAGTTCGCTGGCTTCGTGCTTCAGGGAGTACGGACATCATCCGCTGAACTATTTCATGAGCCGCATAAAGCCTAAGGTAAGCAATCCTCACACGCTTATGGGTAACCTGGCCGGACAGTTTCTCGATGACTATATCAACGAAAAGAATACGGAGCCTGTGACATATGCCGGCAGTCTGAAGAAATTCTTCTCGGCTTCGGCACTTGATTTCTGCACATGTACCCCACCGGAGAATTTTCATGCCATGGCGCAGACGCAGATGATGAATATACGCTCTTTCGTAAACGACAAACTGCCGCACAGCATACATTCGTTCGACAGAAACAAGGTCATGCTGGAAGCATCGTTCATATGCGAGAAACTTGGTTTGCAGGGGCGCGTGGACTTGCTGCAAAAAGACTTCAAGGTCCTTATAGAACAGAAGGCCGGCAAAAAGGACGAGTACAACAGGAGGCATAAGGAAGACCATTTCATACAGATGATGCTGTATCAGGGCGTTCTGATGTACAACTTCGGAAAGGCCACAGAGGATATGCAAACCTTCCTGCTCTACTCCAAATATACGGACGGACTTATAATAGAGCATTTCACGGACAAACTCTTCCGCGAAAGTATCAAGCTGAGAAACATGATAGTGTGCAATGAAATGGCCTTCAGCGAAGGGGTTATCTCGAAAGTAACGGAAGAAATAGACACTGACTTGCTGAACGAGCTGCAAGTGCACAACAAACTCTGGACCGACTACCAGGAGCCGGAACTGTATAAAACTATTCAGACTCTGAAACACTGCTCACCACTGGAAAAGGCTTATTTCCAGCGATTCTTTACTTTCATATGCAAGGAATCTGTACTGTCGCGCACAGGAGGCAACGACGACTCTTCCAGAGGTTTCGCCTCGGTATGGAACACTCCATTGGCCGAGAAAATAGAAAACGGCAACATTCTTACCGGTCTGAAAATAAAGGACAAACGCAAGAGTTCGCCAAACAAGGGATATGACCTGATAGAACTAAGCATACCTGTGCAGGGAGAAGACTTTCTGCCTAATTTCAGAAAGGGAGATATAGTAATATTCTATCCGTACACTGACAAGCCTGACGTGAGAAACGAGATTCTTATGAAAGGCAACATTACGGAAATCACTCATGACAGTGTTACCATAATACTGAGAAACGGACAGCAGAACAAGGATATAATAGGTGGCGATGACGAAACTTTTGCCATCGAACATGACTCATCGGACGTTTCGGCATCGGCCGGGATAAGAGGACTATTCTCTTTCCTGTCGGCACGCACGGACAGAAAGGAGCTTCTCTTAGGAAGCAGGGAGCCGTCGTTCAATGACAAAATAAAGCTGAACGGCAGTTACGGACGCTTTGATGAAATCATCCTAAAGGAGAAACAGGCAGAGGACTATTTCCTGCTTGTCGGCCCTCCGGGTACGGGCAAGACCTCGTGCGCGCTGAGGTTTATGGTGGAAGAAGCTCTTTCGGAGAAGAATACCTCTCTGCTGCTATTATCGTACACCAACAGGGCTGTAGACGAGATTTGCAGTATGCTTGTTGATTCGGGAATTGCATCCGAAACGCCTTTCATCCGCATAGGGCATGAAATGTCGTGCGACAGAAGATTCGAACCGTTCCTGCTGAAAAACCAGTTGGAAGACTGTCCGAAACTTGCTGACATCAAAAATAAGATTTCGGACACAAGGATATTCGTAGGTACGACCACCTCCATAAACAACAGGCTTAATCTGTTTGATATCAAGCACTTCGATATGGCAATAATAGACGAGGCCTCGCAGATTCTTGAACCGGACCTGATAGGTATACTATCCGCAAGAAGTGGCAACAACAATGCGATAGACAAGTTTGTGCTTATCGGCGATTACAAACAGCTGCCTGCCATCGCACTCCAGAATGCGGAATGTGCCAAGGTAACAGACCCGCTTCTGAACGTTATAGGACTGTACGACTGTAGGAACTCACTGTTCGAAAGACTGTACAGGCAGAGTGACGAAAGGGCTAAAAGCGTACTGAGAAAGCAGGGACGAATGCACCCGGACATAGCTGAATTCCCGAACACCACATTCTACAGCCGTGAGTGTCTGGAATGTGTACCTCTACCTCATCAGGAAGAGGAATTGCCATATGCTGACATACCGGAAAATCCGGATATGATAGAAAAGCTTCTCACTTCAAGGAGAATGGTTTTCATCACTGCACCTACCCCGGAAAACATATCCGCATCATCGGACAAGGCCAACATAAACGAGGCAAGAATCATAGCCGCATTGCTGAAAAGAATCTACAGTCTGACGGAGAACTGTTTCGATGCAGACAAGACGGTAGGAATCATTGTGCCTTACCGCAACCAGATAGCAATGATAAGGAAGGAGATTTCATCTCTCGGCATTCCGGAGCTGATGAATATATCCATCGACACAGTAGAAAGATATCAGGGAAGCCAGAGGGATATCATTATATATTCCTTCACCGTAAGAAACAGCAGCCAACTGAACTTCCTGACATCTAACACTTTCCGCGAGGAGGACGCAATCATCGACCGCAAACTGAATGTAGCCATCACACGCGCAAGAAAGCAGATGATACTGACAGGCAATCCGCAGGTACTCAGCGCAAGCATCACATTCTACAAACTGATGGAATATATCCGTATGAACAACGGATTTATAGAAACTGATACGGAAGATTTCTGTAAAGGTAACTTCAGAATACCTTCATACAATATGAACTGGGAAACGGACGAGAAATCGTATTTCATAAAACCGGAGTTTGAACAGGCTTTCAGAGATATAATAGAAAAGCAATATTCCGAAAGTACCTCTCTGTCAGGAATGGGTATCACCCGTGCCAAAGAAGTGATTTCGTACGGAAGAACGGATTTCAACTCTCTGCACGGACTGAAAGCCGACGACTATACCCTACTGTTCAACTTCCACGAGATGAGAAAGCAATACTCGGCTGCCATGGCCATGTACGAGGACTGCGGAAACTGGCTGAGGGAGGCTATACGTAATGTATCTGGCAGAGTGGTATTCTGCGATATATCATACGAATCTGCTGCATCGGGACTGGCATTCATCGATCTGTGCAGACAGCTGAATCATACGGATATATATTACTTGGGAATATATCCTACGGAAGAGATGGGAAAGGCAAGCGAGAGGTTCCTGACATCCGAAAGCTACAGACACGTGAAATGGAGTCTGTATCCACGCATCACGGCTGTAAGCGACGGATTCTGGAAATCGCATTCCATACTTCCGGAACTTGTGATTTTCAATATGTCGAACATTATGGGCAGTATATCTCCTCTCGAAGCAAGGCATCTCGCAATGCACATAAACCAACTGGTGCATGCACGTCCTACGAACCACTATATCACCATTTACAGGGATGATGCGGGGAATATGGCAAACCGGAATGCATATATGGCTTTCTGCAGCCACCTGGAAAAGGAGTTCATCAGCCTCAACGAGCAGATGCCTATGATATCAAGATATTATCTGGGAAAGAATGGTAATATCCCTGAATACAAGGAGTTTATTTACGAAATCAAATCAAACAGATAAAGAACAGCAATGACAAACAATACGAAACGTGCAGTGATAATGGGTGCTACGTCAGGATTAGGATATGAGGTGGCACAAATTCTGCTTTCAGATGGTTGGAAGCTTGGACTGGCAGGCCGCAGAGAAGAGAATTTAAGAAAGCTACAGTCGGAATTCCCCGATCAGGTATGCATAAAGACCATAGACGTAAAGGACAGCAATTCCGACAAAGCGCTCCTCGCTCTTATTGACGAGCTCGGCGGTATGGACATATACTTCCACAGTTCGGGCATAGGATATCAGAATGCCAGACTTGACGCTGATATAGAACTGAATACACTTGAAACAAACGGAACCGGATTTACCAGATTAGTAGGTACTGCCTTCAGATATTTCAAGGAGAAAGGCAAAGGACACATAGCTGTGATTAGCTCAATAGCCGGAACTAAAGGATTGGGAATAGCACCAGCCTATTCTGCAACCAAGAGATTTCAGAACACATATATAGATGCACTCGAGCAGCTTGCCGGAATGCAGAAACTGAATATCCGTTTCACAGACATACGTCCAGGATTCGTTGCAACAAGTCTGCTTAACGACGGCAAGAACTATCCTATGCTGATGAAAGTACCATATGCAGCCAGACTGATAGTAAAAGCCTTAAGGAGAAATAAACGAGTAGCCATAATAGACTGGAAGTACAGCATCCTGGTATTCTTCTGGAAACTAATACCAAGATGTATCTGGAAAAGGATGAAAGTGAAAAACTAAATCATGCAGTATGCAGAGTTTTCTCTTTCTCCACGATATGGCATAATCTGCGATAGACATATCTGAATGCCGGAAGAAGGAAGGCAACAGCAAACATCCATGCCACAGGGTCGCCAAAGCATACTGCCCAGTATCCCCACATAGGAACTGCTACCACACTCACCAATATACGGGCTATCATCTCTGCCACACCGGAAAGCATTGAAAGCTGGGTATAGCCTGCTCCCTGAATGGTATATCTGAATATGCATACCATACCCAAAAAGATGAAGAATGAAGCCGATATATGCAGAAACAGTGCTGTATCGGCCAATACTTCTGTTTCCGAAGCATCAACAAACAACATCGCTATCTCTTCGGAGAAGTTCCACAAGACCAGATTCACCATTGCTACATAAGCAACAGTAAGCAACATTGATGCTTTGACGCCCTGCCATATTCTCTCCGGTTTTCCTGCTCCGTAGTTCTGTCCGCTGTATGTAGCCATTGCCATACCAAGACTTTCAAGCATACAGAGGAAGAACATCTTTATCCTCATGGCTGCCGTGAATGCTGCCACACATGCCGTTCCCAAGGCATTGTTGGAACTCTGAAGCATTATACTGCCGATGGCTGTTATGGAAAACTGGAGTCCCATAGGTGCACCTATGTAGAGCAACTGTTTTGCCAGTTCCGGTCGGAAACGTCTGTCAGCCGGGGCAGTCTTAAGGATATCGAACTTGCGGTACATATACTTATAGCACATCAGTGCCGATACTCCCTGCGAAACAACAGTGGCTATGGCCGCACCGGCAACACCCCATCCCAACACAAGGATACAGACCAAATCGAGAACAATGTTCAGTACTGTAGATATAAGAAGAAACCAGAACGGAGTCTTACTGTCGCCCAACGCACGTATGATGCTGGAAAGAAGATTATAATAGAAAGTACACGGAATTCCGATAAAAGTAACCAAAAGATATAGATACGCTCCTTCCATGATATTATCAGGTGTCTGCATCCATTTCAAGATATAGGCACAGAGAAGACTCGTAACAATAGCTATGGCAACAGACATCACTCCCGCCAGTTTCAGACTGACAGACACAAACCTGCGCATGGTGACATAATCGCGCGCACCGAACTTCTGAGCCACAGGAATACCGAAACCGCCGCAACATCCGTTGCAGAAACCAAGGATAAGAAACACGACAGACGTACTGGCACCGACAGATGCCAATGCATTGATACCAAGAAACTTACCCACAATGGCAGCATCGACAAACGAATATGTCTGCTGAAGCAGATTTCCCAATAAAAGAGGAACTGTGAAATTCAATATTAGAGGCAGAGGAGCCCCTGATGTCATCTCTTTAGACTTTGCCATATATCCTGTACTTTTTACCGGGATGCAAAGGTAATGTATTTTCCACACTCATAGACTTATGGTTATTGGGATTTTAACAAAAAATAAACTGCACCGGACGATATTGTTCTCACAACCATCATCCGATGCAGTCTATAATATTATTCGAACACTGTTTAAACAGTATTTAAACGGTGTTTAAAAGCCATTTAAATGATATCAGATACCAAGAGATTTCTTGACAGCTTCAATCTTTTCTTCTGCGTCAGCACATGCTCCGGCATAACACTTAGGACAAGCCATTTCGCCCTTGATTTCCATATAGAACTTAATCTTCGGTTCAGTACCTGAAGGACGTACCGAAATCTTAGTACCGTCTTCTGTGAAGAACTGAAGTACGTTAGATGGTTCCGGCATATCGATGTCAGTTACATTACCGTTGCCGTCTGTAGCCTTAAGAGTCTTGTAGTCCTTAACGAGAGCAACCTTAGAACCGCCAAGTTCCTTAGGAGGACATGCACGGAAGTTGTCCATCATAGCCTTGATTTCGTCAGCACCGCTCTTACCCGGTTTAGTTACGTTTACAGTCACTTCCTTAGAGAAGCCGTATTCTACATAGATTTCCATCAATACATCATACAATGTCTTGCCCTGGTCTTTGGCCCAAGCACAGATTTCAGCAAGAAGAGCACAAGCAGAAACAGCATCTTTATCGCGAACGAAATCTTCAGCCAGGAAACCGTAACTTTCCTCACCACCACCGATGTACTGTTTGATTCCTTCGTTCAGGCGGATCTGACGTGCAATCCATTTGAAACCGGTGTAGCAGTCGTACATTTCGATGTTGTTCTTGTCAGCCACAGCCTTGATAAGTTCAGTAGTAACGATAGTCTTAACAACGAATTCATTACCCTTCATCTTACCCATAGCGATACGGTTCTTGATGATGTAGTACAAGAAAATCAAGCAAGTCTGGTTACCGTTGATAAGTACCCATTCGCCTTCGCTGTTCTTGCAAGCCATACCCACACGGTCAGCGTCAGGGTCGGAAGCCATAACGATATCGGCATCGATACTCTTTGCAAGGTTGATAGCAAGTGTAAGAGCCTCAGCGTTTTCAGGGTTTGGAGATATTACTGTTGGGAAGTCACCACTCTTGACCATCTGTTCCGGAACGCAGTGAACATTCTCGAATCCCCACATCTTAAGAGCCTGAGGTATAAGCATCATACCTGTTCCGTGGATAGGAGTATATACAATCTTGAGGTCTTTCTGACGTTTGATAACTTCAGGGTCGATAGAGATAGAGTGAACTTTTTCCAGATAAACATCGTCCACATCCTTACCGATAATCTGGATAAGGTCCTTGTTGCCTTCGAACTTGATATCAGCAGCAGAAGAAATCTTGTTTACTTCGTCGATGATACCCTTGTCGTGTGGAGCAAGTACCTGTGCACCGTCATCCCAGTATGCCTTATAGCCGTTGTATTCCTTAGGATTGTGTGAAGCAGTAAGGATGATACCGCTCTGGCAGCCAAGGTGACGGATAGCAAACGACATTTCAGGAGTAGGACGCATATCGTCGAAAAGATATACCTTGATACCGTTTGCAGAGAAGATGTTTGCAGAGATTTCAGCAAACAGACGGCTGTTGTTACGGCAGTCGTGACCAACAACTACAGAAATATCTTTCTTGCCGGCAAAACATTTATTAAGATAGTTAGACAATCCCTGAGTAGCAGCGCCCACAGTATAGATGTTCATACGGTTTGAACCTACACCCATGATACCGCGCAAACCACCTGTACCGAATTCAAGATCCTTATAGAACGCTTCAATCAGGTCAGTCTTGTCTTCGTTTTCTATCATACGTTTTACTTCTGCCTGAGTTTCAGCATCATAAGCAGGAGTCAACCATCTCTGAGCTTTCTCAGTACAAAGCTTAATTAATTCTTCGTTTCCCATGATTAATTGTTATTTAAATGATTATGTGATTAATTACCCACAAAAATATAAAATGGTATCAAATTATCCTAATATTTTTTATTAAAAGAGGATGTCAAAAGAATTTCTACTGCTTCTGAGTAACTAAAGCGGAGTTTTCAGGATTTTTATCCCAAGATGAACTTAAACCTTTAGTGAAACTCTTCGACACAGAAACCGTTACACGTACGTGTAACGGGTGGAACACGAACGTGTAACGCGCGTAACACGTTCGTGAAGCGGGCGTAACACGTACGTGTCACGCTTTGTTCTTATCGGAGTTTTATCTTATGTCTCCTCAGTCTTTCCTCCATCATATAGGACGGAATTATTGATTTAAGTGTTTCCAGCACGGCATTTACGGCACGCTCCCTTATGAAATCGTCTTTTATAAGTATGGAGATACACCTTTGTGCAGGAGGATTAACATTCAGATGCACTACGTTTTCCTTCTGCACGTCGGACAGAAAAGGAATGTGAAGCTCCGGAATAATGGTATATCCGCCGTTGCGGTCCACTATTCTGACAAGTGTTTCTATGCTCCCGGCCTCGTAGATATGGTTTCCTATATCCTTGTTCTTACAGAAGTTCATCGCACCGTTCGGTACGCAATGTCCCTCCTTAAGAATCCACATATGCTCGGCCGGCAGATTTCCGCTTGCTATTATCTTCCGGGCCTGACTGCACCCGGACGAGAAATATGCCACGAACTTTTCTATATAGACCGGTATTTCCAGTATCCCTTCCCTATCCTCCGGCAAGGTGGAAATGGCTATGTCTATGTTGCCGAAACGGAGCTCACGCATGAGGGAGGCATTCTCCTTCTCATCAATAAACAAGTCAACATCGGGATGGGCACTACGGAAATGATGAATGAAGTCCGGAACAAGATACGGTGCAATAGTGGGAAGTATTCCTATCCTCAGACTGCCTTTCATAGTACCTGTTTCGTCCGAAACGAGTTCCTTTATCCTCTGCGATTCATTCAGTGCTATCTGTGCCTGACGTATTATTTTCTCTCCAATGGCCGTCGGAGCAATGTTCTTTCTGTCGCGGCTGAATATCTTCACGTCAAGCTCTTCTTCAAGCTTCTGAATCATGGCGCTAAGTGTAGGCTGAGTCACACCGCATGCCTCGGCTGCAAGTACGAAATGGCGGTACTTGTCAAGTGCCACGATATATTCCATCTGTTGTAAATTCATGGTTCAATAGATTGTTATGTAGGTCGGCGGCATTACTGCCGCTTTCCCCATTAAGAACTGTACATGCG
>NZ_DXVR01000029.1:0-30539 GCF_019417265.1 Bacteroides sp.
GCCATACGGATGAAATTTATAGATTAACTTTGTAAAAATAAAAACATTTGCAATATATGATTCCGTCAATTTTAATAGTTGAAGACGACCTCACTTTTTCTACCATGCTAAAGACATGGCTGGGCAAGAAAGGCTTTGATGTGGAAACAGCCGGCACATGTGCCAAGGCCCGTAAACTTATATCATCAAAGGATTTCAGTCTGATATTGTCAGACCTGAGACTTCCCGACCAGGATGGCTTGCAGCTTCTCACATGGATGAGAGAACTTGAAATATACACTCCATTCATAATGATGACAAGCTACGGAGAGATTCAGAATGCAGTGACTGCCATGAAGCTTGGAGCAACAGATTATATCAAGAAACCGGTACAGCCGGACGAACTGCTAAAAAAGATAAATGAGGCTCTGGAATCATCATCCCCTGCCGGGAAAGTGCAAAAGCAGGCTCCGGTCAAGAAAACATCCGAAGAAAAATACAGCAACAACTTCCTGGAAGGAGAAAGTGAAGCAGCCAGACAACTATACAGTTATGTCAATTTAGTAGCGCCCACACAGATGTCAGTCCTGATAAACGGTGCAAGCGGAACAGGGAAAGAATATGTGGCTCACAGAATACATCAACTGAGCAAACGATGCGACAAGCCATTCATAGCCATCGACTGCGGTTCTATTCCTAAAGACCTTGCAGCTTCGGAATTTTTCGGACACGTGAAAGGTTCATTTACCGGTGCGCTTACAGATAAAACTGGAGCTTTTGAAGAAGCAAACGGCGGTACACTGTTCCTTGATGAAATAGGAAACCTGAGCTATGAAGTGCAGGTACAGTTACTCCGTGCCCTTCAGGAAAGAAGAATTAGAAAAATCGGTTCCACAAAAGAGATACAAGTAGACGTACGACTGATATGTGCTACAAACGAAAATCTCAAGGAAGGTATAGCAAAAGGAACATTCAGAGAAGATTTGTATCACAGAATAAACGAATTTACCCTACGGATGCCTTCACTGAAAGAAAGACCGGAAGATATTCTTCTGTTTGCCAACTTCTTTTTAGACCAGGCCAATAAGGAACTTGACAAAGACCTGATAGGTTTCGATGCCAAAGCAAGTAAAATACTTCAGGAATACCAATGGCCCGGCAACCTCAGACAACTAAAGAACATTGTAAAAAGAGCTACTCTTTTGGCAAGAGGAGAATTCATCACCCCACTGGAACTTGGCGAAGAACTTAACGAAAAGCAGTCTGACAATCAGAATCAGGTCATTATAGGTTCTTCACTAAACAAGGAAGAAACAGAAAAACAGCTTATAATAAACGCACTGAAACAGACCGGAAACAACAAATCGAAAGCCGCAACACTGCTCGGTATAGACAGAAAGACGCTTTACAACAAGCTGAAACATTACGACATTCCACAATAAAGTGTGGAAATTTTCCACACCGTCCACACAATATTCCACAGTCAGAAACAAACCTGACTGTGGAATATTTTTTATAACCATCTGAGCCATAACGGAATAAGCACTATCCATTATTTATGGCACGGCCTTTGCAAATATAAATAACGAATAAGATTTACAATTAGATAAAACTAAGCTAAACACACAAAACCCAACCCCATAGAATTAAATTTTCTGAGATTGTATCTCACAAACATATAAAGACTACAATCTTATGATAATGAAGATGCCTATGTGTTAAAAACGAAAAGAGCACGCTGTGAAGCATGCTCTTTTATTTTTTTCATATTCCGAATCCATCCCACAAGTTTCCGGACGGCAATTCAGCTGTTACATCTATAATCTCTTTTGATACCGGATGAACAAACTTCACCCTGCGCGAATGCAGACAAATACTTCCATCCGGATTCGAGCGCTGGAATCCGTATTTCAAATCACCCTTAATGGGACATCCCATCTTCGACAACTGGCAGCGTATCTGATGATGACGACCTGTGTGAAGATTTACCTCCAGAAGAAAATAATTCTGCGAATGGCCTATCAGCCTGTAATCCAAAACAGCCTTTTTTGAGCCTTTCACCTCCTTATCATAGGCATACGACTTATTCTGCTTTTCATTCTTAACCATATAATGCACAAGAGTACCTTCTTCTGTCGGTGGAGTATTTTTCACAACAGCCCAATAAGTTTTCTCCACCTCACCGTTTCTGAACATATCGTTCAAGCGACTCAAAGCCTTACTGGTTTTGGCAAACACCACCAGTCCACTTACAGGTCTGTCCAATCTGTGAGTAACACCGACAAAGACATTTCCCGGCTTGTTATACTTCTCTTTCAAGTACTGTTTTACAGTTTCAGAAAGCGGTGTATCCCCGGTCTTATCGCCCTGAACAATTTCCGAGGCAGTCTTATTGACTATTATTATATGATTGTCTTCGTAAACTACAGTCATAGAAATGTATTTATAAAAAATCAGGCACAGATTTCATTATACAACGAAGTCTGTGCCCGAACTGTATCGTATATGAAAATTACATATTCATACCACCGTCTACCTGAATAACCTGTCCAGAAACGTATGCAGACAAGTCAGAAGCAAGATACAATGCAGTATTAGCAACATCCTCAGTAGTACCGCCACGACGCAAAGGAATACGTTTGTTCCATTCAGCCTTAACTTCGTCAGAGAGCTGAGCAGTCATTTCAGTAATGATGAAACCTGGAGCAATTGCATTGGCACGGATACCGCGAGAACCAAGTTCCTGAGCAATAGACTTAGCCAAACCAATCATACCTGCCTTAGAAGCAGAGTAGTTGCACTGACCAGCATTTCCGTGTACACCTACTACAGAGGCCATGTTGATGATGTTACCACTCTTCTGACGCATCATGATTGGAGTACAAGCATGGATAAAGTTGAATGCAGACTTCAAGTTTACAGCGATAACAGCATCCCACTGAGCTTCGCTCATACGCATCATCAGTCCGTCCTTAGTAATACCGGCATTGTTTACAAGGATATCGATAGAACCAAATTCTTCCTTAATCTGTTCTACCACCTTTGCAGTATCTTCAAAGTTTGCAGCATTCGAAGCATAGCCTTTAACCTTCACTCCAAAAGCAGCAATTTCTTTTTCTGTGTTCAAACCATTCTCATCGATTACCAGGTCAGTAAACGCAATGTTTGCTCCTTCAGCAGCAAACTTCAATGCTATAGCCTTACCGATACCACGAGCAGCACCAGTAACGATAGCAGTTTTTCCAGTTAATAATCCCATAATTATTTTAGTTTTAAATATTACTGTCATTTATCATTCTTCTACCTTGCAGCCAAGCGCTCCGTAGACAATTTTCTTCACATAACGCCACGATGTCTCATCATCAAGTTCTTCGGCTATCTGCCCTCTGATAAAAGGAACTTCTATACCCTTTATGCAGAAATGCAGGATTGAAGCCGTTATATCCACGTCATCTATGTCGAACACTCCGAAATCTTTTCCTTCCTGAAGAATCTTTCTGAAAAGAGCGACCTCTTTCATATCAAAATCCTTTCTCTCCGCTTCTACCTTCCATATATCGCGAAAGAAATCGGCTCTCAACGTTCCGTTTCTGTAAACGATAGTCTTCGTGGTTTCCAGATGTGTGAATATCAGTTCCAGTATCTTTTTGTCGGGCGAAATATCCTTCTGAGCCACTTTGTGGAGTGTTTCGTACAACATTTCTATTTCAGCCTCAACCACAGCCATATATATTTCTTCCTTACTCTTGAAATAAGTATAAAGCGTCCTACGACCCTTCTTGGAAGCAATAGCTATATCATTCATAGTAGTATCCTCAACCCCTTTCTTGGCAAAAAGCTGTCGGGCTACATCCACTAATTTGGCTCTGGTCTTTAATACTGTCATACTATCTTCAATCTATTGCACACCATCTGTACCTGTGTGCAAAAATACATCTTTAAATCATATAATACAAAATATATGGTAAATTTTGTAGATTAATGTGCAATATGCAATTTATTCTACCTTCCATTCATCTATAGTCCCCGTTTCGGACGAGAATACAGCACCTATCTTATACAGTTTACGGCTGCCAGACTCATATTCACGGGCATACCCCTTCTCCTCTATCTGACGCAGAGCCTCATCTGCCGTTCCGTCGAGCTTGAATTCGAAGATATAGACATAATCCGGAGTTTCCACGATGCAGTCTACACGACCATTACTTTGGACTTTCTCCGTATAGACTGTATAGACACTTATAAGGCGCAATATCAGATAAAAAGTATAGTGGAAATACCTTTCCTTCTCACGTTCGTTCTCCTTGCGTCGCATAGTATATGGTATGCTTGCAAGGAAGGAAGTCATACCTGTGCGGAAATCATCAAGCTCGCCTTTTTTAAGTTGTGATGCTGTTTTCCGTATCCATGATGCAGTTTCAACCCTATCTCCAAAATAAGAAGAAGCTACTATAGTAAGGAATCCGCGCTTGACCTCGTTGTTTGGAAAATCAAGCAAAAACGTTCCATCTTCCATGTCGAACTCTTTTATCGTCAGATATCCGCTTTGATATATCATAGGCAATGGCTGCTCGACATTGGCCTTGTAATCTATAAATTCCTCCGGAGAATAAAACTTACCGGTTATCTCGTTCAGATTCTCATTCGAGTGCGACAACAGGCGTACAAGATACGTCGGAGTACCACTCTTGAACCAATAATCGTAAATCCTGCCGGAATCAAAAGCATTGAGCAGACTGAATGGATTATACACATCAGTCATTCTGTCGCTGAAATGATAACCGTCATACTGCGATTTCAGTTTATTCATCATTTCATCATACGAACAACTGTATTCATCAGCCATCAGCTCAATAGGTTCCCTGAAATAGCCCTCCAATTCTTCCTGAGAGATACCGCAAAGAGTCTCATATTTGGCATGCATGCTTATATCCTTTGGCTGGTTGAAGCCGCTGAACACACTTACCTGCGAGAACTTCGTCACTCCCGTCAGAAAGACAAACTGAAGATATTCATCAGCACCCTTGAAAGTGGAATAAAACCCTTTCAGAATGTTGCGGTGTTCCTCCTCCAAATCCTTGTCATAATCCAATACATCGAGGATTGGCTTGTCGTACTCGTCAACCAACACCACTGCACGGAGACCGCTTCTCTCACGGGCAGCTTCCAGCAGACCGATAAATCTCAATCCGGTGGGAAGACTTTTGTCGCTATCAATCCCCATTTCGCGCTCCCATGAAGAAACATAACCGTCAATCCAACTCTGCAAAACGCCTTTTTGAGTAAAATCCCCACCATTGAAATCGATATGAAACACAGGATATACTTTCCAGTCCTTCTCCAAAGCATCAATTTTCAATCCCTTGAACAATTCCTTCCTGCCGAGGAAATAGTTCTTAAGAGTAGACACAAGAAGACTCTTGCCGAAACGGCGGGGACGGCTGAGGAAATATATAGAACCGTCCTTCGCTAAGCTGTAAATCATATCTGTCTTATCGACATATACAAAACCGTCCTCTATTATACGGTCAAAACTCTGTATTCCTATAGGATATTTCATGATGGAGAATTAAAAATTAGTGGACTATATTGTCACTTACAAAGATAGTGCAAACAGAGTGAAATACAAAGCGAAAACAGAGTTTTCAGAGTTTTAAATAAAACGCCTCGTCATTTTAACCCAAACGACGAAGCGTTTAAGTCAAAACGACGAGGCGTTTTAAAACAAGTATTTTTATCGGTTATTTTATCAGAACTTTTATCTGCGTTTTTTAAAGAAATCTTTCATAAACTGTCCGCACTCATAGGCCATAACGCCGGACTGTACAACTGTCTTTGGATGAAGAGCATCGGGAGCATATTTCATGAAACCGCGTTTCTCGTCGGAAGTTCCATAAACCAAGCGTCCGAGCTGCGACCATGCTATGGCTCCGGCACACATCACACATGGTTCCACTGTGACATAAAGTGTACAGTCATTAAGATACTTCGCTCCCAAAGCATTCTCGGCAGCCGTGATGGCCTGCATCTCGGCATGGGCTGTAACGTCGTTGAGAGTTTCCGTAAGGTTATGCGAACGGGCTATTATCCTGTCGCGACAAACTACTACTGCCCCAACAGGAACCTCTCCCCTCTCTGCTGCACGTTCCGCCTCGGCAAGTGCCTGCTTCATATAGAATTTATCGTCTGCCATAACCTATCTGCGCATTTCGTGTTCATTGAAAAGAGTGGGATAATCATCGTCAAGTTGCTGATGGATATGTGTCAATACGGTCTCGCGAAGCCATCGCGCCTTGTTTGTAATCTTGTATTTTTCAAGATAACGTTCTACAATGCGGATTTCTTCGTCGCTCATCAGACATACCATGCGCTGCTTGCGCGGTGGAACGGATGACGGAACTCTCTTTCTTGTTTTACCTTTTGCTACCATTCGAAGTGCAAAATTAATCTACTTCCGGTTAATTAAGAAAAAATAAATGAGTATTTTTGCAAAAAATGACAAAATGGCTCAACATAATACTTTAGGCAAAACGGGAGAAGACATGGCTTGCCGGTTTCTTCAGGATAAGGGATATGATATTTTAGAAAGAAACTGGACATGGAGAAAGCTGGAACTGGACATTATAGCCAGGAAAGACGACTGTCTTATTATTGCCGAAATAAGGACGCGAAGTACCAATATGTACGGAGAACCTGAGGACACCGTATCCGAAAAGAAGATAAGAAGGATAATAAATGCAGCCGATGTATATATAAAAAAGAATATGATTGACCTGAATGTAAGGTTCGACATAATATCTGTCACAGGCCATGATGGTGACTTCAGAATAAAACATATTGAAGATGCATTTATATCACCGGTGTGGTGAAGTTTATAATAAAAAAAAGAAACAATGAATTACCCTAAACCTATATATATACCACAGACTATATCAACCAATGTCAGCCTTGCAGAGATTTGCTCTAAAGGTATTACTGAAAATCTGACATCGGTATATTCGTCCTTCCAGACTGACGGCAGAGGGCAGCGCGGAAACAAATGGGAATCGGAAGACGGAAAGAATCTTCTGTTCAGCTTCGTGGTATTCCCGAAAGAGCTACCTGCCAGAGAACACTTCATACTGCTGCAAATTACGGCTCTTGCACTGTTCGACACTCTGTCGGAGTACACAGACGGAATCAGAATAAAATGGCCCAACGACATCTACTGGACGGACAAGAAGATTTGCGGAACGCTGATAGAGAACGATTTGAGCGGCATGAACATAGAGCGTTCCATCTCCGGAACAGGGGTAAACCTGAATCAGAAAGTATTCAGGAGCAACGCTCCAAACCCTGTTTCACTGTCACAGATTACGGGGCAGGAATACGATGCGGAAACCATTCTGCACAAGATAATGGAACATGCAAGCTGCTACTACCGTATGTATGAGAATGGTGACAGCGAGAGTATCAGAAGAAAGTATTTTGACGCTATATACAGAAAAGAGGGATTCCACAGATACAGAGATGAAAACGGAGAGTTCGAAGCCACGATAGAGGATATAGAAAAAGACGGTCGTTTTATACTGAAGGACAGGGAAGGAAACGTGAGGAAATATCTGTTCAAGGAGGTGGAATATATTATATAATACACTCAAACATGAATCAGACTAACAGGGAAATACTGCAGATAGCCATACCATCAATAATATCGAACATCACTGTGCCGCTATTAGGACTGGTGGATGTCACCATAACCGGACATTTGGGAAATGTGGCATATATCGGTGCCATAGCCGTGGGAGGAATGCTGTTCAATATGATTTACTGGATTTTCGGTTTCCTGAGAATGGGAACCGGAGGTATGACCTCGCAGGCATACGGCAGAGGAAGCGACAATGAATGCAGAAACATTCTGATACGCTCTATGAGCATAAGCGTACTGTTGGCAGCCGTGCTTATAGTATTACAGTCGCTGATTGTCAGTGTGGCTTTTCTATTTATCGACACAAGCGAAGAGGTAAAGAAGTACGCATCGGAATATTTCCATATCTGCATATGGGGTGCTCCGGCTGTCTTGGGACTGTACAGTTTCACAGGCTGGTTCTTAGGTATGCAGAATTCCAGATACCCGATGTTCATAGCCATAACACAGAACGTAATAAACATCGCTGCAAGCCTTTTCTTTGTCAAGGGAATGGGAATGAAGATAGATGGTGTGGCATACGGTACTCTGATTGCACAATATGCCGGATTTCTGATGGCTATACTTTTGGGACTAAAATACACCAAGAAATATAACTGGGATATATCTGCCGGACATATCTTCAGCAGGAACAGTATGTCGGTGTTCTTCAGGGTTAACAGGGATATTTTCTTCAGGACTTTGTGTATAGTGGCGGTTACTGTATTCTTCACTTCATCTGGGGCAGCATACGGCGATACTACACTGGCCGTAAACACTCTGCTTATGCAGCTGTTCACCATATTCTCGTACATAATGGACGGATTCGCTTATGCCGGAGAAGCTTTGGTGGGCAAACACGTGGGAAGCCGGAACAACGTGCTTCTGCGCCGGACTGTAAGGCATCTGCTCTACTGGGGAACAGGGGTAGCCGTATTTTTCACCTTATTATATAGTGCAGGGGGAAAGGATTTCCTGCAACTGCTCACTGACGACACGGATGTGATAAGGAATTCATCTGAATATTACTACTGGGTGCTTGCAATACCTTTTGCCGGATTTCTGGCTTTCATACTCGATGGAATATGTATCGGAGCCACGGCTACCGGCATTATGCTGCGCTCGATATTCGTGGCTTCGATTGCGTTTTTCTTTACATATTATATATCGGACAGTGCCATGGGGAATCATTCGCTATGGATGGCATTCATCATATATCTGTTCGTAAGGGGAAGCGTACAGGCCGCACTCACCTACCGGCTTATTCAGTCTGACTTTCGGGCCAGTTGACAAGATATAGCTTCTCGCTTGCTCTGGTAAGTGCGGTGTACAGCCAGCGGTAGTAATCGGGAGTAAAGGTATCTTCGGTGATATATCCCTGGTCGATAAAGATTCTTTTCCACTGTCCGCCCTGTGCCTTATGGCATGTCACTGCATAAGCATATTTCACCTGGAGGGCATTGTAGAAGCTGTCTTCCTTGAGTTTCTTCATGCGTTCACGCTTGTTGGTTATGTCCGAATAGTCTTCCATTACGGCATTGAACAGGCGGTCGCTGTCTTCTCTCGAGAGTGAAGGATAATCGGAATGGAGGGTGTCGAGCAATATCCTCAGCTCAAACTCTATATCGTTGTGGTCGGGAAAAGACAGTATTACATCAGCAAACCTGAATCCGTACATTTCCTGGGTCCTGCGTACACGGCGTACCACTGCAATATCTCCGTTGGCTATGAAGTCCATTTCCTTGCAGTCAGCCGTCCAATGGTAATTGTTCTTGGCTATCATCAGTATATCGCCCGTATTAAGTTCATCTTCCCGATAAAGGATTGTATTTCTTATACCTTTATTATATAGGTAGGCTCTCTTATTGGAGCGGCATATTATCATAGTTTCATCCATACCTACTTCATTGTAGGATGAATTTATAGCCTCAATCAGTTCACTGCCGGGCACGGAAGATATGTCTTCATAACCTTTCAGAGATAAAAGAGGAAGGTCGTAAATGTCATCGGCAGCCATCCGGTCGCGAAGCATAGTAGCATTAGTGAGTATTCCGTTTCTGCCGGAATAACGGATAACTTCCGTTAGGATACATTCAGTGACATCAAGTCCGTAGCCGCGCAGGACTTCGGCGCACAAGGCAGGGCTCTCGTCTTCGCCTACAGGCGGCAACTGTGCATCGTCGCCTATTATCAGAAGGCGGCATCCCTGGCCTGCATATACATACTCTATCAGGTCGTCAAGAAGCCTTCCGCTTCCGAAAGCAGCACCGGAAATACCGTCATTCGAAATCATAGAGGCTTCGTCTACTATAAATAATGTGTTTTTATGAAGATTATCGTTCAGGGAAAAATTGTCGAGCTCGTTCGAAAAAGATTTCTGACGGTAAATTTTCTTATGTATGGTGTAAGCCGGAAAGCCGGAATAATGCGAAAAGACTTTTGCCGCCCTACCTGTGGAAGCCATAAGCACATATCCGGCACGCATCTCTGACAAGGTTTTCACTACTGCCCCTATCAAAGTGGTTTTACCCGTTCCGGCATATCCTTTTAGTAATAACAAAGTATCATTTTTCGGCTCAGACAAGAAATCTGCTATACATTTCATAGCTTTTTCTTGCTCTTCTGTTGGTTGGTAACAAAAATTTCGCTTAATTTGTTGCGTTAAATAGTTATTTAACATAAAAGTAGATAAAAAGATTGAGTAATATTTACGTTGTTCAAGTTATTTATTCTATTTTTGCGCTACGAATATAAACTAAAAAAATAATATTATCATGAAAACAGTTATTAATCTTGTTTTAGCAGCCTGCGTTGTAGGTTTGATTTACATCTGCTATGGCAGTGTTATGGGTCCAATTAACTTTGACAAAGAAAGAGATTTAAGAGAAAAAGCAATCATTGCCCGTCTTATCGACATCCGTAAGGCACAGCAGGAATACCGTGGTATGCACCAGGGAGCTTACACTGCAGATTTCGATTCATTGATTGACTTCGTTAAAACTGCAAAACTTCCATTCATCCTTAAGGTTGGTGCTTTGACAGATGCTCAGCTTGAAGCAGGTATGACTGAAAAGAAAGCTATGGCTATCATCAACAAGGCTAAAAAAACAGGTAACTATAAAGAAGTTGAAAAAGAAGGATTACAGGACTTCCGTCGTGACACAATGTGGGTAGCTGTACTTGACACTATCTTCGAAAAGAGATTCAACCCTGATTCACTTTGCTACGTTCCTTACGGTAACGGTGCTAAATTCGAAATGGCAGTCCGCAAAGACACTATGAAATCAGGTGCTCCTCTTAACTTGTTCCAGGCACAGGTTGCATATGATGTATATCTGAAAGGTATCAACAATCAGGAACTTGCTAACCTGAAAGATATGCAGTCTAAACTTGGTAAGTACTGCGGTTTGAGAGTAGGTGATATCGAACAGCCAAACAACAATGCCGGTAACTGGGAATAATAAATCCTCATGACCAATAAGTTAGATTTTAATAAAACAGAACAATATTCATTATCCATCCGTCTGAGTACGGATGGATTTTCTTTTTCTATCTATGACCCAACAACAGGGAATGACGTGTATTTCCGCACTTTCCCTATAAATACGCAACGCTCGATGGCCGCAAACGTAAAGTCTTTCCTTGCCGCCACAGAAGAGCTTAAGCAGAAGTACAGACAAATCAACATCCTCGTTCATTCCCCACGCTATACCATAGTCCCATTGGATATATTTGAAGATGAATCCATGGACTATATCTTTTATCAGAACGTCAGGGAACGAAGGAACGAAATCGTGTTATGCAATGTATTGAGCAACAGCAGTTCTGTTATAATCTTTTCATTGGACAAGCTCACACACGTGTTCCTGTCCGAGCAGTTTCCGGGTGCAAGATTCTTTTCGTCGGTAAGTCCGCAGATAGAACATCTCACAATAAAGAGCAAAACGGGAAGTGAAAAGAAGCTATATACGAACATTAACCGTGGCTCTATCGACATCATAGGGTTTGATAAAGGTAAACTTCAGATTGTAAACACTTATTCATCACCTTCATCGAATGATATAAATTATTTCATTCTCAATATATGGCAACAGCTTGGATTTGACCAGGAAAAGGACGAGCTTTACATAACGGGGCTTGATGAAATAAGAAAAGAGATTATGCCATATCTGAAAAAGTACATAAAAAACCTGTACGGCATCAATCCACTCAGTGAGCTTAAGGATTCGGAAACAAAAGAAACTGACAACATACCATTTGACATTCAATCATTAATTTTATGCGAGTAATTAGCGGAATATACAAAAGAAGAAGATTTGACGTACCACACACTTTCAAAGCACGTCCTACAACAGACTTTGCCAAAGAAAATCTGTTCAACGTACTGAACAATTATATTGATTTTGAAGATGGTGTTACTGCGTTGGATTTGTTTGCAGGGACAGGAAGCATAAGTATAGAATTGGTTTCAAGAGGTTGTGACAAGGTGATTTCTGTAGAAAAAGACCCGCAGCACTTCTCTTTCATAAACAAAATAATGAAAGAGGTAAAGACTGACAAATGTTTTGTTCTGAAAGGTGATGTGTTCAAGTACATAGAAAGATGTAACGAGAAATTTGATTTCATATTTGCCGACCCACCATATGCATTGGAAAGACTTTCAGAAATCCCTGATATGATATTTAAATTTGGCTTGCTGAAAGAGGACGGACTGTTTGTTCTTGAGCATGGAAAAGACTTGAGCTTTGAGTCGCATCCAAACTTTATAGAACACAGATACTATGGCAGCGTGAACTTCTCCTTCTTCAGGAAAGATACCAAAGAAGAAGAAGACGTACTTACTACAGCAGAGGAGAAAACAAACGAATAACAGATTCGGCTATCTTACTGCTGACTGAACGTGAGTTCCATATTTTAGGTGTCAGCAACAAACAAGACTTTATATCTTTCAAAAATATTTCCTTTATGGCCAATGCCGTTTCTTTATCATAGAAGAAAGCATTGGCCTCAAAATTATGTTCAAAGCTCCTGAAATCCATATTGGTAGAACCTACTGTGGATATTACATCATCCGATACCATAAGTTTGGAATGCAGGAATCCTTTTTTGTACATATATACCTTTACTCCTGCCTCAAGCATTTCGTCGATATATGACATAGTGCCTTTATGTATTATCCACGAATCGCCACGCTTCGGTATCATTATTCTGACATCGACTCCTGCGAGGGCCGCTGTCTGTAAAGCTGTAAGAACAGGCTCTGTGGGCAACAGATATGGTGTCTGAATATAAACATAGCTCTTTGCACTGTTTATGGCCATTACATAGCCCTGCATGATGTCACGCCATCTGCCAACAGGGTCTGAAGTAACAATCTGGGCTATAGAGCTGCAGGAAGCGACTTTGGAACCAATAAAATCTGATTTCTCTGTTTCAATATACTTCGGGAAATATTCCGGAGAGGTAATCAATGAGCGTTCCACAGCAAACCAGTCAATCAGAAATGCTGTCTGCAATCCATATACGGCCTTACCGGATATCTTGGCATGAGTGTCACGCCAAATACCCCAATCAAAGCCATAGACATATCGGCTGGCTATATTCATACCACCTATATAACCTATCTTTCCGTCAATGACTACAATCTTCCTGTGATTTCTATAGTTTACCTTCGACGTAAAAACCGGAAACCTTACTTTAAGGAAACCCTGGACTTCTATACCTTCGCAAAGCATATATTCATAGAATTCCTTGTCTACTTTCCAGCAGCCTACATCGTCATACAGGACTCTTACCTTAACCCCTTCTTTGGCCTTATCGACAAGAACATCTCTAAGCAAACGGCCTACAGGGTCATCCTCAAAGATGTAAAACTCGATGTGCACATGATGCTTTGCTGATTGGATTGATTTTATCAAGGAGAGAAGCATTGATTTTGCGTCCGTAAACAATTCCACACTGTTTCCTTCAAAAGGGAGAGCGCCGTTTACATTTCTGAACAGTGACATTATCACGGATTTGCCTGAGTCTATATTCAGCGATTCCTGCAACTGATATTCAGCCATAGGGCGCTTAATAAGACGTGAATATCCTTTTCTGCTTATAAGTCTTTCATGTCTGTTGCTTCTGCCAAGGAAAAAATACAGAATCAGTCCCACACCTGGCAAAAAAAGAAGGAGCAGTATCCATGCCATAGTCTTGACCGGATTTCTATTGTCAAGGACAACAAATACCACTGTAGAGAATATCAGCAGCCCGTAAGTGAAATAAAAGAAAGTAAAAAATATATCATTCATAATCATATTACATTCAGGTCAAAAACAAATATACGTTTTTTTATTTTATTATGGGCCTGATTTCAGTATATTGTAATAAAAAAACTGCATACATCAGATAAATGACATATGCAGTCTGTATTGTATGACTATGTTATCTTCTGTGGCCAAATCCAGGGCCGTGTCCCGGAGGACCAAATCCAGGACCTCCCATAGGACGTCCTCCCTGCTTTCCTCCGAAAAGATTAAGACGATAAATAAAATGCACCATACAATAGCTGTAGATGGCATTATATTCCGAATCGGAACGCATAGCAGCTGATATCACACGGCTGATGTTGCTCTGATTCTGAAGGATATCATAGAACTGGATGCTGACTGTTGCAGCATTTCCTTTCAGGAAGTTCTGTGATATCTGGGCATTCCATAACAGTTCGTCACGGTTCATAGACTCATCGGTGTAGCCTCGTCTTGAATTCTGCGAAAGGTCTGTAGAAATCGACATATTCCACGGCAGATTGATATTCGTACTTGCGCCATATGAGAACTGATAAGTGTCCATATTGCTTGACGCCTGGTAGCTGTTTCTGGAATGCATGTAATTTATAGAACCGTTCAAAGAAACTTCCCACCAGTCGGACCTGTAAGTACCTCTGAGTCTTTCACCCAAATTCAACTGTTTGGTAACATTCTTGTCCGAATTTGTAGTTATTTCTTTACTGCTGATATAGCTTACCATATTGCTGTATCTGGTAGTAGTAAATGTATTTATGGTGTATTTCTTGTTCTTAAGAGCTATATTTCCACCCACCATTCCAAATATATTCCAGTTGCCGTTTATATTCTCAGGCCTTGTAATGTATCCACCGGTAGTTTCGTTATAGGTTTTTCTGTTGCTAATACTGTTCAGAGTATTATTATATGATATATAGCTCATACATCCTCTCTGAGTATCAACATTAAATGTATTATAGTGCACACGCAATGTATTGGTAAAAGCCGGCTTCAGATTAGGATTACCCTGCTTTATGTTAAGCGGGTCTGTATTATCCTCGATAGGCAGCAAAACGGTCATACCTGGTTGAGAGCTTCGTCCGCGATAATCGATTCTCAACTGGCTTGTTTTGGAGAATTTATATCTGAAGTCCAATGTAGGAGTAAAATTAAAGACCTTACGCACACTTACTGTATCCAAATCGCCTTTCTTATAATCAAGTTCTGTATGCTGAGGCTGTAAAGAAACTCCCAAATTAAATTGAGACTTTTCTGTAATCCATCTGTACGACAAGTCTACCTGATGGTTATAATAATCATATACTGCACTCTTACTCAAGTCATTATTATATACACCGTCAGTATTTCCGGCAAGTCCCTGCGGTACAGTCCATCCGTTTGGCATATCGTATGTGGAATTGTCAGACTGATTTCTCTTATACTGGAAATTATAGCTGAACTGCAAGAACATATTTTTCCTTATAGGCTCGCTGTAAGATAGTCTCGCACTGTAATTGTAACTCTTTGTCGGAGTAGTGATATAACGGTTCAGAATCTCCAACTGTTCTTCCGGTGATTTCTGGAAGTAATTGGTTTCGGATGTAGAGAACTGTTCAGATTTACTATCTGTATAATTGTAATATCCACGAAGAGTAATATTTCTGCCGGTCTTACCCAAACGCTTGTTATACATCAAAGAGGCTCCGTGAGTGAAAGAATTGGAACGCGAAAGACTGTTTCTGATGATTGTATTTATTATATTCTCTTCAGGAACAAGTTCTGTAAGTTTGTCCTGTTCATCAGCGTCTATAAGTTCGTCTGTAGAATACACAGGATCCTGATTAAAGGTATAAGTGTTCGATTTTGTTCCATTATCAGTGTCTCCGTACTGGATTCTCGGAAGGAAAAGTACCATTGTAGTAATATCAGGATTCCATTCAATTCTGAAGTCAGCAGTAAGATTCAGATTTCTGTTGTCCTGCATATTCTTTGCATTTGTAAACGAACTCGAAGTACTGGATACGAAAGTTTCGGATGCAGTCTTGCTTCTGATGTCAGAATTCTTCAGATTGAAATTTACACTACCGTTATTCTTCCACTTCTCAGTTTCAGTAGCGAAGTTGAATCCGGCCATGTGTATAGTGTTAAGACCATTCTGGCGTCTCCAACCGCCTCCACCTCCCCCACCGGGAAATCCATTGTCGTTGACATTATTGGACGAAGCGATTAGCGTAAACTGTTTACCATCATAAAAATGATTGGCAAGCACTTTTGCACTATATCTGTCGTGTGTACCTCCTGCCACATCGGCATTACCGAACCATCCTTTATTCATACCGGGTTTTACACTCAGGTCGAGCACCGTTTCCTCTTCACCATCCTGTATTCCTGTAGCTTTGGCCATGTCCGACTGTTTATCGTACGCACGCAATTTGTCAATTATATTAACCGGAAGATTTTTCAGAGCAATATTAGGATCATCGGCAAAGAATTCCTTACCGTCTATCATGATTTTTGTAATCTCCTTACCGTTAATGGTTATCTTTCCATCATCATCAATTTCCGCGCCAGGCAGTTTCTTTACAAGTTCTTCGAGAGCCGAACCCTCAGGAACGCGATATGCCGATGAATTATAGACCAATGTATCTGCCACAGCTGTAACCTCAGGTGCCTGAGCTACAATTACAGCTCCTTCAAGCATAATCGCATCAGAGGACAGTTCTATACTGCCCACTCCCAACTTAGGTTTCTGTCTTGTCAGTTCAATATCCTTATAAACAGGCTTATAACCGACGAAAGAGACTTTAAGCAAATACTTGCCGAACTTGGCACTTAGCGAAAACTTTCCATCTAAATCTGTGATATTTCCTGTAATCATGGTACTGTCTTTAGGCGACAATACTTGAACTGTAGCCTGCATGACCGGCATTTTGTCATCCGCATCTACTACCGTCCCCGAAACAGTTCCCTTAGAAGTTCTTCCCTGAGAGAAGATTAACAAAGGAGTAAATACTCCTATCAAAAAACACAAAACCCTAATTTTCATAGTCAAAAAACTATCATTCCATACTTTAATAAATCAATTTCAATATGCATATGATAGTAATATCAAGCAAAAGTTTAAAAGTGATTCGTTTTTTTAGCTTTTTCTATTAAATCTTTTCTCTATTTTAAGTTTTTGCTGCAAAAATTCAAAGCATATAACATTCATTACCATATAGAAAATACCGATAGAATTATCAGCGCGTTGATAATTCAATTCTACTGCTGCAATGGCAAGGGCTACGAGATAATATATCCCCAATACTATCAGAGCAAACTTCATGGCTTTGACACGAAGAGAGGATGTCACTTCATCTTCATCATCCGCCTTTGCAAAAAATATAAAGAACAGAGAAATCCATATAACAGATTTAGAACCAAGTTTAACTAAAATAAGACTTGAATCTGTCTGTACCATACCGAACATATACATCAGCATAGGAACAAAAACGGATAGCACCAAAAGAGCATATCCAAGAATACGGAAAGAAGTTGGAAAAAGACCTTTCATATTTTATTTATCATTTAGTTTAAATTTCAAGATACAAAATTAATTATTTGTAAGCGTAAAGAAGTATCTTTCTAACTTTTTTTCTACTTTTGCCAACAAAACAGTACAAATATGAGTAAACAGGAAGTTATAATCTGCAATAATTTATGTAATGACCTCGAAAAGGTTATATCATCTCACAAGTATGATAAGTTATTCATACTTACCGACAATAATACATACAGGAATTGTCTGCCTGTAATAGAAAATATCAGTGCTATTAAAAATGCCACCCATATAACTATAGGTGTAGAAGATATAAACAAAACTCTTGAGACACTGTCTTCAGTATGGCTCAAACTGAGCAACAGCGGTGCTACAAGACACTCTTTAATGATTAATCTAGGTGGAGGAATGGTTACCGACCTCGGAGGATTTGCGGCTGCAACTTTTAAAAGAGGTATTCCTTTCATTAACATCCCAACTACACTGCTCTCTATGGTTGATGCAGCTGTAGGAGGAAAAACAGGCATCAACTTCAACGGACTGAAAAATGAGATAGGAGCATTTGCCCCTGCATCAGAAGTTATTATAGACAGCGAGTTCCTTAAAACACTTGACAATGAAAATATTATGTCAGGATATGCAGAAATGCTTAAACACGGACTTATCAGCAATCAAGAAAACTGGAAGGAACTCATAAAATTCGATTTTTGCAATGATATAAATTACGATTTGCTTCAGCAGATGATAGCAAAATCAGTAGCCATAAAAGAGAAAGTGGTAGAACAGGACCCTTGCGAGAAAGGCATCAGGAAATCTTTAAATCTCGGACACACCATAGGTCATGCACTCGAAAGTTTCTCATTGCAGAGTGAACATCCTTCCTTGCACGGATATGCAGTAGCATGGGGATTGGTAAGTGAACTATACCTTTCACACATCAAATCCGGATTTCCTAAAGACATACTGTGGAAAACCACAACCTTCATTAAGGGACATTACGGAAAGCTTCATTTCTCATGCAAAGATTATGAAAAGCTTTATGAATTCATGACACACGATAAAAAGAATGAATCGTCAGACTCTATAAATTTCACTTTACTGGGCAATATTGGAGAAATAAATATAAACCAGACTGTTTCTAAAGAAGAAATTTTCGAAAGTCTCGACTTTTATTGTGAAACAATGGGATAACCATTTTCTATTATCAGACGCAAACAAACAAGGGCTTTAATTATTTGGTAATTATAAAAAAAGCACTACCTTTGCATTTGCATTCGGGATGTAGCTCAGCCCGGTTAGAGTACGCGTCTGGGGGGCGCGTGGTCGCAAGTTCGAATCTTGTCATCCCGACAGCTGATTATCAAGGAGTTAAGTCAAAAGCTTAGCTTCTTATTTTTTTATTCCTACAACAAATCTCCCACTCCAAAAGCATTTTCTTCTTCTCTATTCCCCAGTAATATCCTCCAATTCCGCCATCGGAACGCAATACCCTATGACACGGAATAATCAAAGCTACCGGATTTCTGCCTATTGCTGTTCCGACAGCACGCAATGCACGCGGATTATTTATAGCCATTGCCACCTCACTATAAGTAGAAGTTTCTCCAAGCGGAATTTCAAGTAAGGCTCTCCAAACATTTATCTGAAAATCCGTACCATACAGATGTAAGACAATTTCATCTGAAAACAGATGTCCATCTTCACAGAGAAAACGTAAGACTAAATCATGGAATTCTGTACGGCACATCTGTTGAAAGGATTTTGCAAACCTCTTGCAAAGCAGTTGCAAAGCCTCATTCCGGTCATCGGCAAACTCTATGCAGCAAATACCACGTGATGTTGATGCCACCAGAAGTTCTCCTACCGGAGTATTGTAAAATCCATAATCAATATTCAGACTCCGGTATTCACCTTCCGTCATTCTCTCTATTCTGAACCTCATTTCTTAACTTTGATTTATATTACATCACAAAATAAATGAAATTCACTACATAAAGCAAACGGAGTTTCAAAACTTTATTATCTTCGCAAGCAAAACAAAAACAAGAATCATGAAACCGCAGGAATGGTATAACACAAATTTATCGGACACAAATCTGAATCTGAACAAGGTAAACAAAACCATATTATACATAAGTATTATAAGGATACTTCTCTTCGTAGGCTGTATATCTACAGTCATCGCTTTATGGAGTTACAGTGCGCAGACTATCATAATCGGGGTTTGCTGTACTCTTATTCCTTTTCTTATAATGATAAAGGTGCACAACAGTTTCTTCATGCGCAAACAATGGCTTGAAGTAAAGGCCGATATCCTGAAAAAGGAACTGAAAGGACTGGATAATGACTACTCTGTTTTTGACGATGGAAAAGAGTTTTCCAATCCAAAACATCTATATTCATTCGACCTCGACATATTTGGTCGCAAATCGCTATTTCAAGCCATAAACCGTACTTGTACACACATCGGAAAAAAGACTTTGGCAGACTGGATGAATAATCATCTACGCACAAAGAAAGATATAGAGAACAGACAGAATTGCATAAAAGATCTTTCTACAAGAAATGATTTCAGACTGAAATTTGCCATTACAGGACTGATAAACAGAAGTGCAGACAGTGATGACAACGACATACAAAAATGGGCCGCAACAGAAAGTTCTTTCACTAAATCCACTTGGGCAAGAATTCTGCTATGGCTGATACCATCCGTAAACATAATACTATTGGTATGCGGACTGGCCAATATAATATCCATGTCATGGTTCGGGCTGGTTTTCTCCGTATTCGTGATACTCAGTTTCAGTGTTATAAAACGTGCGACAGCACTTCAGGAGGAGTATGGCAAAAAGCTTAAAACACTAAGCACATACGCCCGTCTGATAACATTGGCACAAAATGAAGAATGGAATGCAGAGGGTATAAAAGATCTTGTAAAACGACTGGAGATAGACGGGAAATCACCTGCCGATGCGCTGAATGCACTTACAAAGGAACTGGACAGACTTGACTTGCGAAACAATCAGATTCTATACGTTATATTAGAAGGAAGTATGTTCTTCCAATTACGCCAGATGATACGCATTGAGGCATGGAAGGACAGATATGGGAAATATCTATCCGGTTGGCTGGAAGCTGTTGGAGAAATAGACGCTCTTTGTTCATTGGGTACATTCGCATACAATCATCCGGATTATCAGTTCGCAGAAATTACAGATACTCCTTTCTGTTATGATGCAGAAAAACTCGGACATCCGCTAATGCCTAAAGAACAATGTGTAAAGAATAATGCTCTGATTCCATCAAGACCATATTTTCTGATTATTACCGGAGCAAATATGGCCGGAAAGAGTACATATCTAAGAACAATAGGCGTAAACTATCTGCTGGCATGTATAGGTGCTCCATCATGCTGCAAAAGAATGAAAATCCATCCTGCACAGCTGATAACAAGTCTGCGCACATCAGACTCACTGAGCGACAATGAATCTTATTTTTTTGCCGAACTAAAACGTCTGAAAAGAATTATAGATATGCTTAATAATGGAGAGGAGCTGTTTATCATCCTCGACGAGATACTTAAAGGAACAAATTCTACGGACAAGCAGAAAGGCTCATTCAGCCTTATACGCCAGTTCATGACTCTAAAGACAAACGGTATAATAGCCACTCACGACCTGCTGCTTGGTGAACTGGTGAAATACTTCCCTGACCAGATAAGGAATTACTGCTTTGAAGCTGACATAAAAAACAATGAGCTATACTTCAGTTACAAAATGCGTGAAGGTATAGCCCAAAATATGAATGCGTACTTCCTGATGAAGAAGATGGGTATTGTAATAGAAGATAATTAACTATTCTACAAAGAATTTGCAAAGTTGACAGATGTTTTTTATTTTTGTCTTTATATTAAAATATAATACATATATGGAAAGAGAAGTTAGGAACCTATCTTATAGATGTTTCAAAATATGTGTTGACAGGTATAGTAATAGCATCTTTATTTAAAGATTTGGGCGAAAGCAAACTATTAATATATGTCTTAGGTTTATTAGTAGCTTGCTCCACACTCTTAGCCGGTTTAGTATTAAGTAATAAAAAGGAAGAAAAATAATGGAAGCAGTATTTGTTTTATCAGCCATAGGACTACCTTGTGTAATATTCCTGATATGGTGTCTTACACCTCCGGGAAAGAAATGGTTAAAATCAAACCATATGATTTAAACATTATATTGCGCAATCATTCAGACTGCGCAAGTACCCTTACCACCATAATCACAACTAACATCGCCCTGATATTCCGGATGACGCTGTAACCATACTACGGCATATGCACATGTAGCTATCGGTTTCAGACATTTGCAGCGTGCATAATCGTATGCCGCCTTTACAAGTGCTGATGCTATTCCGCGTCCGCCTATTTCTTCCGGCACTATGGTGTGTCGGATATCAAGACCACCATCTTCAGTCAGCTGATAAGCTACGTGAGCGGTATAACCGTCCACTTCTACCTTAAACTGTTTCTTTGCTTCGTCGTGTACAATTTCCATAAGCTATAAATTTTAGTCAGATTAACCTTGTGAGGCAATTCTCCACATAACGCTCAGGCAGAAGTTCCTGCTCGAACCTGAGACCGGCCTCTTTCACAAAGTTATAAATTTCATTTTCATCTCCCAACAGTTCAAGCGTTTTTTTAATCCTGCTGTCTGTTCCCTTAACACATACAGGATGAACAGACAGAGCTTCCCTATCCATCATAATACTGACAGTGTGAGGAAAATGTTTTCTTACGTTTGCCATAATCTCATACCCCTGTGCATCAATGTCTCCCCAGTAATAAAGATTGACATCATTGAGCCATGCCACATCCTTCAGTACTGTTGCCTGATATCCGCATCCCCATACTACAAGCGTATCTTTCATTTCCTGGATAAGCTCAATCACCTTTGTCATGTTATGCTTGTTCTCCACAATTATTACATTCCTTACCGGAATATTGAAACGTGCAAACTCACACACAAACACTTTATTATAAGTAAAACCTGACATATACCTCATACACAGTTCACTGTCTGTTATGCGGAAAGCAACTTCCGGGTCACCTTCCTTCAGATTAAAACGGCCGAAAAATGTCTTGGCTTCAGTATTCACATCATCTCCCACTATCACGTCAAGCAAAGGACGTAAAATATCCTTACTTCCCTCCACAAACTTGGTATGCACACCTATATTCAGTTCTCTGACAAACTTATCTGGTTTTGGATTCAAACGAAAGAAACGGCAAACCTTCATTATCTGCGCCCATTCGTCAAGATATTTTACCGCCAAGGAATGATGTTTCACCAATGTTTCTCTAAGCTCAGGAAACTCCTGAACAGTAATTTCCATAACTTTACGGAACGTATCTGTGTGTTCATCCATTCCGATAAACTTAAGGAAATCAGACTCAGTAACGAAAAATACTTTGAGAGGGACACTTTGCTTTCCGAAAAGCTTCGTGTTTCGCTCTACTTCTTTATAATCATATCCGTAACCTTTATTCTTTTTAGAAGCTAAAAACAAACTTGTCATTCCTTTTTCAAGTTCTTTCAATGATACAAAATCAATCGACTTGTCACATCTTATCACAAGTGGGAGAAACTCCTCTTCCTTAGAGATAAACTCATATTTCAGAAAGGAAGAATATTTGGCCAGTGCTTTCTTTCTAATTTCTTCAGGAGTTACCATAGGCTATATAGTATTAAAACAATGTTCCCGGATTATTCTCTGCCCTCCACTGCTCTATAGGCATACTGTAGAGCCATGAGGTCTTTTCTTCCTTACGCTCGACGAAATAAACATACGAGATATCGTTCTCTACGATATGTATATTATCGTTAGGAGTAACCACAAGAAGCTGCAGATGGAGCTGTTTGCAAAGATCTATCAGATAGCGTGCCTTATCCTCATCCTGTGCCTTGAAGGCCTCATCAATGGCTATGAAACGGAACGAATTGTCTTGCATTCCGCTTTTTGTCAATCCGAACTGGTATGCAATAGCAGAGCCCAAGATGGTATAAGTAAGCTGAGCTTTCTCTCCTCCCGACAAGTGTCCCATGTTTTCGTATGTGGTTTCCTTATTTCCTGTATTGCGGTTGAATTCCTCAGCCTTATAAGTGAACCATGAACGCACATCCATCACCCTGTTTCTCCAATCCTCATTTTCCAGACGTTCCATGAATGGCTGGATATGGTCACGGAAATGAATCTTTCGCCCATCTATAGTGGAATTGATTTTCTGCACATTAGGCATAGCCTCATCCATCAGACGGCGGAACTCTCTGACTTCTTCATTTATCCTGGTCTGCATAACCAGCTGAATGTAAGTAGCAGGCTGCTTGCGGTAATCAATACCGTGGAGCGATTCGTTCAGCATTCGGATATTGTCATCTATCGCACTCTTCCAGTTGATGAAGAACATACGGAAGTCACCCACCTTGTCTGTAAGCGTTTTCTGCAGATAGTTGTCAAACTGCTTTTCGTATTTCGGCAGGTTTTCTTTCTGCAAGCGGTGCAACATTTCCTGATACTCGTCTATCAAGTCAATATTTTCCGCTTCAGGCATGGCATTAACGTCCGAACGCCAGTCCTTGAACTTTTCTGTAATATATTCCGAAGGATATTTGAAATCGCGGATATGATTCTTCGCCTTGTCCTCTGCATCGCGTTTCTTATTGAACAGTTTGTTACGTTCGCGGTCATTGCGGCTGATGAATGACTTATACTCCTTGTCCAGGTCATCGTATGTACAGTTTCTCAGTTCTTCGTAAGCCTGCTCAAAATCGGACAACAAAATAGAGCGCATTGATAAAACAGCCTTCTGACATTCCTCCATCTCGTATTTTGTTTCCTTTATCTTGGATTTTATATCAGAAATCTGACTGACTTTATCGCGTATTTCCTCAAGAGAAATCTTGCGTATTGCCTGACGCACCTGCTCCAACTGTTTCTGCAGAGCCTGTATAGTATTGTTGTTCTTCTCCAGCTCTGCTTTGTCGGAAAGTTTCTCCTGCAGACGTGTTGCGTATTCCTTCCAGTTTACGGCATCGAAATCCTTGAACATATCCACCAGTTTCTTGCTCATGTCGTAATCATACTGGAGTTTCTGTTTCTCGGAGTTTATATCATTCAGCTTAGCCATCAGCTCGATGTCTTTCTGCCGAAGTTCCTTTATCTCATGTTGCAGCAGGGCTATCTTGTCCTGGTTATCCCATCCGAGGATATAATTTGCCTTGCTCACTACCTGAGGACGGTCATCCTTCTCATGCCTGTCGTGCGAGAACTTTATCAGTCCCTCACGCGTAACAGCCTTTTCCTGATAGCGTTCGAACTCCTCAAGATTTTCCACGCACGCATAGTTGTATTTATTGAATATGGTATCGCGTATCCACTCCTCATATTCAGAGTCGGGACGTATTTCTATCTTGTCGAGCAGTCTGGCATCGTCAGCTGTAAATGTTTCCATACCTGCAAGCGAGTTGTAAGTACGATAGCGGTAATAAGTAATCCTTCCTTTCAGGTCACTGGAATTCAAGAACTTGTTTACCTCATGATAATACTGGTCAGGCACAAGCAAATGCAATGCAAAATTGTGAAGGATTTTCTCAATGGCACCCTCCCACTCCATTTCCGCAGGATTTACCCTTATCAGCTCACCGATGAAAGGTATCTCGTCCTTAGTGGCTCCGGTATGTTCAAGAATCATTTCGCGTATTTCTGATTCACGTCCGGAAATATTGTTCTTGTTCTTCTTCAGAGATTCAATAGTCTTGATATACTCATCAATATTCAAAGTAATTCCTTTTCTTTCGTTTTCGAAAGTTATAGTTCCTCTGATTTTCTGCTCTATACCGACATTCATGATTTCCAGACGTCCGGCTACTGAATCACGCTGACTTATGAAAGTATCCTTGTCAGGGTCAGTATTGAGCGACAGGACTGATGCCACTGCGTTATATTCATCCATACGCGATACACGTTCGTCACGGAGTTCTTCCAGGCGCTTGATCTCCTGCTCCATTTCCTTTATCTTCCTGCCCACCTCATCATTCTCTATGGCAAGGGCTATGGAACGTTCGTCCTGACGCATTCTGTCCTCGTCGTCACGGAGTTTCTTTTCCTCTTTCTCAAGACGTTCCTGCTCCTGTTCCAAAGAATCAACACGTTCCTTACCCAGTTCTATAGTCTTACGGGCAAACCAGTAGTCAATGCTTTCCCTGTCCATGGAAAGCTGCTTTATTTTCTGGGCATATTCTTTTATTTCGTCCGCATATTCTGATATAGGTGTAAGCAACTCTATCTGTTTTCCTGCCTTTTCGATATTGGTCTTCGCCTCCATCAGAGTCTTGAAACTGTCCTTCAGCATTTTGTACTGCGACTCAGCATTCTGTTCTTCAAGCATATTGGTACGGATAAAGTCGTCCAGGTCGTCGAGCACCTTCACACCCACAATCTGATTGAACAGTGAAAGAGCCTTTACGGAACGCATACCGAAAAGCTGTGTGATACGGTCGGCATAACCTACAGGTCCTTCAAAAAATTCCACCATAGTACGGTTTCCCTTATGCGAGCTTTCCAGACGGCGACGCCACATACCCTTGCCGTCGAATGGCTGGAAGTCGGTCTTTATATCCAGTTCGCAGTGGGCCAGACCGAAGGTACGCCTCAACTCACCGCCGGAGAACCAGCGAACCTGAAACACAGTAACCACACGGGTATCGGTATTGGTAAAAGTAGCAAGAAGCACAGAGTATGCAGAATGGTCGCGCAATGACTGTGTGCTGGCACCGCTTTCGCCGTCACGCTGTATGTTTCCGTAATTACCCAAAACGTATGTCTCCTCTGTTCGGTTACCTTTCTTCTCCACTCCCGACGACTGATTGTAGAACCTGTCCTTCTTGGCAGGCACCATCAGCGTCAGGAGAGCATCTATTATGGTACTCTTTCCCGAAGCGTTTGCTCCCGTAAGCAGTGCATTGTTTCCCTGGGGTTCCATACGGAAAATTCTTTCGTGAAATGTTCCCCAGTTATATATCTCCATGTATTTCAGACGAAATCCCGACGTATCGGAACCGGTACTAAACAGACTCAACATATTCTTGCAGTTTATCCTTAAATTCTTGTAGTTTGTCCAATGTTACTTTCTCTTTTATTATTCTGTGAATCTGATATGTATTCACATTGTCGCGCTTTATCAGTTTCAGATATCCCAGCGACACAATACGGTTGATATAGGTGTCTATCTCGCTGAGAAGCTTAACTCTGTTGAAACGCTCAGGAAGGAATATCTCTATTCGTTCCCTCAGCTCGTCGGCACTGACAAAACACTCTGTGGAATAAAGTTCATCCATATTGCTGTCGAACTCTTCAAGCATCTGTCTGAGAATTACCAGAATGACTGATATCTCGAAACCAAGCTGCTGACGGGGAATAAGTCCTGTAGTCCTGTCCTCATCGTCCACTATCTGCTTGATATATGCAAAACCTTCGTCTCGTTTTACTATCAGCTCTATACCTATGTTCATGAGATACTTGTTTATCTCCGACTGATAGTTCAGGATGTCCTCCCATGCGTTAGTGTCCGTCACTTCAACGGGACCTTTAAGCAGGCGTACAACGGTACGTCCGTAAGGTGCTATTATAGAATCTATATTCATTTTAAGATAATAATTTCCGGTATTACAATTGATTTTTTCAACTCGCTGTTAAACGGTATGACCTGTGTGCGGTCGGGATTGATAGTATGCCTGAACCCGCGTATCACACTGATATATCCGAACAGCTCTGCCAGTCCTTTCTCCAGACCTCCACTCTCCTCTACCACATCGGACAGAGAAACCTGCTTGCAACGTTTAAGCGAATCGTGTATTCTCTGTTTCAATATAGCGCGGTCAACACCGTGACTTACAAACAGTTTATCCGCATGTTCTGCCTCTGAAATGTCCGCACTGGCTATTTCTATCACATTGTTGTAGTCCACATCATCAGTCTTTTCAAGAGTAAGTTTTCTCTCTATAGGCATGGAAATTTCCGGCATTGTCTCCAGTTCAAACGACACATCTGGTTTTATATTCCGGCTTGCCAACTGAAGAAGTACCGACTGTATGTCCTGAATCACACGTTTCGATGCAGCCGACTGAGAGTTATTGTTTTCGCAGATGATACGGCTCAATTTTTCAGCCATCTTGTCGTTTGCCTGATATACCTTTTTTCCGCTGTTATAGAGATACTGTTTCATGTTTTTCAGGAACATATCTTCCTGACGTATCTGCGACGGATCTATGGAATGATACAAATCATCCACCATATTGTCCCATGCATCCTGCATGGACGGTGTCATAAGGAAATCCCAGAAAGCATAGAAACTTTTCCCCTGCGAACTCTCCTGAAGTTTGTCAAGCGCGTCGAACGTATATCCAAGGATATCGCCTTTCGACACATCTCCCTCTGCGTGTTTCTGATATATGGATTTTGTGATGGACTTGAAATTGTCTTCCACCTCCTTGAAGTCGGAAAGAAGTTCCTTTGCCGTACGTGTAATGTCGCGGAAACGCGGAAGTACCTGATACTCCTCATAGACCATGGCAGACTCTCCTGCCCTAAGGCTCTGAATCTGATGTTCTATCTCCATCTTTCTCTGTTCCAGCATACGGATACGTTCTTCAGGGTCCTCGTTGGTAAACTCTACAAGTTCCTTTATCTGTCCGTAAAGGTTCATAAACTTTGACTCAGTTCCAACGAACTCATCCTTCTTCAGACTGAGAAGCCAGTCTATCACCTTGCTGGAATATGACGAAAGCTCGTAAAACACCTCTCCGCTTTCTTCCTGATAATTACGGAGAAAACCTTTGTCCGTCCATTTCTGAATATACTTGTATGCTTTCTCGTCGTACGAGTCGAACACATTTATATCATTTTCCTCATCATTCTCCAAATTGATGGATGAAAGGTAATCGGAAAGTCGCATCTTCAATGAATCATAAGCCACAGGTTCCCTATGCTTATAAAAAGTTTCATATAGAAACAATATGATAATCTCCCTGTTGCGCAGGCGCAAAAGCTCCGCACATGGAGAACCATTCAATATATCGGACAATAGCTGGGTTTCGGACATGTTTTTTATTCGAAATAAGTTATCATACAAAGTTAGTCATTAATTACGACACGGCAATGTAACAGAGCGGATTTTGCCTGATTTTTCCTTCCACCAAACGCTTCTCCCGGAATAAAACAACAAAGTATATTATTTTATTCATAAAAAAACATACTCCATTTCACTTTCACATCCTTCACAGAAACAAGCAAAATGGAGTACATTTCTACTACTACTAAGCAAACAAATCCTCTAATGTTATCTCGCTTTGCACTATTCCGGAGTGAGAGTTATGACGAATTCCGTAAGTAGTTACCATAGTAAGGTGTACAGCCTTGTGGGTATTTGTAGCCTCGATGAATGAGCTTTTTTTGTTGCGGAGATTGCGCTCATATTCTGCATCGATAGAAAATTCCGACAAAGAGTATTTCATTTCGCAGATATTTACCACCTGGTCATTACGGTCTATCAACAAATCAATTTGTGCTCCTTCGCCATTTTCATCTGCCTCTTTTCGCCAAGAGTAGATATTGCTCAATACACCTGAAATGCCCAATCCGGCCTTGATTTGCTGCGTATGAGCCATACATAGGCGCTCAAAAGCCAAACCACTCCACGCACGATGCGTTGCAGAATCGATGGACACTGACCAGAAATGCTCATCATTGTTCTTGTTTTCCCGGATAAACTTGAAATAAAAGAGCGTATAATTATCTACCAATTGATAAATTGCCTGCTTTGTCTTTTTACCATAGCCACTGTATTTCCTTATAAATCCGCAATATTCCAACTCATCGAGTACTTTACTCAATGCGCCGTTACTCGGTTTGCCGATTGCAGTTATAATCTCTTCACGAGTCATACCGACCTTTTTCCTGCCAAGTGCTGTTACGACATCTATGTATTGTTCAGGCGACTTAAACAAAGAAGCATAAAGCAGATTAAATTCATTTGCCAATTTTCCATTTCTGGCAAAGAAAATCTTATCGATATTTTGGGCAAGACCAAGCCCTCTTTCAAGCAAGTTCCAATAAAACGGTATGCCACCCAATACCATATAGCACTCAGCTATTTGGTATCGGTTCATTTCAAGCCCCTTGCTTTTGACAAACATCTCACACTCTTTCAAAGTAAACGGTTGAAGGGCAATACGTTGCGTCACACGATTATGAAGCCCTCCATGGTCATTAATCACCTTATTGATAATCCACGATGTGGCTGACCCGCATATAATCAAAACAATATCCTTGCGAGCTGATGCCCAACCGTTCCAGAAGTGTTCAAACGCTGAAATGAAATTTGAACGGGAAGTATCCATCCACGGAAGTTCGTCAAGAAAAATAATCTTCTTCTCATCTGTCGAGTTTTTCAAGAAGTGAGATAACAGACTGAATGCCTCCAACCACGATTGCGGTGTGGGGCAATCGTCGTAACCCGCATCACGAAGTGAAATGGCAAAACTAAACAGCTGATCTTTTGTCTTAGCGTTGGCCAAGCCTGTATGCTGGAATGTAAATTTATAGCCAAAAGTTTCACGGATAAGGTATGTCTTACCTACGCGCCTACGACCATAAACAGCAATCAGTTCCGAATATTCCGACTGAGCTGCCGAAAGTAATATTCTTTGCTCTTCTTTTCGTCCGATTATCATAAGTATTGAATTTTATTTTCACAAATATAATACAAATAATCCACATAATTTGCCAAATCTCATAAAATTTAGAGGATTTGGCAGATTATATCATATAAACCATTTATGAGTATGATATTGACCATTGCTTTTACAAGAACATCCGTACTGTCGATACATCATTATTAATACGTACTATCCACCTTATACCATCGTCGTTTATGCTTATATAAAATGACAAAAAATATTATTTTCTTTATAAAAAAACATACTCCATTTCATTTTCACATCTTCAAAGAAGTAAATGAAATGGAGTATTATTAGGA
>NZ_DXVR01000003.1:0-20816 GCF_019417265.1 Bacteroides sp.
TAACTGCATAATGCCTAAATCATATGAATCAAATGATATAAAAATTGATGCCCCATCTTCATTACTCAAAGGCATCTCATTCTACCAAGACACAGCAGAAGAATACCAAACAGCAGCAAATTCTCTAAACGAATGGATAGATAAAGAAGGAAAAGATCTATACCCTACCCTCACCTTCCGCCGCTGGACAACAGACCCGATACAGAAAGTTATCTTTGAATAGAAGTATTATTATATTTTTTTTGGTGATTAAAGTCGTACATCTTGACTAAATATTGTATTTTTGCGCAGTATTACAAATAAACAAAAGTATGAATAAAAATAAATCTCTGATAATTATAATAGTAGTTCTTGCTATAATCATAGCCGGTGTATCATTCTTTGCAATTCATCAGATGCAACAGAACAAAGAGATGTCTGAACTCTTTGCTGTAGAGAAAATGGAAATGGAAAATGAGTACAGCACCTTTGCTACACAATACGACGAACTCCAAATCCAAATAAACAATGACTCACTGAGAGAAAAGTTGGAAAGTGAAAAACTGAAGACACAAAGACTGCTTGAAGAGTTGCGTCAGGTTAAATCGAGCAATGCTGCAGAAATCATGAGGCTGAAGAAAGAGCTGAAAACTGTAAGAGCCGTTCTGAGAAGCTATGTCATGCAGATAGACTCACTTAATAAGATAAATGCAGCACTTAAGGAAGAGAACAGAGAGGTAAAGAGCAAATATAGTGCAGCTACACGACAAATCACTAACCTGTCGAAAGAAAAAGAATCACTGAACGAAAAGGTAACACTTGCATCACAATTAGATGCAACCAACATAGTTACAGAACCACTAAACAGACGCAACCGCGAAGCAATAAAAGCAAAAGATGTAAAGAAACTTGCTATTTCATTCACTATAGTAAAGAACATCACAGCAAAGACCGGAAACAAAACCGTCTATGTCAGAATAGCAAAACCGGATAACGAAGTTCTTACGAAAAGTGCTTCAAACACATTTGCTTACGAAGACAGAAACATCTCATATTCAATAAAGAAGATGATAGAATATACCGGTGAGGAACAGACTGTTACGGTATATTGGGATGTAGAAGAATTCATGCCATCCGGTACATACAAGGTATATATCTTTGCAGATGGAAACATGATAGGACAAAACTCATTTACACTGAAGTAAACCACGGATTGTCTATGCACAACACTAATAATAAAATGAAAAAAACTATATATGGAATAATGGGCGGACTTCTCACAGCCGCCCTTGTTTCATCATGCGGAGAAGACCGCTCAGGAGAATACTACGCACTTATAACTACACAGACATGGATGTATGAAACCATGCAGAAGGAGTATCTGTATTATCAGGATATGCCGAATAAGAAATCATTAGACTTCTTTAAAAAGCCAAGCGATTTTCTAAATTCTGCCGTTTCATCAAAAGATAAGAAATCAGGAGCTACTTTCTCGCATATCGACTCTGTGTATGTATCAGCAAGAAGCACTTCGCAAACACCAACTTTCGGGTTTGAGGGTACTATGGTAAGAGCTAATAACGGTTCTTATGGTATAAGAGTGCTATATACTCAGGAAAATTCTCCGGCCTATGAAGCAGGACTTAAAAGAGGTGATATCATCATTGCAGCCAACAGCAAAAAGATAAACAGTTCCGACCTGTTTTACATCACATCACCAAAGGAAGCATACCTTTTCACAATGGGAAAACTCAATGAAAATGGATTCGATACGCTGCAAACCGTACAGATGCCATCACCGAGAATAGTAGAAAACAACAATCTGTACAAATCACAGGTGACGGATTTTGGCGGCAAAAAAGTTGCCTATATAATGTATAATGAGTTTGGCAATAACGATACGGAAAAGCTGAAAGAACTATTCAACAGCCTTGCCGTACAACCTGTCGATGACATTATCCTCGATTTAAGATATAATCCGGGAGGGTATGTCACTACTGCACAAATGATTTCCACTAATCTTGCACCACAGGAAGCTATAGGAAATACTTTCCTGAAAATGACACATAACGATATCATCAACAGAACTGATGTCCTGAATTTTGAACAGTCGTTATTGGCAAATGCTTCTGCATTAAGCTATAACAATCTTTATATAATAACATCAGGCAATACGGCATCTGCATCGGAGGTAGTAATAAACTGTCTGAAACCATATATGTCAGGAAGACTGTTTCAGGTAGGAACCGCGACTTTCGGAAAGAATGTTGCACAACAACTGTTCACAGACGAGGAACAGGCACCTATGCTCGAATTCTGGCTTACAAACAGTCTTCTGAGCAATGCAGAGGATTTTAGCGATTATTATACAAGCGGATTAAAACCCGATTACGAAATAGCAGAAAATCTTAAAGGAGAATTGGGAGAGTTGGGTACAGAACAGGACTCGCTCATGCTTCCTATCCTAAAACACATAGAGACAGGCAGTTTCCCGACTAAAGACGAAACAGAGGAAACACCGGAAACAGCATCAAGAAGCATCGAGGAGAAACATTATTTTAACAGTTCCATTGACCTGAAGCCTAAATCAGCAATTTTAGAATAAAAAAAATAGAAATCTTTTCAACAATATACTTTGTTTTTTTGTTAATAAGGCATATATTTGCAATGTTGCATAAACAACCAAACAAAAAAAACATTTCATTTGGTATGAAAAGATTTCTTAGCTTAATCCTATTGGCCGGAATTACAATCAACGGTTTCAGCCAACGCATCCTGTCATTAGACAGTTGCAGAAACCTTGCTATCCAGAATAACAAGGAACTGCGTATAGCACAGGAGAAAATAAATGCCGCCCATTATAACAAGAAGGCTGCATTTACAAACTACCTGCCTAAGTTCGACATTATGGCAACCTACATGCGTACGCAGAAAGAGATTTCATTGCTCAGCGACGAGCAGAAAAATTCAATCAGTAACATCGGAACTGCCACAGGTGCACAGTTGCAGCAACAATTTCAGCAGATTGCAGCGGCTAATCCTATGTTAATACCATTGCTGGAACCATTGCAGGGCATGATACCGGGACTGACTGCCGGACTTAACGGAGTAGGCCAGGGACTTGTAGATGCTTTCCGCACTGACACAAGAAATATGTTTGCAGGTGCTGCTACCCTAACCCAACCATTGTTCATGGGTGGAAAAATCATCGCTTACAACAAGATTACAAAATATGCCGAACAGTTGGCTCAGATGCAGCATGCCACAGGTATGGAAGACCTCATTCTGAACACAGACAAGGCTTACTGGCAGGTGGTTTCTCTTGTAAATAAGAAGAAACTGGCTGAAAGTTATCTTGAACTATTGGAAACTCTTGATTCGGACATAGACAAGATGATAGCTGAAGGTGTTGCCACAAAAGTTGACGGACTCAGCGTCAAGGTAAAGAGAAATGAAGCCGAAGTGACACTTATGAAAGTGGAAAACGGATTGAGCCTCTCTAAGATGGTATTATGCCAGATATGCGGTTTGCCTCTTGACACGGAAATCTCGTTAGCCGATGAAAATATGGAAAATCTTACATTACCTAATTTATATACAGAAAGTAATGTAAACACAGCTCTGGCAAACAGACATGAGCTTAAAAGTCTTGAACTGGCATCGCAGATATACAGACAGAAAGTTAATGTGGTACGTTCTGAGTTCCTCCCTTCACTCGCACTTACAGCAAACTATGCAGTTACAAACCCGTCGCTTGTCAATGGATTTGAGAACAAGTTCAGAGGTTTCTGGGCTGCCGGTGTGGTGCTCAAGGTTCCTGTATTCCACTGGGGAGAAGGTATCTATAAAGTCAGAGCCGCAAAAGCTGAAGCAAACATCGCCAGATATCAGCTTGAAGATGTAAAGGAGAAAGTGGAACTTCAGGTGACACAAAGTTCATATAAGGTAAACGAAGCTACAAAACAGCTTCACATGGCAGAACAGAATATGGACAAGGCCGAAGAGAACCTTCGTTTTGCGACTCTTGGTTTCAAGGAAGGAGTGATACCGACAAGCAACGTACTTGAGGCTCAGACTGCCTGGCTTTCTGCACAATCAGACAAAATAGATGCTCAGATAGATATGAAGATGAGCGAACTGTATTTACAAAAATCAATGGGAACATTAAAATAATAAAAAGATATGGCTGATAAATCACAACACAGCAACGTTTTGCTGGCATTTTTTACATTGGTGGCTGCTATTGTCATCGTTAGCGTTATTGGGTTCTTCACTCTTGGTAAAGATCCAGAGATAATCCAGGGACAGGCTGAAGCTACTGAATACAGAGTTTCAAGCAAGGTTCCGGGACGTGTACTGAAATATTTCGTCACTGAAGGCGACAAGGTTAAGGCCGGTGATACACTCGCCATTCTTGAAGCACCGGACGTTATGGCTAAACTGATGCAGGCACAGGCTGCCGAACAGGCTGCACTTGCAATGAACCAGAAAGCAAACAAAGGTACCCGTGCAGAACAGCTACAGGCTGCTTTTGAAATGTGGCAGAAGGCCAAAGCCGGTCTGGAAATTGCTGAGAAATCATATAAAAGAGTAAACAATCTGTTTGAACAGGGAGTTGTCTCAGAGCAGAAAAGAGATGAAGCTAAGGCGCAGTATGAAGCTATGAAGGCTACTGAGAAGGCTGCAAATGCACAGTACACAATGGCCAAGAACGGAGCACAGACAGAAGACAAGGCTATGGCTGCTGCACAAGTGGAACGTGCAAAAGGCGCCGTGGCTGAAGTTTCATCATACATCAACGAAACTTATCTCGTTGCATCTGCAGACGGTGAAGTGACAGAAATCTTCCCTAAAGTAGGCGAACTGGTAGGTACAGGTGCACCTATAATGAATGTTGCACAGATGGACGATATGTGGATTACATTCAACGTAAGAGAAGATTTACTTAAGGATTTCACTGTAGGCGGAGAAATAAAGGCATATATTCCTGCTCTTAAAAAAGATGCCGTTCTGAAGGTTTACTACATGAAAGACTTAGGCACATATGCCGCATGGAAAGCTACAAAAACTACAGGACAGTTCGACCTCAAGACTTTTGAAGTTAGGGCAAAAGCCGTAGAAAATGTAGAGAATCTGCGTCCGGGAATGTCTGCTATAATTGAAAAATAAATAAGCCAATATGTCGAATACCGCCTATAAATTGATAAAGATAATGAGGCGTGAGGTGCTTCGTATCGCTACAAAACCGATGTATCTGTTTTGTATGATTATAGCGCCTCTGCTCTGTTACGTGTTCTTCGCTACTCTTATGAGTAACGGACTGCCGACAGACCTGCCTGCCGGGGTGGTGGACCTCGACAATACATCTACCACAAGAAATATTATCAGAAATCTGGATGCTTTCCAGCAGACAAAGATAGTGGCACATTATAGTAGTGTGGCAGAAGCAAGAAAAGCCGTACAAAAAGGTGAGATATATGCATTCTACTACATTCCTGAAGGGACTACCGAGGAAACACTCGCCAGCAGACAGCCTAAGGTTTCATTTTATGCAAACTATTCATATCTTATAGCAGGCTCACTGATATACAGGGATATGAGAACCATGTCAGAGTTGGCCGGAGGAGCTGTAGGAAGAGCAACGCTTTATGCCAAAGGTGCTACAGAGGACCGGGCTATGGCATTTCTGCAACCAATAGTCATAGACACACATGCCATACACAATCCATGGTTGAATTATTCCATTTATCTGTGTAATACCCTTTTCCCGGGAGTTCTGATGCTGCTGATATTCCTAACCACAGCATACACTTTAGGTACAGAGATTAAAGACAATGCAGGAAAAGAGTTGATGAGACTGGCCGATGGTTCCATTGTGACAGCACTCGTCGGAAAGATTCTGCCTCAGACATTGGTGTTTTTCATTATGGCTACATTCCATAATATCTACCTGTACGGATTTCTGCATTTCCCATGTCATGGAGGAATTTTCCCTATGATTATGGCAGGTCTGTTGCTTGTATTAGCATCACAGTCTGTAGGAATATTCTTTTACGGACTTTTCGGTTCGCTGCGTCTTTCATTAAGTGCGGCTTCTCTTTGGGGAGTACTGTCATTCTCCATTTCTGGATTTACATTCCCGGTAATGGCGATGCACCCTACCCTGCAGGCACTTAGTAACCTGTTCCCGTTGAGGCACTACTTCCTGCTATACGTGAATCAGGCACTCAACGGCTATCCGATAATTTATGCATGGCATTCCGTAGTGGCACTAATGCTGTTCCTTCTCTTGCCGTTCTTCGTACTGAAGAAGCTGAGACATATTATGGAGACATATGAATATCTCCCTTAATACTATTTTGAATTATGAAACATCAATCATTTAGAAATATTTTCCGTCAGGGATTCTCAAGTCTGTTCCATATATGTGCTAAGGAACTGAAAAGCGTTTTTAAGGATCAGGGAGTACTTATATTCTTCATTCTTGTTCCTTTGGCATATCCTTTGGTATATGCATTTATATATACTGAAGAGGTTGTCAGAGATGTTCCTGCAGCTGTTGTAGACTATAGCCATTCATCCTTAAGCAGAGAGTTTATACGAATGGTGGATGCAACTCCCGACATTAAGGTACAGTCCTATTGTGCCGATATGGAGGAAGCGCAGAATCTCATAGAGGAAGGAAGGGTGTATGGCATTATATACATTCCCGAAGAATTTGCACGCGATATTTCGCAAGGGAAACAAACTTCCGTAAGCATATTCAGCGACATGAGCGGACTGCTGTACTACAAATCTCTGCTGATGGCTACAACGAATGTATCTCTTGAGATGAACAAGGATATAAAAATCAAAAGAATGGGTAACACCACTGCACGCCAGGATGAGATAAGCACTGCTCCCATTGAATATGAAGAAGTATCACTGTTCAATCCTCAGGACGGATTTGCAAGTTTCCTTATACCCGCCGTTCTCATACTGATAATCCAGCAAACATTGTTGCTCGGAATAGGTTTATCGGCCGGAACAGCAAGAGAAACAAACAGATATCAGGATCTTGTTCCGTTAAGCAGGAAATACAATGGTACACTTAGAATCGTACTGGGCAAATCTCTGGCATATTTCCTGATTTATGCCATGGTTTCGGCCTATGTGTTATGCGCAGTGCCAAAAATGTTCAGTCTGGTTCAGTTGCCCGACCCCATAACATTGCTGGTATTTATCCTTCCTTATCTGTTTGCCTGCATATTCTTTGCGATGACATGCTCCATATTCATCCATCACAGAGAATCGTGTATGATGATTTATGTATTCACGTCTGTACCTCTGCTGTTCATCTCCGGCATATCATGGCCCGGAGCTGCAATTCCTGATTTCTGGAAGGTGGTTTCATGGATTTTCCCGTCTACCTTCGGCATAAACGGATTTGTCAGAATCAACAGTATGGGTGCCACACTGTCTGATGTTCTGCCTGAGTTCAGGGCACTCTGGATTCATACAGGCATATACTTCATAACCACCTGCATAGTTTATCGCAGACAGATACAGATAAGCCACAGACATGTGGAAGAAAAACTCAAAAAAGCAAGAAAATATTTCCGACTGAAGAAAAAAGAGAATATTATGGCGTAACGTACCGTAAGTTCATCATTATTAACAATTCATCTTATACTAATAAGAGATAATACTATTAGCTTTGCAAATGGTTTTAAAAACGTTTGCAAAGCTTTTTTTATGTACATGAAATCAATGAAAAGAATTAACCTTTACATAACTGTCTTACTACTCCATCTTTATAATGTAAATGCCACAGCATCCATTAACGGCATCAATGATGATACTAAAACAAAATTCAAGGTTGAAATTAAAAACTCTATAGGCGAACCTCAGACCGGTGTATTCCTTAAGGTAACCGGAAGAAGCGATGTATACAAGCCCGACTCATGCGGTATTATCAGCTTTGAATATGAAGTTCCCAAAAACTATAAGCGAACAGCCAACATTTATCTTAATGAGGATACCAAGAATCCTGAAAAGACATTCACACTCGACAAAGAGAATACAGAACCGGACTTCTGCATAGACAGCAAGGAAGACATTCTGAGATTTAAACAGGAAAACAGTACATTCAATATAGAAGGTATCGTAACAACAGAGGACGGCGAACCGATAACCGGGGCAACTGTCAGTATTCAGGGTACAGGCAAATATACTTCTACCGATGAGATTGGCCTGTTTTCCATAGTTGCGGACTTCAACCACTATATCATAATAAGAGCCGACGGTATGGAAAACCTGTCCATGACAGTAAGCCCTTTTCTGATAAACCAGAACGAAGCATACAATATCGTTATGCGAAAAAAGAGTGGCGAGAAGATATATTCCAACGTAGAAAAAATGCCTGAATATCCTGGAGGAATGAAATATTTCAAGAGGTACATAGACCGCAATCTGAAATATCCGGAAGAAGCAAAAAAGAACAAGATAGAAGGTGTAGTGGTAATGCAGTTCGTGGTAGAGAAAAACGGTGACATCACAAGTCCGAGAGTTGTAAGAAGACTGGAAACTTCACTTGACTCGGTAGCCATGAACCTGATAAAAGGTATGCCAAGATGGAATCCGGCCTCAGACCATGGAGTAAAAGTAAGATGCAAATATTCAGTGCCTATAGCATTCAAGATACCTGTACCAAAACCTGTCGTCGTACAAAGTCCTATTAAGGAAATACAGGCAGATAGTCTGACTGCAATAAAAGACAGCATAACGATAATGACTGATTCATTAATAACAGACAGTATTGCAAAAGACAGCTTATTGAAAGACAGTATTATAATATCTACTGATACGATAGCAAATGACTCTACTGCAATACAGAAACAACTTGAAAACGAAAAGATAACTACAGACAAACCGGCCAAAGTGAAGAAGAGAAATGCTTTCATAAGATTCTTCAGATGGCTGTTTGGAATAAAAGAACTTTAACAATAAATTTACTTACGCATGAAAAGATTATTCACACTATTGCTGATGATTGTCGGACTGACATTCGGCATGCAGGCGGAAAAGGTAACACTAAAAGATGTTGCTAATGGAACATACCGTGCCAAAAACATTTACGGATTAAGACCTATGCTTGATGGCGAACATTATACACAAATCAGTGCTGACAGAAAACGAATTGTAAAGTACTCATTCAAAACAGGCAAGGAAGTAGGTACAATATTCGACGTTACAACAGCACGCGACTGCAGTCTTAAATCATTCGATGACTATATCATGTCGCCTGATGAAAAACTTATACTTATTCAAACTGAAACCAAGCCTATCTACAGACGTTCATTTACAGCTGAATATTATATTTACAACGTAAAAAACAACAAGATAGAACCTCTTTCAAATAATGGTCCGCAGCAAGTACCTCTTTTCTCACCGGACGGTTTCCAGATAGCCTTTGTAAGAAACAACAATATATTCCTCGTAAAACTGTTGTTTGGCAACAGCGAATCGCAGGTAACGAAAGATGGAGAATACAATAAAGTACTGAATGGTATTCCTGACTGGGTTTACGAAGAGGAATTCGGATTCAACAGAGCTTTCGAATTTAGCGCTGACAGCAAAATGATAGCGTACATCAAATTCGATGAAAGCAAGGTTAAACAATTCTCTTTCCCATGGTACAAAGGTCTGGCACCGGAGAAAAGCGAATACGAATACTATCCGGGAGCTTATGAGTATAAATATCCTAAGGCAGGAGAAGTAAATTCTACTGTCAGTGTTCATACTTTCGACATCAAGAGCAAGGTTACAAGAAAAATGGACTTGCCTCTGGATGCTGACGGATATATACCACGCATAAAATTCACTTCCGACCCTGAGAAACTGGCAATCATGACTCTAAACCGTCATCAGAACAGATTCGATATGTATATGGCTAATCCAAGAAGTGGGATTTGTAAACTTACAATACGTGACGAAGCCGAACAATACATAAAAGAACCTGCTTATGCCAACATCAAATTCTATAATGAAAACATAGTGATGATGAGTGAAAGAGATGGCTACAACCATCTGTATCTCTACACTATAGGCGGTAACCTTGTCAGACAGGTAACAAAAGGAAAATATGAAGTAACAGATTTCCTCGGATGGAACGAAAAGACTGACGAATTCTATTACAGAGGATATGACAACAGCCCGCTGAGAACAGCCATCTTTAAAGTCAATAAGAAGGGAGAAGTAACTAAACTTTCAAAAAGAGAAGGTACAAACAATGCCATTTTCAGTAGCAATATGGAATACTTCATCAATACTTTCTCCAATATGACTACCCCTACCCTTATCACTATTAACAACAATAAGGGAAAAGAAATAGTGACATTGCTCGACAATAAGGAACTTAAAGAAGAAACCAAATCGCTGAACTTGCCGCAGAAAGAATTCTTTACTTTCAAGACAAGCAACGGAACAGAACTGAACGGTTGGATTATGAAACCTGTAGATTTCAATCCAAACAAGAAATATCCGGTGATAATGCACCAGTACAGTGGCCCGGGCTCACAGCAGGTACTCGACAAATGGGGTATAGGAAGTTTCGGAGATGGAGGTATGTTCGAAGCATATATGTGCGACAAAGGATATATCATGGTATGCGTTGATGGACGCGGAACAGGCGGACGTGGAGCAGAATTCGAAAAATGCACATATCTGTATCTCGGTGTAAAAGAATCTGAAGACCAGGTTGAAACAGCCAAATATCTCAGCTCACTTCCATACGTCGATGGTAAAAGAATCGGTATCTGGGGATGGAGCTTTGGAGGATATAACACACTGATGTCAATGAGCGACGGAAGCGGCGCCTTTAAAGCCGGTGTAGCCATAGCAGCTCCGTCATGCTGGAAATATTACGACACTGTCTACACAGAAAGATTCATGCGTACACCTAAGGAAAACGGTGACGGTTACAAGGCCGGTTCAGCTATAGATAGAGCTGCAAACCTGAAAGGTAGTCTTCTGCTTATCCATGGTACTGCCGACGACAATGTTCATTATCAGAACTGTGCGGAATATGCAGAGGCTCTTGTACAGGCAGGCATCCAGTTCGATATGCAGATTTATACCAACCGTAATCACAGCATTTTCGGTGGTAATACCAGACATCACCTTATGACAAGAGTGAGCGAATTCTTTATCAACAATCTGTAATAAAGACAACGGCGAACGCTCGGTGAACATCCGGTGAACGGCAAATAAACAGAAAATAAACTATCCTCTCTGTTTCAGAAACCATTCACCGAATGTTCAGAAGCCGTTCACTAACCGTTCAGTAAATATTCACTTTCATATACCTGCTAATAAAAGAAAATACTATGACACACATAAGAAAACCTGAATGGCTGAAAATCAGTATAAGCGCCAATGCCAAATATGCTGAAACAAAAAAGATAGTAGATACTCATAAACTACACACTATATGCAGCAGCGGTCGATGTCCGAATATGGGCGAATGTTGGGGTAAAGGTACGGCCACCTTCATGATTTGCGGAGCCATATGTACACGCTCATGCAAATTCTGCAACACATGCACCGGAAAGCCTCTCCCACTCGATGAGAACGAACCGGCCAACGTAGCTGAATCCATAAGACTAATGAGGCTTAATCATGCGGTAATCACCTCCGTAGACAGGGATGATTTGGAAGATTTGGGAGCTTCACACTGGACAAAAACATTACTTAAAATCAAAGAGGTAAATCCTGAAACAACCATTGAAGCACTCATTCCTGACTTTCAGGGTAAAAAAGACCTCATAAGCCAGGTCATATCAGCCAGACCTGATATACTGTCACACAATATGGAAACAGTAAGACGAATCAGCCCAATGGTCAGAAGCGTTGCAAAATATGACACAAGCCTTAATGTAATAAAGCTTATTTCAGAAAGCGGAATAACTGCAAAATCTGGCATTATGGTAGGACTCGGAGAAAGCAAGGATGAAGTTCTGCAGACCATGGATGACCTTCTTGAGGCAGGATGCAAGATACTTACAATAGGACAATACCTCCAACCGACCCACAAGCACTATCCTGTGGCAGAATACATCAACCCGGAACAATTCCTCGAATATAAAACCATAGGCGAAAAGAAAGGTTTCCAGACTGTAGAAAGCGGCCCGCTCGTAAGGTCTTCTTACCATGCAGAAAAACATATTGTACATAAGTGAACAATACCGTAATCTTGTTTGTTGATTCTTTGAGATATATTGAAAACAGCGAACAGGACATGAGCATGAATCTAAGGAACAAAATTGTATCAATAGGACTTGTGCCTATCATAATAACATTAATCGGGCTACATTTCTTTCCAAACACAGAAATGCTTGGAGCCGGACTGGCTCTAAGCATAATAATGCTTGGATATAACATTCTGAAAATGAAGGACCTTAACTTTTTCCTTCTCCTTGGTACATTCGGAATCGGTACATGTTTCTTTCTCAGACTGTTCTGGGGATATAAATACATTCCTTTGAACACCATTACCCCTACAGTGGAGTTCTCGCTGATGATATTTGCATTCATATACTACTCAGCACCTGAACTGTACAAGGATGTGGTGAGCAAATTAGGAATAAGAGTATGTTTCTCCTACAAGTTTGAAACAAAAATCATCATCATTCTTTCCTCTGTCCATCTGCTGCTGCTCTACATAATAAAGACACTAAACCACGACTGGAGCCCTGAAGGGCGATTTTTCATGATAAACGTAGTGCCTGTATCTATATATATCATTTGTCTGATTGTAAACACATTAGGGATACATATAGTTGCAAAGATAGAGAAGTCACGACAGAACATAATCCGTATTGCTCCCATATGTAACGGCAAACTGATGTTGTCACAGAAAAACATCCCGTCGAATAAAGTATGGGACATTCCTATAGAAAGAAACTTTGAAGGCAACATAGATGACTGCAGAAAATATGCTGTAAAAACAGCCGGTAGATTTACAACTAACGATGTACAGCCACGCCTGATATTACAATACGGAGAAGAATGTTCATGTGGCATTCAGAACAATATACTCCTGTTCATACTTCCCATAAAGGACGAAAAGGATATAAAAATAGAAGGAAGATTCATCGGTTTTGATGAAATAAACAAAAGCTCTCCGCAATTAAACCCACACATAAAAAAAGAGCTGGAACATCTTAAAGATGCAGCCAGCCTATGGAAAGATTTCTATTTGTAAATAAGGAATATACATGGAATTTTTGATAAATCAGGCAGTTTGCCATTCCATTCCTTCAGTGTACGAGTCTTGATGTACTCTCCCTCGCAAGTGATATTTGCAGCAATACACAGTTTGGTTTGCGGACGACAAGCCTTGATTATATCCTCCATCATCTTATTATTTCTGTATGGAGTTTCAATAAACAGCTGAGTCTGATTTTCCGAATAGACTCTACTCTCGAGTTCTTTCAGCCTTTTAAGTCTTTCATTTGCGTCAATCGGCAGATAGCCATGAAAAGCAAAGCTCTGACCGTTGAATCCGGAAGCCATTACAGAGAGTATTATCGACGATGGTCCTACCAAAGGAACAACCTTGTAATTCTTACGCTGAGCAATGGCCACCACGTCTGCGCCCGGGTCTGCCACGGCAGGGCAACCGGCTTCTGATATAACTCCCATTGAATTACCCTCTGCAAGAGGTTTGAGATAACCGGAGATTTCTTCCGGCGAAGTATGTTTGTTAAGAGTAAAAAAAGTCAAATCGTCAATCACTATAGAACGATCCACTTTCTTCAGAAATCTGCGCGCAGAACGCACATCCTCTACGATAAAATATTTTATCTCTGTTATAATTTCCTTGTTGTATGCCGGCAGAACTTTCTCTACAGATGTATCACCCAATGTAACCGGCAATAGATATAATGCTGTTTCCATATTATCAAGTCTAAATCAGTTAATGTCAATATCCATCAACATCCCTTCATAATCCGTATTATTCAGAAGCTCTTTGTAAGTAACATCCGGATTGCTTTTCATGTATGCATCAATATACTGCATTCCTAACCACACCCCTATCATTGGAGGAACCTCATCCTTCAGGAACGGATTAGGCATAGACTGAACATAAGAACGTATAATCATAGGGTCAGTACTCTCCAGATGGTTTGATTTTCCTACCCATTCTATAAACTGCTTTCTGTTGTTGCTGCACCATGTAAGTTGCTGCTTGTTGTACCCAAGCAGTTTTGCCCCAAGCTCACCTGAGCCTAAAGCCTTTTCTGTAACCCATGCTATCTTTCCTCTGTACATTATCACATCGAACAACGTACGATGATCCCTTTCCCACGGGAAAGGATAAAGACTGAGCAAATAAAAAGAGATACAGTCCGGAACGATTCTTTCAGGATTCATCGTTCTTCTCTGATAATCATAATAGTAACGCTTGTACATCGGATATTCCTCGCCCATATACTTGTCAAGGCTTATTCCGATAAGACTGTCCGCCACTACTATAGACTGATTGAGAGCTGAAATCTGCGAATACACTACAGGTATTGGAATTGACGGAATCCTCTTCTTCAGGAACACAAATCCCTTTGTGAGCTCCTTCTCGAAACTACTGAGGTCCTTATACTTATCTTCCACATCCAACATCAGATTTACAAGAGAAGTATCAGAATAATAAGCACACAGGCGGTCATTTATTTTCTCATCATCCACCGACCCTAAGGCCAAAACATCCTCGATAAGAAGTTTCGTAGCATGAGGATAATTCGTATTCATTTTCTGCAGCGAAGTAAAGCTGTTTAATGCCGAAGCCTCGAACTGCAACCTGTCATATCTATGAATCTTAATCCCATTTTCAGATAAAAAAAAGTCTTCCTGCCTATCATCACGACAGGCAGAAAGCGCAAATAAACTTAATATTATGATTAAAATGTATCGCATTAATAAAATTTATTATCCGTAGATAATGTTACCGTTTTCATCTTTATATTCATCAAGACCCTTTTCGTATGTAGCCATCGCACGAAGACTCATACCTACGCTTGAGAATCCACCATCGTGGAACAGGTTCTGCATTGTAACCTTCTTAGTCAAGTCAGAGAACATAACAATACAGTAGTCAGCACACTCGTCAGCAGAAGCGTTGCCAAGAGGTGACATACGGTTTGCAAAGTCGAACAACTTATCCATACCCTTAACACCTGATCCGGCAGTAGTCATAGTAGGCGACTGAGAGATAGTGTTGATACGCACATGATGTTCGCGTCCGTAAATATAACCGAAGCTGCGTGCTATAGATTCAAGCAGAGCTTTTGCATCAGCCATATCGTTATATCCATAGAATGTACGCTGTGCGGCAACATAACTCAATGCAAGGATTGAACCGTATTCGTTTATCGCATCAAGTTTCTTTGCAGCCTGAATCATCTTATGGAAAGACACTGCAGAGATATCAAGAGTTTTGTTCAACATATCGTAATCCAAGTCATCGTATGTACGTTTCTTACGAACATTTGGAGACATACCGATAGAATGTAAAACAAAGTCTACCTTTCCTCCCAATACTTCCATAGAACGCTTGAAGACATTTTCCAAATCTTCAACGCTTGTTGCGTCGGCAGGTATAACCTCACAATTCAATTTTTCCGCCAAAGCAGAAACCTCACCCATACGCACTGCTACAGGAGTGTTTGACAATGTGATTATCGCACCTTCTTCAACAGCTTTTTCAGCTACTTTCCATGCTATTGACTGTTCGTTCAGGGCACCGAAAATAATACCCCTCTTTCCTTTAAGCAAATTATAACTCATATATTTAAATTTGTTATTACAGATGCAAAGATACATCTTTATTTACAATATATGCCACTTTTGCTCACTTTTCTTTAATATTGAGCAGTTTTGCTATAAAAAACTTTAACAACACGTCAGTTCAGACACATTATCCGAGGAAAGAAATAAGTACTCCGGCAGCTACCGCAGAACCTATCACACCTGAAATGTTGCTGGCCATACAATACTGCAGAACATGATTCTTAGGGTCATACTTCAAGGCTATCTCATTAGCCACACGGCTTGCCATAGGCACGGCGCTCAATCCTGTTGCACCGATAAGAGGATTGATTTTCTTTTTCGTAAAAAGATTGTATATCTTGACAAAGAAAATACCGCCTGATATTGAAAGACCGAAGGCAAGAAAACCGCCAATCACGATACCTATTGTAGTCCAGTTAAGGAAAGCATCAGTAGTCATTGTCGCACCTACGGAGATACCGAGGAAAATGGTTGCTGCATTCATTATACTGTTTGACGCAGCATCGAACAGACGTGATGTGTTCGAACCTATTTCCTTCACCAGGTTACCGAACATCAGCATACCTACCAATGGGACTGCACTCGGCACGAACAATGCCACAATGGTAGTAACCGCTATCGGAAATACTATCTTCAGCACTCGCATGTTCTTTATTTCGATAGTAGGAGGATATTTCTTCTCCTGCTCCTTCATATTGATGCTAAGTTCTTTCTTAGTGCACCACAGTCTGACAACCAACGGTATAATTACAGGAACAAGTGCCATATACGAATAAGCTGCAATCGCTATAGGACCGAGCAGATGAGGAGCAAGCTTTATAGTAGTAAATATCGCTGTAGGGCCGTCCGCTCCACCTATTATACCTAATGAAGCCGCTTCCTGAGGAGTAAAGCCAACCATTATTGCAACTATAAGCACTGCAAAGATACCAAGCTGTGCAGCCGCTCCGAAAATAGAAAGACGGAGATTACGCAGCATAGGTCCGAAATCAGTCAGCGCACCCACACCCATGAATATTACCGGCGGAAGGAATCCAGTCTTGATGAGCATATAATAAATGAAGTTCATCAATCCTAATTCATGGGCTATCTCATGCAAAGGCATTTCCCATATATTCTTCATCACGCCATTCACCATCACCATACCATTCTCGTCGGCCTGAATCACTCCCATCTCCCCTCCGGGGAAGTTGGCGAGCAACACTCCGAAAGCTATAGGCACAAGCAACAGCGGTTCGTACTGTTTCTTTATACCCAAGTAAAGCAGTACGAAAGCTATGGCATACATTATAAGAAACCGCGGATCGGCAATTATATTGCTGAACGCAGTCATATCGTATAGTCGTTCAAAAATCTCTTCCATACTGCTATCATTTAATCTTCATTAATACATTATCTTCAGAAACAGAATCGCCCGAGTTCATACAGATGGCGGTAACAGCGCCGTCAAAATCGGCATTTACTGCTATATAAGTTTTCATAGCCTCTATATAGCAAAGCGTATCTCCCTTTTTAACATTATCGCCTACTTTAACAGGAGTTTCCTGAGCCGATTTTGTAAGATAGAATTTTCCTTCAAGCGGAGAAAGCACATCCTTGCCCTCACCAGATGCAGCAGCTTGCTGACTGCCATCAGAAGACGCAGACTGTGCAGGCAATGCAGTATCACCGAAAGCTACAGTCACACGGTATGGTTTTCCGTTCACATCTACAGTAAGCACCTGAGTTCCTTCCTTAGGCATAGAACCGCCTTCAGCCTCAGCACGGCGTTTCTCTACATCTGTTAGGAAGTCTGCCTCAGCCTTTCCGCTCTTGTATGCCTCATACTGAGCCGGATGCATAGCATACTCGAACAGTTCTTCATCGTCCTGACCTGTTTTCCATCCTTTCTCAGCCATCATCTGACGGTATTTATCAAGCTGGTCAGGATAGTTGTCCTGAGGATTGCCTGTAAAGAATTCCCTACCCTCACTCTTTGCTTTCTCTACTATCTCGTCTGCCAACGGACCTGCCAGTGCTCCGGCCTTACCGAGTATCATATCCCAGACATCGTCTGCTATCATAGCCCAGCGTTCCTTGCCTTTCTCCATCTGAATGACGTTCATCATTGCCAGATTCTTTACATACTGGCTGAAAGGAGTTACCAGACATGGATAACCTACACGCGGCCATACATATGATACCTCATCGAACAGCTTTATAAGCAATTCATCCTGAGTCATAAGCGGCAGATTATTCTTTGCCTTATACTTATTTATAGATTCAAGGTTTGTTTCAAGGTCAGCCATCAAACTACCCATCATACCTCCCGGAAGTCCCGGACCTACGAGCAATGAGTTCATCATACGGTTCTTAGGGCTGATATACAATCCGAGGAAGTCGTCCATGAATTCCTGTATCATAGTTCTTGCCCTCATATAGGCATTCATATTGATTTCCTTAACCTTGAAACCGGCATCCTTCAGCATAGCCTGCACACTGATAATGTCTGCATGACCTGTTCCCCATGACAACGGGTCCATACCGCAGTCCACATAGTCGCATCCGGCCTTACAAACCTCAAGTATAGAAGCCATATTAAATCCCGGACCGGCATGAGAGTGATACTGTATGGTTATATCCTTTATCTTCTTTATTCCGGCAACAAGTTTTCCAAGGAACACAGGACGACCGATACCGGCCATATCCTTGATACATATTTCGTCGCATCCTGCATCGATAAGCTTCTTCGCCATATCGAGATAATATTCCACAGTATGTATAGGAGAATAAGTGACACACAGGCTGCACTGTGAAATCATTCCCGCATCATGTGCATATCCTATAGAAGGGATTATATTACGGACATCGTTCAGTCCGCAGAAAGTACGTGTAATGTCAGTACCCTGCGCTTTCTTCACCTTATAGAACAGTCTTCTCACGTCTGCCGGAACAGGACTCATTCTCAGTCCGTTCAAAGCGCGGTCCAACATATGTGTCTGTATTCCTGCTTCGTGAAAAGGCTTGGTCCATTCTCTCACAGCCTTGTTAGGATTTTCACCAAACAGCAGATTTACCTGTTCAAAACCGCCTCCGTTAGTCTCAACTCTGTCAAAGCATCCCATTTCCACTATCACGGGAGCAATCTTTACCAACTGGTCAACACGTGGTACATATTTTCCGGCACTCTGCCACATATCGCGGAATACCAGACTGAATTTTACTTCTTTTTCCATTTTCTTAATGTGTTTTCATTTTTAGTCTGTTATAACTTCTCAATTTTCATCACCTTGCCCTTACCGCCTGTAAGTTTCTCCACAGCAATATTAATCGCCTTCACGGAATCCTCTTCCAATGACACGGTTGCTACTGCCGGCTTACTCTTGACTTCCTCTTCCGGCGGAGCAAACTTGTTGACTGCCTTAATAAGAAGAGTACTAAGCCAGATAATAATGAGAAGGATTACAAACACTGTGCACATACCTACGAGCATCAGCATCAGACCTGTTCCAATATTTTCCATATATATCTAATTTTAATGTATTATAGACACCTTTCCAAGCCATTAAACTTAAAAGCCGCCCAAATATACCAATTTAATATATTGCATTGATACAAAAAAGTTTAAAATTCTCAACATTCATAAGTTTGAAATATATTTTACACATTTCGTTTTAATAATAAACCGATAAATCCATCTGATAATTCTACATATTTCATAATAAACGCATAAATTATAAGTGCAATATATTGCACAAATATTTGCTTTACTCAAAAATAATACATATTTTTGCATTGAAAGTGAAGTATATTGCACTATGAAGTATGGTAATTTAATAAAAGAACGCAGAACATTGTTGGGATTAACCCAACAAGACTTATCAGACTATACAGGTCTGAGTGTACGCATAATCAAAAGTATTGAAGCACAACAAGGAAATCCGTCATTGAATACCCTTGAAAGAATTGCAGAAATACTTGGTCTGGAAATAGTAATGAAAGTAAAGATTATTAACGAATGAGACGTGCTTTAGTTTTATCAAATAATGTTGTAGCAGGAGTTCTGACAGAAACAGACGATATGCATTATATTTTTAAATATGATGATGCTTACCTTGTAGAACCGGAACAGCGAAGTATATCATTATCATTTCCCAAACGAAAAGAAGAATATATTTCCGATGAACTATTCCCTTTCTTCTTCAATATGCTGTCAGAAGGAGCAAACAAAACCATCCAATGCCGTACTTTGAAAATAGACGAAGAAGACTCTTTTGGATTACTACTTGCCACAGCCGGCCACGACACTATTGGCGCCATAACAATACAAGAATTATGAGAAATATAAATGTTTGTCCGGGTACTCTTATTTCCGGGTACGATACTTATAGTCCAACCTGTCTCCGTAAAGTCTTTGATGGGAAAAAAGTAAGCCATATCATGGATTTTTCCTATAACGACAGTCCTGAGTCCCTTATATCCTCAATAAATAGGATTTCTATTTCAGGGGTGCAGGAGAAACTCTCTGCAATAATAAAAAAAGGCAAGATTATCATAACTCCTGAAGGAGAATCCGGACGCTATATTATAAAACCTATTCCTGACTACAAACACCTGCGCTTCAGAAATAACATTCCCGCAAATGAACATTTAACTATGCAGATAGCCAGTCAGGTATATAAAATAAAAACAGCCGAGAATGCTATGGTATTTTTCTCCGATGGCCAACCGGCTTATATAACCAAAAGATTTGATTACGCTGCAGATGGCTCAAAAATAAGACAAGATGATTTCGCATCTATTGCCGGTAAAACAGAAAGAAACAATGGAAAAGATTTCAAATACACCGGCAATTATGAGGACATAGCCAGACTGTTGCGACAGAATGTTTCTGCATGGCAGGTTGAAATGACAAAATACTTTACATTAGTACTTTTCAATTATCTTTTCAGCAACGGTGATGCTCATCTGAAGAACTTTTCACTACAGGAAACCACAGATGGGGACTATGTTTTGACACCGGCATACGATTT
>NZ_DXVR01000003.1:20826-52373 GCF_019417265.1 Bacteroides sp.
TTAATGAACACATCCATTCACGTAAATGATGAAGATTTTGCACTACAAGGAGGATTAATTCCGAAAGCTGATTACTCTGACGTATATACCCAAACCAATCATCCTTGTAAAGATGACTTTATAACATTTGGAACCCGTTTAGGCGTACTGCAATCAAAACTTACTTCGATAATCAATCTGTTTTCTACAGAACAGCCCAAAGTTTATGAACTGATTGAAAACTCTTTTTTAGATGAAAAGGTTAAACGTATGTACAGACAGTCATATATAGAGAGATTGCACAGGTTTCAGAGAAGTGACAAGTAAAATATTTATCAGTGGTATTTATATTTCTGAGAACCGGAACTTTTATCCGGATTTTCATAGAGGTCGCATCCGATTATATCTATTGTCCGGAAACTGTTTATATTTAGTTTCAAACGCTTAAAATTTCTCGTTGTCTGACAGCTGTCAGACAATAAAAATTTAAACTCGTTTACAACATTCTTTTTATACATCGGGGAGGATTTATGAAAGCAATCATAATTCTCGTGTTTTCAAGCAGTTAGCTTTAGCTTTTCTTGATTTTCATATGTATTGAAAAGAAACGAAATATAAAAGAATACCCCATTCCACCTTCACAGTGTGAAAGATGTGAAAGTGAAATGAGGTATGATTTACTTCTGATTTTGTTATTACTCTATCATGCGTATTATTGTAACTCGGCTAAGTTTTGGAATATCGTAGAACATATTGTCCACACCACCCTTATGGTCAATAACAAGCTGATTCTTATCAACACCGAACTCGTTTACAAGCATATCATAAACCTTTTGTGCCCTGTTCTTACTCAAAGGAGTATTTATCTTATCATTACCTGTATATTTGTCAGCATATCCTGTTACTAAGAACTTCTTATCTTTTGCTTTCTTGATATTCTCCGCATACATAGCAATATTAACCTTTTCCTCTTCTCTGATATCCGACTTATTTATTTTGAAGAACACGCACATATCCGGCACATAAGTATTAACCTTCACCACTTCTACAGTTTGCACCTTGGGCTTCTCTGCAAGCGCATCTTTTAGTTCAGCATTTTTTGCCCTCATATCATTTATCTTGGCATTCAGGGCATTTATCTCGCTTGTACTTACATTGCAAGTATTCCAACCACTATACTTAAATCTGTACGAAGCACCAACCATCAAGGAAGTCAACATATCCTGATCCCATTTTCCTCCATATTCTGCATACGACATTTTTTCAGGGAAAATACTTGCTCTGAGTTCCAAATTCAGTCCCCACGATTCATTTATATTGAATCTATTCAAGATACCAGTAGACAAAACCACATCATTAGGATGCTTTCTCGTACAGTTTCTTATCCACCCGCCGCCTATATAACCTATAAAATTATAAAGTCTGTCTCTTTTATATCCGCAAATAAGGTTTGACATATTTACCATAGCTTCAGCGGTGAGCGATGTCATAGTCCATTTCGTTTTGTAAAGTCCGTTACCCAAGTCCTTAACAACAAGTGGATTATTAGGATTAGTGTCAAAACTTTTAGGTTGATACCAGTAAAAGTTCATACGCAAACCTACATTAGGAGTAAACCACTTTCCTGCATAAAGATTGAATACCGGAGCTGTACGTTCTCCAATGTTTGTACCTTTACAATGATTGCCATAGAATGTTGAAGAACCTATTCCGGCACCTACAAACCAGTTGTCCCAAAACGGATTGATATGTATAGGATGTCTTTCGCCATTGTCTTCTATTTCTTCTTCTACTACCATGATTTCAGAACCATCTTCTGTATTTTGAGCATACACTTCCTTGGCAACAAGCATTATTGCTGCCAAAAACAAGAACTTAATATTTTTCATTTGAATTATTTTTCTTTGTTTAATTACTGCATTTCAGGAAGTTCACCATCATAAACACGAGTCCATCCACCGCTTACTTCAAGATTTTCTGTATTAAGGAGTGATATGTTTAGAGGAAGTGTTATTGTTATATCTTTATCAAGATTATCCACAAGCTTGTTTACCAAACCTTCTTTTCCACTAAGTCCAGCGTCTTCCAATGCTGGATATAATACATCATTTAAAATATAACCTACTGTTTTACCTGTAAGAAAATCCAACAAATCACCAACAGTACCTAATAGTCCGCTCAATGTAACTTTAACCAAAGCACCAACAGTTGTCCCTGAATTCTGTAATTTATCTATCTCATTCTTATAATCATGAGCTTTTTTATTTTCATCTTGTTCTATATTCGTCAATGTACCATCAAGAATATTTTTAAGACTTAGTACTTTTCCCAAATTTACTGTAACACTTAGATCTCCATTTTCATCTTTCACAAACTCTTTTGGGTACATATTTAATGTCACATCCGAAAATACCGAATGATATGGTTTATTAGCTCCAAAATTATAAGTCAGGTCAGCCGCAGCATCATGGACACAACCATCTATCAACCATCCATCTACAAAATTATCAATAATCTGACCAGAAATTAAATCCGGTACTTCTCCGTTGTTTTTGTCTGTAGCATCAATCCTCTTTATTTTCCATTCTCCATTAAGTCCATAAATTTGGAGATATGTTCTTGGTCCTACAGTTCCATTAGGATTAACAGTATAAGCGAAACGAGGTATCTCATTTCCTGATGAAACAAAATAATCTACTGGCTTATTATCCAAATCTACAGACTTTGTATATTTATCAAATGCAACTATTGCATGCTCAGCATTATATCCCCATGGGTTTAATACAGCATTCAGATCAAGTAAATTAGTATCAGACTTCTCATTTCCTTTCAATACTCCATCTATCTGAGAAGTTAGCGCCTCAATTATCTTTGTATCATCTAATCCGTTTATTAATGCATTTACAATAGGATCTATAAGCATTTTTTCCAATGCATCTATACCTAAATCTTTAAATACACCTCTTGTAATTTCCCCTATCTGACCTCCTATGAGTCTTGTAATGGTTCCTTCCCCTTCAAGATAATCGAAGATATTTTTTGTAAGTGTTGATGTCAATGCTACACGAGCATTACTTCCATCTTCTGTACTTAAAATTTCTCTACTCATCTCAAACTTTGAAACAATACGCTGCAGCAATACCTCTGCATTAGGATTTGATGTGCTTACTTCCACAGTATCCCAATAGAAAAAATTGCTGGTTTTACCTTCCCCACCATCAGAAATTGTCTCTTCATAGAATCCTTTTACTGTAGGAAGATTGATTCTTGAAGCAGAGTACTTACCTTTGTAGTTTGTTACGATAGAATCATTTTTATTTTCTCCATTAACAAACTGTTTTTCGTTCATATTTCCAAGGAAAACCACCTTATACTCACCATTTTCAAGTTTTACTGAAAGCGGAGTGTAAGGCCAACCTATAGGCCCGCTAATTGTTCCGTTTTCACCAAAAAGATATTTATCATTTCCAGCCGCACCTGTATAGTATTGATAAACGCCATTCTGGTCTTTCTTATATATAATGTATCTTAGTGACTGTACGCGACTACTAAGTCCTGCTATTGGAGTTCTTGAAATAGGACTATAAAGCCCTGAAGTGAACGTAGCTGTAAAGTAGCCTTCAGGCTGTTCTTCTGCACCGACTCCGCTCTCCACTTCATCTATAATACTTTCCACTTCGCTGTCCTTAGAGCAAGAGGCAAAATAAGCAGAACCAACCACTACAAGCGAAGCCATAAATATGTTTCTAAATATATTTTTCATTTTCCTGTTGTTTTTATCTGTTATTGTATTCCGTCCCAATCGTCATCATCAAGATTGATGTCATTTCCAAATTCAAATCCTGACTTTCCTAATGTAATAGTGGAACGGGTATTAGGGAAGATATAGAATTGTTTCTCCGGAACAACTGATATTGAGTTTATAATATTACTTTCATTCTTAAACTCAAGTTTAAGTTCTATACCTTGATAAGATTCATCCAAACCTTCATTATATCTATATCTTGGTAAGGATTCAAGCAACAATACTTCCGCATTATTCTTATTGAAATCGACAAGGAATGATTTCTTTATAGTAGCTGTACCATTAAGATTTACATCGTATGAAAGTCCTGTTTTACTATCATCCGGAGAAGTTTTAGGCTCAAAACCTATAGCAGAAGCTGCACCGGATATAGTAACATCTATTGTTTTTGCCTGTAAAAGGTTAGTTATTATATTTTCTGAAGCATTTTTCATTACAGTGACCTGTACTTCGCCGCTTTTACGTTTTAAGACCGCCTTAATATTATTTGTTTCAGCATTATACACACCATCACCTGCCAGTCCTTCAATATTCAATTTACCCCCCGTTTGAGGTTTTCTATCACTGTCAATTTCCCCTGTTGGTAGTATTTCAATATTCGATTTAAATATTTCTACACTTTCTACACCTGATTCAGGAAGATTTCTCGTAAATTGTCCAGATAAATTTGTATCTTCTGTCACGTTAGGAAGAGCATCTGCACCTTTGGTTGATGCTACTGTTATAATGTTGTATTTATAACGATAGGCCACGTCTCTCAAAACAATAACATCATGAACTTTAGGTTCTTTCAACGTAATATCAATCGGCGAACCAATATATTGGAAACTATCTAAAAGTTTATAACCACCGTAATCAGTCCACTCATTCCAATGATATAATACAAGAGGTGGTAAACCAACACCAAAACAACTTGCCGTACTCACCGCCTGATACACATACACCTTCACATCATATTTATCAAGATCCACAGGAATATTAGCTCTTGATAATGAATTAAAATCGAGAGAGAATTTAACAGTAGAAACACTGCCCTCTGTGTCACCCGGCTGCTGCGGGTTTCCTGTTTCTTCTTCATTCGGGGCAGTTGGAACATCGCTTGAACATGACGCAAAAGCCATTGAGCACATTAATATGCTCATCACAATAACCTTAGATAAAAAAACTTTAACCATAACTCACAAAAAAAATTAGATTTTACCATGAACGAGTCTGTCCACTACCCCACATACCATCACCATAATCCACATCAGGATTTTTATCAGGATCCAATTCCAAACTTAAACCCAGGATTGCGCCCTCGCATTCCAAATCCACCACCTCCGCACGAGGTGCTACATAAACTTCCTTCTTTTTCATTTGTCTATTAATTGTTTTTCGCAAAATTTAATTCCATATAAAAAACGGTGCAAAATTACGAAAGCAACTAAAGCCTGATATTACAAAAGTTTGTCAATAAATTATACTTTCCGTTCAAGTTTTTTTTCTTTGCGAAGTTCTAATGCGGTTTTGCCAAATGTTTTTTTACAATAAGTTGAAAAATATGCCGATGACGAGAATGAATATTTATCGGCAAGTTCTGAAAATGAAATCTCAGACATTACCACATCCTTATATATACTTTCTGCTCTACGCGACATAAGCCAGTTTTTAGCTGTATCATTGAATGTTTCCTTAAATCGGCGGTTAAATGTACTTAAACTCATATTCGCCACACCGGCAAACTCCTTGACATCCAATATTTTCTTATAGTTTGCCAATACGAAATCCTTAAAATCAATATTATCTCCCAATATAGGCGAGAAAAACAAAGCCAAATCCTGTTTAGAATATCCAGCCCGAAAATAAAGAAAAAGCTCCTCACGTTTTATAAGATGAAAATGCTTGCAACCGAGTCCGTCATTAAGGACATCAATCAACGATGAAAGAAATGCAGATATCCTATCATCAATCTTAATAGAATAAAAATGTACATCTGAACTTGAAGGTAAAAAAGAATTTAGTTCCTGAATGAAAAAACGTGAACAAAGTTTTAAATCAGAAGTAAAACTACAAAGCACTAAAGAACAAGTATCCAATACAAATGCTTTCACATCTAAGTTTTTTGGCAAAAGAAACGCATTTCCTTCACCTACATCCATTGGATGTTCAGAATCATAATTTATAGACAGTTTTCCTTTTAAGATGAAAACTATAAAAGTTTCATCAATATATTTTCTTGAGATAACTACACCTTTCTCACAATCAAGAAGTTTAAATATACTTGTATGAGAAGTAGAATAGTGACTACAAGACAAATGTTCACTCCTATAATATAATTCCATATATCATTTCTTTTATAAGGCAAAGGTATATAAAAGTTTGTCGTTGGCCGAAAGCGACATGCAAAAAAAAAAAAAAAACGCTAATTTTTGTTTTCAAGAAAAGTTTTTAAAAGGTATAATGTTAATATCAGCTAAACAACGATAGAGATGTAAACACCAATCATTATTAATCACTTTGTTTTAGGTCGAATAATACAGTCATTATTCTGTACCTTGCTGTAATTCATCTTTACACTACTGTAAAGAAACCTTACAGTAGTCTAAACAGGCATTTTCACAACATCCAAGTTATCAACCACTTACATTTTTGGCACGGTTATGGCATTATAGTTAGTGTAAAAACAACAGAAAAATGAAAAAGATATTTACACCAATAATTCTAATCTTGGCCGCGACTCAATGTATGGCTTCCGGGAGCGACAGCATATCAGCTGCAGATACTTCCCGAACAATGACACTGCGCGACTGTATGGAATATGCAATAGAATATTCCACAAAAAATGAAATACAAAAACTTGACAATGCCGACGCACGTACTGAGAGACGCGACGCGATACTCAAGACATTCACCCCGTCGGTTTCGGCAGGAACATACGCCTACAGTAATTTCGGACGTGCCGTGGACCCTGAGACAAACACCTATACCAATACCACATCTTTAAATAACGGTTACTCACTGAGCGCAAGCATTACACTGTTCAACGGATTTTCCGCCATCAACAATATCAGAATTTCGCAGACAGCCGTAAAGATGGGAATCTCGCAGGAAGACAAGCTGCGCGACGAACTGTGTCTGGCAGTTATGGAAGCCTACTTCAATGTTTTGTTCCACACTGAAATGACCGAAGTTCTCCGTAAACAAGTGGAAAACTCGAAAGCCAGCTTGCTGCTGATGCAGAAACAATATGAAACAGGACAGAAAAGCCGACCTGATGTAGCACAGATGGAAGCAGACCTTGCCGACAGGGAATATCAGCTGGAAACATCATACAACAACAGCCAGGATGCACTGCTCACACTGAAATCCGTAATGATGTGGCCCGTTGAAGAAAAACTTGAAATAGACCATACGATGATAGACGAAAAATATTCTGCACTGGTGGAAGAAGGAGACAAGGCAAACGAAATAATGGATTACGCAGTCAGTTCACAGCCGTCAGCCCTCATTGCAAAAGGCACAATGGACAAAGCCAAATTCGCTCTGAACACGGCTAAATGGCAGTTTCTTCCAAGCCTGTCGCTAAGTGGAGGATGGTCAACCAGCTACTACAGCTATCCAGGCAAAGCCAATTACACAGCACCATCTTTCAATTCGCAATGGAAAAACAATGCCGGCGAATACATACAGCTAAGTCTCTCAATACCTATTTACGACAGATTATCGCGTTTCTCAAATCTATCAAAAAGGAAAAACGACTATCGCCGTGCGGAAGCACAATACCGACAGACGGTACACGACATAAAATCAGAAGTAAGCCGTGCCGTACAGGACAAGGCAGGCGCACAGAAATCACTTATACTGGCGATAAAACGTACCAAAGCCCAGGAAGCAACTTACCAGTTGCACAAAAGGAAAATGATGCAAGGTATGGTATCACCTATCGACTTCCAGACAATAACCACCTCATTTCTGAACGCACAGGCAGAAGAACTGAATGCATTGCTGCAATATTATCTGAAACGCAGCGTGGTGAAATATTATAAAGGAATAAGTTATATTAATCAGTGAATTATAAGTTACTAGTTGTTAGTTATTAGTTGTTAGATACAGCATAAACAAACTAACAACTAACAACTAAAATCTAAAAACTACACATAATGGACAGAGCAATAGAAAAGAAAAAAGGAATGGCACTGGTGTTCAGCAAAAAAGCCTTGCCTTACTGGGGTGGCGGACTGCTGTTGTGCCTTATAGGATACATCCTGATAAGAGACAATGTAAGCACACTGAGAGTGAATGCGGAAACCCTATCAATAAACAAGGTTATGAAAGGCGAATTCAATGACTACATCCGTATCTCAGGTCAGGTACAGCCGATGACAACCATACAGCTTAGTCCCCTGGAAACGGGAGTGGTGAAAGAGATATTCATGGAAGAAGGTTCGCACGTGAAAGCCGGCGACAAAATCCTGCGTCTTACAAACGAAAACCTTGATATGCAGATATTGAACTCGGAAGCCGACCTTGCCGAAAAGGAAAATATCCTCCGAAACACAATGATTTCGATGGAACAGCAGCGTCTGAGCGTAAACCAGGAAATGCTGCAGCTGGAAATGGAAGTAAGACGCTATCGCAGAACATACGAATCGCAAAAATCTCTTTACGCCGAAGACCTGATAGCCAAAGAGGACTATCTGAAAGCCGAAGAAGACTATCAGTTGGCAAAGGATAAACTGGAACTCGTAAAGGAACGTTCCATACAGGACAGCCTTTACCGCAGCGTACAGGTGGAACAGATGCAGGAAAGCCTGAGGAATATGCGAATCAATATGCAGATGATACGCAAGAGAAAAGACAACCTTGTTATCACTGCACCTATTGACGGCGAACTGGGATTGCTTGATGTTGTTCTCGGTCAGTCTGTACCGTCGGGCAGCAAAGTGGGACAGATAAACACCCTTGACAGCTATAAAATTGAGGCTCAGATAGACGAGCACTATATCGACCGTGTCACTTCCGGTCTGGAAGCGGATTTTGAAAGACAGGACGAATCGTTCCAGGCCGTTATACGCAAAGTCTATCCGGAAGTACGCGACGGAAAGTTCAAAGCCGACTTTAAGTTCAGCGGTGCACAGCCTGAAAATATCCGCACCGGTCAGACATACTATCTGAACCTGCAGTTGGGACAACCCGAAGAAGCCATAATGATTCCTCGCGGAACATTCTATCAGAAGACTGGAGGACGATGGATTTACGTGATTACCGAGGACGGTTCGAAAGCTTATAAAAGAGAAATACGTATAGGTCGTCAGAACCCTCAGTATTACGAAGTACTTGAAGGTCTGCAACCGGGAGAAAAGGTAATCACTTCGGGATATGACAATTTCGGTGATAATGACTGTCTGGTGTTGAATTAATAAAGTGTTAAAAAAACGTGGGCAAATTTAAACTAAAACGTGGGCAAGTTTTAATCTAAACGTGGGCAAGTTTTAATAAAACGTATCAATCCCTATTTTATAAGTAAAAAAACATAGAAATAATAACAACTAAAAACTCTAAAGAATATGATTAAAGTAACTAACCTCAGCAAAGTTTTCCGTACAGAAGAAATTGAAACTACAGCATTGAACGAAGTGTCTTTCGAAATAAACGAAGGTGAATTTGTAGCCATCATGGGTCCGTCAGGATGTGGCAAGTCAACACTGTTGAACATCCTCGGTCTGCTGGACAATCCTACAGGAGGCAGCTATGAACTGTTGGGACAGGAAGTGGCAAACCTGAAAGAACGCGAACGTACCAAATTCCGAAAGGGTAACCTTGGTTTTGTGTTCCAGAGCTTCAACCTGATAGACGAACTGAATGTGTTTGAAAACGTGGAACTGCCTCTGAAATATCTCAACATCGGTGCGGCAGAACGCAAACAGCGTGTCACAGAGATTCTGAAAAGAATGAACATCAGCCACCGTTCACACCACTTTCCACAGCAGTTGTCCGGTGGTCAGCAGCAGCGTGTGGCAATAGCCCGTGCCGTTGTGTCAAACCCTAAACTGGTACTTGCCGACGAGCCTACAGGTAACCTCGACTCAAAAAACGGTAAGGAGGTAATGGATCTGCTTACAGAACTGAACTCTGAAGGCACGACTATAGTAATGGTGACACACTCACAGAAAGACGCTTCAGTAGCACAAAGAATCATCAACCTGTTCGACGGACGTATTGTGGGTGATGTAAGAAATGAATTGTAAATGCAAGTCTGTTAGTTTTTAAGTTTTTGAGTCGGTTATCAACCTACTCAAAAACTTAAATCTCAAAAACTCAAGATGATATGAATGAATATAAGACATACTTTAAGTTCCTGAGCCGAAACAAGGTTTTCACGTTGGTAAATCTTGCAGGACTGAGCATCTCGCTCATGTTCATACTGCTGATATCGAACATGGTATTCAGGCAACTTACAGTAGATAAAGATATGAAGGATGCCGACAGGACGTATATAATGGCAAGCGATGAATACGCCGGAGGACATTATAATTTAGGAGACAAACTGCAAAGTCGCTATCCCGAAATTGAGGAATGGTGTGCCATTTCCGGACGTTTTGAATATCCGGTAATGTCTGAAGATAAACAGATGACTTTGTATGTAGGTATGGCAAAGAAAAACTTCTTCAGTTTCTTCGGTTTTCCTCTTCTGTATGGAAATCCTGATGATGTGTTGATTTCGAATGACAATGCTGTCATAAGCCGGTCGGCAGCTATAAAAATGTTCGGAACTACAGATTGTATAGGCAAGACCTTCAAGACAATACAGCCAATGGCAACAAACGAATACAAAGTTGCAGGTATCATGAAAGATATAGACAACTCTGTCATTCCTCGCGAATGGGAAATCATTTTGCCATTCGAAAATATGAAGTATTACAACTATGGTTCTTCTATAGAAAATACCAGTATGGGTAATGCCGGCGGAGCAAATCTTTTTTGCCGACTGTTACCTAACACAGATCTAAATTCCAAGGCTGACGATATAGTTTCATATCTCAAGACTGTGTTCTGGATATACGAAGGCGGTACACAAAAAACTGTAAAATTCATTCCTGTCCGTGAGTTTTATTTTTCAGACATACAGTCTTCAATAGGCCTGAAACAGTACAATTATAAGGTTGTTGTGACCTTTATAATAATAGGAGTACTCGTCCTGCTTATGGCTATATTCAATTACGTGAGCATGAGTGTGGCACAGACCAGTTACAGGGCAAAGGAAATGGCGACTCGACGTATCTTAGGCTCTTCACGGAAAGATATTTTCTGGCGAATGATACTTGAATCGTTTATACTTACAGCAGCATCTTTCATCATATCCTTCATACTTGCATTGGCAGTGGAACCATATGCCATGGATTTGCTTAAAGTAAAACTTGATATACCGGGCGACTTATCATATATTACAGTAATATCATACATCCTGCTTGTTGCAGTTCTGGCATTCGCGTCTGGCATCGTGCCGGCATCAATATTATCAGGATACAATCCTATGGATGTGGTAAAGGGAACATTCCGACGCAAGACCAAACTGGTGTATTTCCGCGGACTGAATATATTCCAAAGCTGTCTTACTATAGCATTGCTGACTTGTTCTTTCTATTTCAGCATGCAGATATACAGAATTCTCAATGCTCCGCTTGGTTATGAATATGGCAGTATAATAGACTATCCGGTCATGGCGGGCAATGAGCAGATGAGACAGTTCCGTGGCGAGGCCTTGAAACTGCCTTTCGTAAAAAGAGTTTCTTTCGCTTGCGGAACACCAAACGATGGAGGAAACAACAATACAAGTTATTTCAACAGTGCCGACACACTGAAATGTATGAGTTTCCAGACATTTATCGCTGATTCATCATTCTTGAAGATGTTTGACATAAAGATTACTGAAGACCGCGGACTCGGAAATACCGACAATGGCTATTTCGTAAGCGAATATGCCATGAAAGAATTAAGTTCAATAGGTCAGGGACCTGATTACTACGTCAACAGATATGAACATAAATGCAATATTCTCGGTCAGTTCAAGGACTTCAAGATACGCTCGCTGATGGATGAAACTCATCCTCTTCAGATGAGAATTCTTCCGGTAGAAAAGGTTTCACCATGGAATGTGCTGGTAGAAACCACATCGGCGAATGAGGAATACAAACGCCAGCTCGATGATTTGTTCTATGAAATAATAGGCGGAATACCTTTCGACTCAAAATGGTATCATGACGAAGTACTCAACACATACGACAATATAACACGTCTGAACAAGACTATCGTCATTTTCACATTTGCGGCACTCATCATATCATTATTGGGACTTACAGCCATGAGCCTCTACTTCGTATCACAACGCAAACGCGACATCTCCATACGTAAGGTTTTCGGTTCGAATTCATGGTTGGAACAATGCAACCTGATGAAGTTCTCAATGAAATCACTGCTCATAAGTCTGGTTATAGCTGTTCCGCTCATCTATTTAGGCATACGTCAGATAGACAAGTTTGTGGAATACGATCCTCACTTCCAGTGGTGGATACCGGTAACTGCTTTTGCCCTGGTGGTTGTCTTTTCGTTAGGTTCCGTCTGGCTTATTAGCCTGAAAACCACATCGGACAATCCGGTGAATAATCTTAAAAGTGAATAATAAAGAACTTGATTGTAGTATCTATAACAACTTTTAAAAAATCAAAGTGATGAGAAGCATTATCAGACTATTCAAAGGTGCAGGAATACTTAACCTGTTAGGTATGACGGTTGCCTTTGCAGCAATATACATTATAATGGTCCAGGTGAATTACGACTGGAACTACAACAGCAAAATCAAAGACTTGGACCGTATATTCGTTGTGACACATAAGGACTGGTACGACGAAGGGAAATACAGTGTGAACATGAGCCGCCCTGTTATGGAATCATTGATAGAACAGTCGTCTATGGTTGAATCGTATGCTGTTCTACAAGGGAATATTCAGACTGAAATAAAAATAGCAGACGGCAATGACAACAGGACATTCGAGCTTAACACCATGCAGGTGACAAGCGGCACATACGATGTATTCGGAATAGAAGCGGTTGCAGGTACTTTCCAGGGTATAGGTGAGGAAAATGTAGTTGCACTCAGTGAAAGAGCGTCACGCAGACTGAACCTGAAACTTGGCGATGCAATTCAGTTGGAAGGCGAAAAGGACAAGAGAACCGTTTCTGCCATTTTCAAGGACATGGCGATGAAATCCATATTCGGAGAAACAGACTTACTGTACAGTAATATTTATGAGAAAGAATCATTGGACAATTCCGTAGAATGGTCTTACAGATACTTTTTAAAACTTAATGACAAGAACAATGTAAACGCATTCTGCGAAAATGCCACCAACTTTGCTAAAAATCTGGTCAACGAAATGATAAGTTCCAATCCGGATATGGAACTTCCTACTCAGGATGAGATAGACGAGTACATAGGCAGAAACACGGTAAAACTATTCCCGCTGGAAGGATTTCAGTTTGAGTTAAGAATTACAGACAATATCATAGTTTACCAATGTAACATTATCACTACAATAACATTGTTCATAGTATCAGTGCTTATACTTGTCATCACACTGATAAACTATCTGAATTTCTTCATGGCACAGATTCCGGCAAAGCTGCGTTCTGTAAATACAAGGAAAATTCTTGGCAGTTCCAGATTGTCGCTCGTAATGGGTTTTATGGCTGAATCGGCTATATTGGTGGTGGTTTCGCTTTTCTTTTCATATATTGTGATAAAGATTATAGGCAGTTCCACATACGCCGAACTTATAAGCTGTCCGCTGGATCTTGGATATAATGCCGCAGTGGCGATACTGACAGTTTTTGTCGCACTGATAATGACTGTTGCGTCAAGCATATACCCTGCAATACACGTCACTTCATTCTCTCCTGCCCTTGCCATTAAGGGTACAATGGGCACAGTGAGCAGAGGTAAGTCATTCAGATATATACTTGTAGGATTCCAGTTCTTTATATCTATCCTGTTCGTGCTGTGCGCATTCTTCATCAAGATGCAATACGACTATATGATGAACTACGACATGGGATTCAACAAGGAATCGCTGTTCACGGCATACGTTCCGGTAAACTCAAACAATCACGATTTATACACTACCGAACTTCAGAAGAAGACAGCCATCAAGGAAGTGGCATGGGGAGCATCATCCCTGGTCAGTGTATATAGAATGGGTTGGGGAAGAGAATTCAACGGTAAGAATATAAGCTTCATCAGCTATCCAGTCTCATACAACTTCCTGAAGTTTATGGGTATAGATATTGTTGAAGGACGCGACTTCACACAGGCAGACGAAAAATGCGAAAAAGGTATTTTCATATTCAACGAAATTGCTAAAGAGAAATTCGGATTCAGCCTTGAGAGCAAAGTTAGCGGACATATAGGTGAAACTGATATTGCCGGTTTCTGTGAGAACTTCAAGTTCAAGCCACTTCATTATAAGGAAGAACCGTTCGCGTTCTACGTTTTCGGGAAAAAACCATGGTGGCCTGTAACCCACCTGTATATCAGAAGCAATCCGGGTGCCACTTACAGCGAAGTGCTTCAGGCAGTGAAAGAAGTGGTGGCCGATATTTCGCCTAACTTCAACACTGAAGAAATAAACTTGAAGTTCTTCGACGAGGAACTTGGAACACAGTACCGTAAGGAACAGAAACTCATCAGCCTTATAACGCTGTTCACCATACTTGCAGTAATCATATCACTGATGGGAATAATAGGTCTGCTTATGTTCGAAACCAAGTTCCGCAGAAAGGAAATCGGCCTAAGAAGAGTTCACGGTGCAAGCATACGCGAGATACTGGAGATGTTCAACCGCAAGTTCTTCTACATACTGCTTATAAGCTTCCTGATAGCTGCACCTGTGGGATATATTGTAATGGACTATTACTATAGCACATTTGCCTACCGCTCTCCGTTGCACTGGTGGGTATTCCTGCTGGCATTCGTCATGGTGGCGATAATTACCGTAGGAGTTGTCACACTATGCAGTTATAAGGCAGCTTCGGAAAATCCGGCTGAAACACTGAAAAACGAATAACCGATAAATAATAATATCATGCTAAAGTTCAACAACATATTGAAGATATTCTCCCTCGGAATAGGTCTTGCCATAGGATGTATTCTTATAGCCAAGGTATGCTTTGAGTCGTCATACGACAATTTTTACAAAGGCCTGGAACGGATATATCTCATCAAGGCAGTGTATTCACTGAGAGGTGAAACAGACGAAAACAGTCAGATAAGTGGTGGAGTAGCTCCCGGATTCAAGAAATATGTACCGGGAGTGGAAAGCGCCACACGTACAACCTTCCTTTTCGAAAGCGACAAATTCTATACGGAAGAAAAGGCTCTTGTAACCGGTACGCTGGTTCTGGCGGATACCGCATTCTTCGATGTCTTCGACCGTAAGATTCTGGCAGGAAACCCGAAGGAAGTATTGGCTCAGAAATTCAACGTGATGGTAAGCCGTTCGTTTGCCGAAAAGATGGGAGGCATTGACAAGGCTGTAGGAAAAATTATTTACAACGAAGAGGCACCCAAACTAAAGTTTACCGTAGGAGGAGTGTATGAAGATTTCCCGGAAAACGGAAGCCTGTATTACGACATCCTGCTTTCTATGGAAACTTATCCAAAGGTAAGTACAGATAACTGGCTCGGAAATGACCGATACAAAGGATACGTAAAACTTGAAGAAGATGTTACACCTGAATCCATTGACCCTGCCATACGCAAGATGATGGACAAGAACCTGCCTATGGAGGAACTGAAAAACAGCGGATACAAGATATGGTGTGTACTCAGTCCGTTCCATAAGCTTCATACATCGGAACCATACGTAAGGAATCTTATAATCATTCTTTCCGTAGTTTCGTTTGTACTGGTTCTGATATCACTGATGAACTATATGCTTATATCCATATCGGAAATGGTGAAACGCTCGAAGGAGATAGGTATCCACAAATGCTATGGCGCAGAAGGAACAAACATATACGGTATGCTGATTAAAGAGACATCAGTATATCTGTTCTTCTCACTGCTTCTGGCATTCCTGATGATATTGGGATTCAGACAGACAATAGAATATCTGCTTGGAGTCAGTCTGGAGGCTCTTTTCATAAAGGAGACTATGATTGTACTATGCGGAGTGATACTGGTATTGTTCCTGGTTTCGGCTTTGCTTCCGGGATATCTTTACAACAAAATTCCGGTAAGCGTGGCGTTCATGAACTACAAGGAGAACAAAAGGAAATGGAAACTCTGTCTGTTGTTCATCCAGTTTATCATAAACGTGTTCCTTCTGAGTTTTGTTTTCATCATTGCCGCTCAGTACGACAAGGCTCTGAACGATGATCCTGGATATAATTACGACAACGTGTTATACTATAATGTCAGAGGAGTAGATAACGTACAGGCGGCGAGAAGCGTGGAAGTAATATCATCCCTACCCGAAGTAGTTGACGTGGAGAGAGCATACACTCTTCCATTCGACTATTGCTCTGGAAACAATGTATATCTTCCCGGAGGCGACAGCGAACTTTTCAACATAGCCGACCAGTATGCCGGCACAGAAGGATTCTTCGAGTTCTTTGACATTCCAATAATTGAAGGACGTGTACCGGCAGCAGAAAACGAGATTGCAGTCAGCCGCAGTTTCGTGGAAAAGATGAAAGAGTTTACCGACTGGAATGACGGCCCAATAGGAAAAGGTATTTATCTGACCGAACATTCAGAGTCTTCAGCAATGAATCATGGAATTCTGACAATCTCGGGAGTTTACGAGGACTACCGTATCGGACTGCTGAACAGAATGGACGAACGTCCGAGCGTACGCTTTACAGGTAAGGCAGATAATGAATCTATGCCGTTCATACTTATAAAGGTTAAGGACATCAATCCTGAAACAATAAACAGAATTCAGAACAAACTGAGTGAAGTGATTACCGAAAAGGAGATGGAAGTTTTCTCATACGAACAGGTAATGAACAGTATGTATGACGACAACAAGAAGATGAAGAACACCATCCTTGCCGGAAGTATATTCTCCATAGCAATAGCATTCCTCGGACTCGTGGGATACGTTCGCGATGAAGCACAACGAAGAAGCAAGGAGATTGCCATACGCAAGATAAACGGAGCCACCACGACAGAAATCCTTTCGCTTTTCGTATCCGGCATAATGAAATGGCTCGTTGTAGCCTTTATCATAGGCGATGCGCTGGCATATTATGTGGCAGGACTCTGGCTGGAACAGTTTGCCGAGAAAGTCAGTCTGTCATTGCTATATTTCCTTGCAGCAGACCTGATAGTGGCTATAATAGTAGTAGCTACTGTGGTAATATGCAGCCTGAAAATATCGAATGCCAATCCGGTATTGTCACTTAAAAACGAATAATAACCCCGAACTTATATGCAAGCACTGAGAAACATAAAATATACGTTGAGGAAATACTTCGTTCCAATGCTTATGAGCATTATCGGTCTGATTCTGGCATTCAGCGCCTTTATGCTCATATCCGTGCAGTTAGACTTTGAAAAGGGTTTCGACAGATTCCATCCTGACGCCGGGAACATCTACAGAGTGGATCTTTCGGACAACAATACCATTTTCCGCTCAATACTTCCTCCGGGATTTTCGGATGAAGTTATACGCTCTTCAAGCCATATCGTAGCCGGGACAATGGTATGTCCGTTCCTTGGCGAGGTATATATCACCACCATGAAAGACGGTGTTTCCGGCGGATTCATAGAAACCGCCAATGTAGTGAGTGAAGACTTCTTCAAGGTCTTCGGAATAAAGATTATAGAAGGCGATTCCGCCACACTGTCGAAGAACGAGCAGCTTGCCATTCCGCAAAGTACGGCACGTAGGATTTTCGGCAACGAATCTCCTATCGGCAAACAGGTGAAAATTAAGTCCGGTACAGGATTTCTGCGTTACGACAAATGGACTGTAGGTGCCGTTTACGAGGACTTGCCCGCGAACTCACAGATACGGAATGAGATATACATGAAGATTCCGGATTTCTTCCTTCAGGACTTCGGAGCAAGCAACTTTGTATGCTATCTCCGTCTTGACGACAGCGGGAATGTTTCTCTGGTGGAGGATGAATTCAACAGCAAGTTCGAGTTTGATAAATACCGTGGTCTCACCCCTATTTACCTCACACCGCTGGTTGACGTATATTTTCAGGAAGAGAAGTCGGACGGACGTGTGTTCAGGAGCGGAAGTCTCACACAATACAATGTACTGACCATTATCTCATTCCTCATAATCATTGTCGGTCTGCTGAACTTCACAAATTTCTATACCTCGCTCATTCCGTCAAGACTTAAATCCATCAACACCAGGATAATACTTGGTGAAGACACTCACACGATACGCATTGAGATAATTCAGGAAACTGTCCTTCTGTCGCTCATAGCATTTGCCGGAGCTGTGATTGCAGTTGTTTTCCTCTCTCCTGCCGTCACAGAAATGGGAATCGTAAACACAGCGTTCGGCTTTGAGAAGAATTCTTCCATTGTATTCAACACACTGCTTCTGGCACTGTCAGGCGGAATACTTTCAGGAATTTATCCTGCATTCTTCGCCACATCATATACCGGAGAACTTGCAATGAGAGGGAACTTCAACCTAAGTTCTTCCGGTATGAAAATCAAGAAATCTCTACTGTGCGTGCAATATGCCATTTCGTGCTCATTGATTCTGTTCATAGCGGCAATCTATCTGCAGAACAGGATGATGCTTCAGTTCGACCCGAAGTTTGACAAGGACCGCATAGCCATTGTAGGACTGACAAGCGACATAGTGAAGAACAAAGGTTCGTGGATAAAGGAAGAACTTCAGAAACATCCTGAAATAGAGAATGTGGCATTCGCGTCCGAAAGATTCGGTGCACAGGACACTTATTGCACAGAGGGAATAGAATATAACGGAACAGATATTCCGAGCTTCCTGATATATGTAACTCCTGATTTTCCGGAGGTGATGGGAATAAAGATGACAGAAGGGAAAACATTCCCGAAAACGAGCAAAGGAGACATTATAGTTAACCGCTATATGAAGGACAATTACGGTATGGAACTCGGAAATATCCCTTCCATGGAAGCAGAGGCAATAGGTATATGCGACAATATAAACTTCACATCCATGCGCAAAAGCCGGAGTGCTATATGCTTTGTTTCGCTACCGGCCGAAAGCGGATACCTGTCGGATATGTTTGTGAGACTTGCTTCCGGATACGACAGAGCTGCGACAGTATCCCACATAAAAGAGATAATCAGTAAAGTGGAACCCGAATATCCTACCGAAGTATTGTTTTACGACAATGTGACTGCCACTCAATATCAGCGTGAGAATTCTTTTGCCAACACGATGCTGTGTTTTTCAATAATAGCCGTAGTATTGTCACTGGTCGGCGTCTTCTCTATGGTGATATTCGACATTCAGCATAAGAGAAAGGAAATAGCCATTCGCAAAGTGTTCGGGGCAGAATACACTGATGTACTCTGGCTGGGAAACAAGCCGTACTTCTTTATTGTTCTGGCAGGTTTCATCATATCGATACCCGTAGCAGTGATAGCGATAAACGAATACCTACAGGGATTTGCCATGAAAGTAAATGTGTCATGGTGGATATTTCTGCTGGTGTTCCTGTTCATACAGGTGCTTACGGCAATACTTGTAGTTATGAGATATAATTCACTGGCACTTGAATCTCCAAACATATCATTGGAGACCGAATAAATAAAAAAATCTCTCTCTAATTAAGCCGCAGGCTACACCAGTTCGTGATGAATGTATGTGCCTGCGGATAATTTTTTCTATAACAGGCCATAAATAAACTCCAAAACTTATATTTTTGCACATAAAGTAAAAAAGAGAACATGAACAAAGCCAAAATATTAGTAGTAGATGATAATAGCGGAATAAGGGCAGCACTCCAACTGCTACTGCCTAAATACTTCAAGGAAGTAAAGGCTGTGGCATCACCAAACGTCATAAACTCACAGTTAAGAGAATTTATGCCTGACGTGATTTTGCTGGATATGAACTTCCAGTCGTCTGCCAATACCGGAAACGAGGGATTGTACTGGCTCTCGGAAATCAAAAAAACAAGCCCTACGACTGAAGTTGTACTCTTCACCGCTTATGCTGACATATCACTGGCTGTAGAGGGAATGAAGCGCGGAGCATTCGACTTCATTGTAAAGCCTTGGGAAAACGAAAAACTTATTTCTGTGCTTGATGCCGCCTACAAGCACAGGGACACAGGAACAAAAAGGAAAAACATGAAACCTGCGGTGAGTCAGACTGCAACAATGCACTGGGGTAGTAGTCCTGCAATGAAAAATATATTCCGCACCGTAAACAAAATAGCCTCAACAGACGCAAGCATTCTTATTACGGGAGAAAACGGTACGGGAAAAGATGTGCTCGCGGCAGAAATCCATCGTCTGTCTGACAGGGGAATGAAGCCGATGGTTTGTGTGGATGCAGGAGCAATAACGGAAACACTTTTTGAAAGCGAACTGTTCGGGCACGTAAAAGGAGCCTTTACGGACGCTCATACAGACCGTGTGGGAAAAATAGAACAGGCTAACGGCAGTACACTGTTTCTTGACGAAATAGGAAATATCCCTCTTAATCTGCAGGCCAAGCTGCTCAGAGTTCTTCAGAACAGAACGGTAAGCAAGGTGGGAAGTTCGCAATCAACTCCTGTAGATATCCGCCTCATCTGTGCCACCAACCGCAATCTTGAGGAAATGATACGAAACGGCGAGTTCCGCGAGGACCTCTACTATCGTATCAACACCATGCATCTGCAACTTCCTCCCCTTAGAGAAAGAACCGATGAGATTATCCCTTTGGCAAAGATATTCATAAAGAGATATGCCGAGAAATATCATCGTGAAGTATCCGGCATTTCAAGTGAAGCGGAAAAGGCATTGGTTTCATGCAGATGGAACGGAAACATCCGCGAACTGCAAAACACAATAGAAAAGGCAGTAATCCTGACGGACGGTACAGAACTTCAGTTTTCGGACTTCTGTCTGCCTGATAGGCAACACACTTATGAGGTAAAACCGCAAGCATCAGCTTCAGGAGAAGAAACACTGGAAGAAGTGGAGGAAAGAACCATACGTGCAGCAATGGAAAGATACAACGGCAATCTTACCCATGTAGCAAAATCATTGAACATTAGCCGCCCTACCCTATATACGAAACTGAAAAAATATAATATATGATTTCGTATGAAAATGTCATATTAATCATTATTGCTACTGCATTAGTATCTGCAATAATTTCCGGTATGTACTATGCGCGAAGGACACACCGCAAGGTTTCATACATTCTTGACGCACTGGAAGACAAGGAAACAAATTTCCGTTTTGACGAAAAGAAATTCCTGTACCGCAGATTCAACAAGACTCTGAACAGAATACGACTGATATTCGAAAAGGAAAAACAGGAGATAAACGAGCAGGAACGTTACTACGGACAGATGCTGGACAGAGTGAAGACAGGTATAGTGGTAGTGGAACTGAACGAGAAATTCAGTGGAAAAGTTTCATACTGCAATGCGGCAGCACTGAATATACTTGGAGTGGCAACACTAAGCAACATACGCCAATTGGCAAATATCAGTCTGGAAATACAGGAATGCTTTGAAAACATTTCCGAAGCAAATAATGAAATGCGTGTTTCCTTCTACAATGAAAAGGGACAGACCACACTTTCAGTTTCGTCATCAGAAACATCGTTGCAGGAAAAGAATGTAAAAATTATCGTTATAAATGACATAAGTAACGAAATGTCGCGCAACGAAGAGATGTCGTGGAACAAACTTATACGTGTGCTTACACATGAAATAATGAACACCGTAACTCCAATCGCTTCGCTGAGTCATACTCTTTATATGGAATTGGATTCCACACCGGACACCCAAGCACTCAATCGTAAAGAACTTAAAATTGGTTTGGACACAATCTCTGAATCAGCCAAAGGATTGATAAAATTTGTTGACACATATCGTTCACTAACCAGGATATCAGCACCTGTAAAGAAAGCATTCTACCTGAAGGAACTGATAGACAGAGTAACCCAACTGACAAAGGAACAGGTACATAACTCAGGAGCGGAAATAACATATACCGAGAAATCTGACGATATTTTACTTTATGCCGATATAGACCAGATTTCACAGGTATTTATAAATCTGATTAAAAACGCTATTCAGGCAAAAGCCAAAACTATAGAAATAACTGCAGAAATAGATTTCAACGAAACAGTTGTGATATGTGTATCAAACAATGGTCGCCCTATCAACAAGGAAAACTATGATGATATTTTTGTTCCGTTCTACACTACGAAGCAGGAAGGGACAGGCGTAGGATTAAGCCTCTCACGCCAGATTATGCGTCTTCACAATGGAAATATCTCACTGGTTTGCAGCAATGAAAAAAATACCATTTTCAAGTTGCAGTTCAAATAAAAAATGTCAGGTGTTTTTGCCCCACCTGACATTTTAAATATTTCCATGTATTAATATATTACAAATCCCCTTTCTTCAACACCGTACAGCCTTTTGCATCAAGCACTGCCAGACATGCCTTTAGGTCATTAGGTTTTATCACTACATGAGCTTTGTCGTTCTGGGCAAAGGCATACATATATTCTATAAAGATTTTTTCCTCTGCCAGATACTCTAAAATCACGGCAAGGGAACCTGGAGTGTTATCACAACTGAGGCAGATAACTTCTGTGGACATTACAGCAAAGTTCTGCGCACGCAATACTTCAACTGCCTTATCTACATCGGACACTATAAGACGGAGGATTCCGAAATCAGTTGTTTCTGCCATACTGAAGGCATGCATGTTTATGCCGTTCTGTCCCAATGTGCGGACTACATCATTTATTCTTCCTGTCTTGTTCTCTAGGAATACTGATAATTGCTTTATGGTCATGTTACTTTAATTAAAAATTTTCTTACACCAACTTACGGTTATCTATCACTCTCTTCGATTTTCCCTGACTGCGGACTATGCTGTTAGGTTCAACCAACTTGACATCGGCACTGATGGAGAGTACACTCTTCAGTTTGTCGGCAAGTGATTTCTTCAGAGCAAGCATAGCTCCGATATCATCGCTGAAGAAGTCGCGACGTACTTCAACCTGAATTTCCAGAGTATCAAGATTACCCTTACGGTCTACAATCAACATATACTGTGGTTCGAATTCCTTCATTTCGAGGATAACGCTTTCCACCTGTGACGGGAATACATTGATACCGCGAATGATGAGCATATCGTCGCTTCGTCCCATGATAGGAGTCATACGCACTGATGTACGTCCGCACGGACATGGAGTATCTATGAGCGATGTCAGGTCCTTCGTGCGATAACGGAGCAATGGCATACCCTCCTTTGTCAGTGTGGTGAAGACAAGTTCACCCTGCTGTCCGTAAGGCAATGGTTGAAGAGTGTTAGGGTCAATGATTTCAGGATAGAAATGGTCTTCGTTGATATGCGAACCGTTCTGTTCCTGGCATTCGTATGATACACCCGGTCCCATTATTTCGCTCAAGCCATAGATGTTGTAAGCTTTCAATCCAAGACGGTCTTCTATCTCCTTACGCATATTCTCAGTCCATGGTTCGGCACCGAAAGCACCGATACGGAGTCCGAGGTCATTCTTTGTAAGTCCCATCTTTTCCATCACTTCTGCCAGATACATGGCATACGACGGTGTACATGCTATACCTGTAATCTTCAGGTCGCGGATAAGACGGATGTGTTTCTCTGTATTACCTGTAGATGCCGGAATCACCGTAGCTCCCAGGTTTTCCACTCCGTAGTGTGCTCCAAGCCCTCCGGTAAAGAGTCCGTAACCATAGCTCACCGAGAAAGTATCATCACGTGTAACTCCGTATGCAGTAAGACAGCGTGACATTACTTCGGACCATATGGCCAAGTCCTTACGTGTATATCCCACGATAGTAGGATTACCGGTTGTACCGGAAGATGCGTGCACACGTACTATCTCCGAAGCCGGTGCAGCCTGCAATCCGTACGGATAATTATCACGCAAGTCCTGCTTCGTAGTGAAAGGAAGTTTCACTATGTCATCTATACTGCGGATATCATCAGGCGACAAATCCATCTCCTGCATTTTCTTTCTGTAGAACGGGACATTATGATAGACATATGTCACCAGTTTCTGAAGTCTTTTCCCCTGCAGCTCGCGCATCTGTTCGCGAGGCATACATTCCTTATTTTCATTCCAAAACATGGGTATTATCTTTAATGGTTAGATTTTTTACTTGTTTTTTCGCTGCTTTATATGAAAAACAAGCAGACATTTCTTGGTGCCGACCATAGTCGGCAGCACTGCTGACCATCGTCGGCAATGCTGCCCACCATTGTCAGCAGTGGTGCTGACGATGGTCAGCACCAAAACACACCTATATAATTATACGTTTTTCAGCGGATGGTCCTCTCTGAAAGCTTTCATTCTTTCTTCCAGAACAGGATAAAGTTCTTCCCTCATGCGCGATGTACATGCACGTACTCCCTGCTGGTCGCTTCCCGTAGTGGAAAGTGAGATACTGCTGACACCATAGTACATAAGTTCTTCGAGCAACTCTCCTCCTGTCATGCCGGGATATCCCAAGGTGAAGAAGAAACCGTCGCCTACTTTCTGGTGGACATCATAATCGTAAACTATGCTGAAACCATTGTCTGTGAATATCTGTTTCATCCGGCGTGCGCGGCGTTCGTACTCGCGTGTATCCTCTACGAAGTCTATCACTCCTTCCACCGATTTGTTCAGCATTTCAGCCATGGCATACTGCGTGGTGGCAGTACAACCGGAGGTTATCATATACATTATGGAGGCTATGAAAGTAGGTCCGAAGATACCTGAGTCTTCATATCTCTCCGCAAGTGCGGGATACTGCTTGTCGAAAAGCTTGTCGGAGATACATGCCAGCGCGATACGCTGTCCGGCATAGCTGAAGATTTTTGATGCAGAAAGCATAAGGATATAATTGTCTGTATATCTTGCTACTGTAGGCACGTACGGTTCCTGATACGGACGGCCGAACGGACTGCGGAAGTCCATACAGAAATATGCCTGGTCTTCCAGCACTATCGTGTCATATTTGGTAGCAAGTTCGCCAATGATTTTAAGTTCGTCCTCATCCAGACAGAACCATGCCGGATTGTTCGGATTGGAATATACTATTGCCGCGACATCACCATCAGCCATCATGCTTTCCAATTTTGCACGAAGAGCCTCGCCACGATAATTGTATATATCAAACAGTTTCCATTTGATACCGAGGATACGCAACTGAGATTTCTGAATAGGGAAACCAGGGTCTATGAACAGAACCTTGTCCTTTCCCGGAATACGCTGCGTACAAGCAATGAACGCTCCGAACGATGCGGCCACGGAACCCGTAGTAGGCAGACATGCACGTGGAGAAATGTCAATATTTATGAATGCCTTGACAAAACGTGATGCCGCATCCTTAAGTTCCTGAACTCCGGCAGCAGCGGGATATTGTGCTCCCAATCCTTTATCGAGAGCTGCCTTTTCGGCTTCGATACCTATCTTGTTGGCAGGTAGACCCGGAGAACCCTGGTCCATACGGATGAAAGGTATGCCAGTGAGCTGTTCCAGACGTGATGCCACAAGGAGTACATCACCTATGGTGGCATTTCTGAGGTCGGCAACCTTCATCTCTTTTACTACCTGCTCTACTAATTCTTTACTGAAGACTTTCACGTTGATAATTAAAAATGAAAAATGAATAATTAAAAATGAGACTCAATGTCTATTCACTTTGAAGATGTCTTCTTCAAACTATACTCATATCCGATATTAAAAGCACGATGGTTCATCTCCACCACAGCTTCACCCTTTGAACCAAAGATACGCTCTATGCTGTGATAAAGTGTTTCCTTGTCAATAATAGTGAATAATGCCGCTGCCGCACCAAGAAGAATTACGTTTCCGCATTTAGGCATGTTGTTTTCTTTAGCTATGGCATCAATATCCAGCGAAACCACATTGGGCAGTGAATTAAGCTCAGCCATTATAGCCTCAACATCCGGATAGTTCGGTATGTTCTTGAACGGAGTGGAAGATGTGATAATCCACCCGTCCTTAGCCAGATACGGCAGATAGCGCAGAGCTTCCATCGGCTCAAGAGAAAGTATCATATCTGCTCCTCCGAGAGGAATAAGGTCGGAAGCGATAGGTTTGTCCGACAGACGGAGATTAGACTGAACATCTCCTCCGCGCTGACTCATACCGTGTACTTCAGCCTGTTTCAGATTAAGTCCGCTGCGTGTAGCCGCCTCACCTATTATAGTTGCGATGGAGAGGATACCCTGACCTCCCACACCTGAAAGAATTATATCTGTTTTCATTGTTTTTCGGCTCTTTTCTGTTTCAACTTACGGTTAAGTGTCTGCATACATTCACGGCGCGGGATAATTACCGACACACCTTTGTATTCTATCTCTTCGCGGATGATGCGAGTGATTTCGTCCATATTCTTTGGTAATGGAACTACCACACGCACATGCTCCGGCTCTACTCCAAGACCGAGACAGATAGCCTCGAACTTGTTTGTTCCGGCTGAATCCTGTCCGCCCGTCATGGCTGTAGTAAGATTATCGGAGATTACTACAACGATATTCGACTTGTCGTTCACCGCATCAAGAAGTCCTGTCATACCGGAATGGGTGAAAGTGGAATCGCCTATTATAGCTATTGAAGGAAACTGACCTGCATCGGCTGCACCTTTGGCCATAGTGATGGAAGCACCCATATCTACACAACTGTGCAAAGCGCGGAATGGAGGCAGTGCTCCAAGGGTATAGCAACCTATATCACCGAATATCTTTGTATCGGCATACTCGGCAGCCACTTTGTTAAGCGCATCATATACATCGCGGTGTCCGCATCCGTTACACAGTGCAGGCGGACGAGGAACAACATTCTGTGCCGAAGGATAAACCTCAGCTGCTTCCATGCCAAGTCCTGCCTTGACATTGTCAGGATTCAACTCACCGGTGCGAGGCAACGCTCCGCTCAATCGTCCTTTCACGACATACTGCGAAGGCAATACACCAAGAAGCTGTTCTTCTACAAAAGGCTGTCCGTCTTCAACAACCAATATCTCTTTACATGAATTTGCCAAAGCAATAATCTTATCCGTAGGAAGCGGATATTGCGATACCTTTACTATAGGATAAGGACATCCGTCAGGGTAATTTTCCATTACATAATTGTATCCTATACCGCAAGCTACTATTCCCAAATCAGCTTTTTCGGAAGATACATTCTCGGCTTTATTGAAAGGTGATTCTTCCGAGAGTTTGCGCAATACCGGCTGAAGTTCGATTACTTCCTTATTACGACGACGTGCATTTGCCGGAAGAAGTACCCAGTTGGCAGGCGAAGAAGCTCTACCTGTAGATGTAACCTCGGAAGCCTCATTCTTAACGGCTACTGCTGCACGAGAGTGTGCCATACGTGTAGTAATTCTCATAAGAACAGGAGTTTCCTCACGCTCGGACATTTCAAAAGCATATTGCATCATATCGTATGCCTCCTGCTGTGATGAAGGTTCGAGGATAGGAACCATGGCAAACTTGCCGTAGAATCTTGAGTCCTGCTCATTCTGCGACGAATGCATGGAAGGGTCATCGGCAGCTACCACCACTACCCCGCCATTGGCACCGGTCATACCGGAATTGACAAAAGCATCGGCACATACGTTCATTCCCACATGCTTCATACATACCAAAGCACGCTTGCCTACATAACCCACTCCAAGAGCAGCCTCCATGGCTGTCTTTTCGTTTGTACACCAGCTGCTGTGCAATCCGCGTTCTTTTGCAAGAGGATGTTCCTGTATATATTCTGTTATTTCAGTCGAAGGTGTACCCGGATATGCATATACTCCGGAGATACCTGCATGAATGGCTCCCAAAGCTATAGCTTGGTCGCCCAAGAGTAATAATTTCTTACTGTTTTCCATATTTCGAGTTATACTATTTCAAATGGGTCGGCATCGTTCAATACCGGAAATTTCTTCCGGAAAGTTTCAAGTTCCGACATATCTATTTCTACTACAGCCTCGCACGCCCTGCCGTCCTCGCAAGCTGCAATCACTTTTCCGTACGGGTCAATCACCGCACTGCCACCTATGTAATCGCAATTCGGGTCCTTGCCCACTCTGTTCACACCTACTACATAGCACTGGTTTTCAATAGCTCTTGCTTTCAGCAACAACTTCCAAGCTTCTACTCGCGGTGTAGGCCAACTTGCCACATAGAAAGCTACATCATAATCATTCCTGTTTCTGCTCCACACAGGGAAACGCAGGTCGTAGCAGACTTGCAGAAGAATCCTTACATCTTTATAATTGACAATCACTCGCCTTGTACCGGCAGTAAACCGTTTATGTTCCCCACCATAAGTAAACAGATGTTTTTTATCATACCATTCCACCATGCCTCCCGGGTGTACGAAATAGAATCTGTTATAAAACTGACCTTTTTCCTCCAGAGCTATACTGCCGGCCACAGCACATGTCTTACGCTGTGCCGTAAGCTTCATCCATTCCAAAGTTCCTGAGTCATATTTCTCTGCTATTCCTTCCGGATTGGTACAGAAACCGGTAGAAAACATTTCCGGCAAAACAAATATGTCAACATCATCATATTTGTTTATTATCTCATCTGCCTTTTCTATATTGGCCGAAGGATTGGCCCAGACTATATCTGTTTGTAAAATCACTATTTTCATGCTTTTCACATTTAGAACGGCTCAAAGGTAACAATTTAATGATAAGATACAAAAAATTACGACATTTTATTTGACAAACTACCACTATTCAATATTTTTGACATCAAACGACATTTTAGAACATAAGAAAAAAAGGTTCATCGAGAGCATATGTTGGGTTATTTATGCAAAAAGTGGCACACATATGTTAATATATTCCGAAATGTTTCTTATTTTTGTACCAAAATATAGTTAATATATAAGAAATGAACGTATTAGAACTAAGTGAACAGGAAATTATCAGACGCAACAGTCTGAATGAGATGAGAGCTATGGGCATAGACCCGTATCCTGCAGCAGAGTATGTAACAAACGCATTTTCTACTGATATAAAAGATGAATTCAAGGACGAAGAGTCTGAACCACGCATGGTTTCTGTAGCCGGACGTATCATGTCACGCCGTGTAATGGGTAAAGCCTCTTTCATTGAATTGCAAGACTCTAAAGGTCGTATTCAGGTTTATATCACACGCGATGACATTTGTCCTGATGAAAATAAGGATTTATATAATGTAGTTTTCAAACGTTTACTTGATTTGGGCGACTTTGTGGGTATCGAAGGTTTCGTATTCCGCACTCAGATGGGTGAAATCTCAATCCACGCAAAGAAACTTACAGTTCTATCTAAATCAATCAAACCACTTCCTATCGTAAAATACAAAGACGGAGTGGCTTATGACAAATTTGAAGATCCGGAACTCCGTTACCGTCAGCGTTATGTCGACCTCGTGGTAAACGACGGAGTGAAAGACATATTCCTCAAGCGCAACAAGGTTTACAACTCAATGCGCGAATACTTCAACTCTAAAGGTTATATCGAAGTTGAAACTCCTATCCTCCAAGCTATTGCGGGTGGTGCGGCTGCGCGTCCGTTCATCACTCACCATAATGCGCTTGACATTCCTTTGTACATGCGTATCGCCAGCGAATTGTATCTGAAACGTCTTATCGTGGGTGGCTTCGAGGGTGTTTACGAAATCGGTAAGAACTTCCGTAACGAAGGTATGGACCGTACACATAATCCTGAGTTTACTTGTATGGAAATCTATGTGGCATACAAGGATTACAACTGGATGATGAAGTTTACTGAAAACATGATTGAAAAAATCTGTCTTGACGTAAACGGTACAACAGAAGTTAAGGTGGGCGACAACATCATCAACTTCAAGGCTCCTTTCAAGCGTGTGACTATGCTTGATTCTATCAAGGAATTCACAGGCTATGACCTTACAGGTATGAACGAAGACCAGATTCGTGAAGTTTGCAAGAAACTCAATATGGAAATTGACGATACTATGGGTAAAGGCAAGCTTATCGACGAAATCTTCGGCGAATTCTGCGAAGGCAACTATATACAGCCTACATTCATCACTGACTACCCTATCGAAATGTCTCCGCTTACTAAGCGTCACCGCAGCAATCCTGACTTGACAGAACGTTTTGAACTTATGGTAAACGGTAAGGAATTGTGTAACGCATATTCTGAGCTTAACGACCCGATAGACCAGCTTGAACGCTTCGAAGAACAGATGAGACTAAGCGAAAAGGGTGACGACGAAGCTATGATTATCGACAAGGACTTCGTTCGTGCACTTGAATACGGTATGCCTCCTACATCAGGTATGGGTATCGGTATGGACCGTCTGGTTATGCTTATGACAGGTCAGAGCACAATCCAGGAGGTATTGTTCTTCCCTCAGATGAGACCTGAAAAGGTTATTCCGAAGGACGCTCCTGCAAAATTCATGGAAATCGGTGTTCCTGAAGAATGGGTAGCACTGATTCAAAAAGCCGGATATAATATGGTAGCAGACATGAAGGACGTAAACCCTCAGAAACTGCACATGGATATCTGTGGAGTAAATAAGAAATATAAACTTGAACTGAAGAATCCTACAGTTGACGAAGTCAGCAATTGGATACAAAATATAAAATAAGTATTTGGTTTTTGAGTTTGTAAGTTTCTGATTAAGTTCAGAGCTTACAAACTTAAAGACTTAAGAACTTAAAAACCAATAAAACAATTACCAAAGTGAAATTCCCTGGTAAAATAGCTATTATGGGAGGAGGTAGCTGGGCTACAGCTATCGCAAAGATTATTCTTGCCCAGGCCGAGTCAATAAACTGGTATATGCGAAGGGACGACAGAATAGAAGATTTCAAACGTCTCGGACATAATCCGGCTTATCTGACAAGTGTACGCTTCAACGTAAAGAATATCAACTTTTCATCAGACATAAATAAGGTAGTAAGAGAATCGGACACACTGATTTTCGTCACTCCTTCGCCTTACCTTAAAAGTCATCTTAAGAAAATGAAAACCAAAATAAAGGATAAATTCATCGTTACAGCCATAAAAGGTATTGTGCCGGACGAGAACCTTATTGTTTCTGATTATTTTAATAAGGTATACGATGTCCCGGAAGAAAATATCGCCGTTCTGGCAGGGCCATGTCATGCTGAAGAGGTAGCTTTGGAGCGTCTATCATATCTCACAGTAGGCTGCAAGGATATAGACAAGGCAAAAATCTTTGCACAACAACTGGCAAGCCACTACATTAAGACTTCTGTTAATTCAGACGTGGCAGGTATAGAGTATGCATCTGTACTGAAAAATGTATATGCCATAGCTGCCGGTATATGCAGTGGTCTGAAGTATGGGGACAATTTTCAGGCTGTGCTTATCTCAAATGCCATACAGGAAATGAACCGCTTCCTGAATACTGTGCATCCTGTGGAAAGATGTACGAACGAATCGGCATATCTTGGCGATTTGCTCGTTACAAGCTATTCCAATTTCAGCCGAAACCGTGTTTTCGGAACAATGA
>NZ_DXVR01000003.1:52383-62834 GCF_019417265.1 Bacteroides sp.
GAACAATGATAGGAAAAGGATATTCAGTAAAAAGCGCACAGATAGAAATGGAAATGATTGCTGAAGGATATTACGGAACGAAATGTATCAAGGAATTGAACAAACATCTGCACGTCAATATGCCTATAGTGGATGCGGTGTACAACATCCTGTACGAACGCATATCTCCTATGATAGAAATAAAGCTTTTAACAGACTCATTCAGATAAATTTTTGAATATGGAAAATATTAAATTGAACATCGAAAACTCTGTCAGCTTCATGGCAGAAGGTAAACTGGCTGCTTACGAGCCATTGGTAAAGACTTACATGGAAACCCTTGAAAAAGGTACAGGACTTGGTAATGACTTCTTGGGATGGCTTCACCTCCCATCTTCTATAACCAAAGAACATATCGAAGATATCAAAGCTACAGCAAAAGTTCTTCGTGAAAACTGCGAGGTTGTAGTTGTTGCCGGTATTGGTGGTAGTTATCTTGGAGCACGTGCCGTGATAGAAGCTATGTCCGACAGCTTCCAGTGGTTAAAAGAAAAGAAAGCAGGGGAACCAACCATTGTTTTTGCAGGACACAACATCGGTGAAGACTATCTTTATGAACTCATAAGCTTCCTGAAAGACAAGAAATTCGGTGTAATCAACATATCAAAATCAGGTACTACTACAGAAACTGCTCTTGCATTCCGTCTTCTGAAGAAACAGTGCGAAGACCAGCGCGGTAAGGAAATGGCTCGCAAAGTTATCGTAGCCGTTACAGACGCAAAGAAAGGTGCTGCACGCGTAACAGCCGACAATGAAGGTTACAAATCATTCATCATCCCTGACAATGTGGGCGGTCGTTTCTCTGTTCTTACTCCGGTAGGTTTGCTTCCTATAGCTGTAGCAGGCATAGATATTGAAAAACTTGTTGAAGGTGCACGTAAGATGGAAGAAGCTTGTGCAAACGAAAACATGTACGAAAACCCTGCTGCACTTTATGCTGCTACTCGTAACGAGCTTTACCGTAACGGCAAGAAGATTGAAATCTTAGTAAACTTCCAGCCAAAACTTCACTACTTCAATGAATGGTGGAAGCAGCTTTACGGCGAGTCAGAAGGTAAAGACGGAAAAGGTATCTACCCAAGCTCTGTTGACTTCTCTACAGACCTTCACTCAATGGGTCAGTGGATTCAGGAAGGCGAACGTACTATCTACGAAACAGTTATCTCTATCGAAACTCCTAACCACGAATTGCGTGTTCCAACAGACGAACAGAACCTTGACGGTTTGAACTTCCTTGCAGGAAAGCGTGTGGACGAAGTAAACAAGATGGCTGAACTCGGAACTCAGTTGGCACACGTTGACGGTGGTGTTCCAAATATGAGAGTATCTGTTCCTGCATTGAACGAATACTACATCGGCCAGCTGATTTACTTCTTCGAAAAAGCTTGCGGTATCAGCGGCTATATCCTCGAAGTAAACCCATTCAACCAGCCTGGAGTTGAAGCATACAAGAAGAACATGTTTGCTCTGCTCAACAAACCTGGTTATGAAAAAGAATCAGAAGCTATCCAGGCTCGTCTGAAAAAATAAGATTTTATTGTAACATTCCTCTTTTTTAATCTCATTCATTTCAAAAGAGGACCGACACAAATACGAGGCACGTAATATGGCAGAATTGCTGTAATACGTGCCTTTAAACGATATTAAAAAAGACACAACCAATGTTTGAAAAGGCAATACAAAACTATTTAAAGGAAAAAGGATATAACAAAATCAATCTTAAAGCAGTACTGTTCGATATGGACGGTGTACTATTTGATTCGATGAAGAATCATGCAAAGGCATGGAACAAAGCAATGGCTATGTATGATATGAATCTGAGCGAGGAAGAAGCATACATGCACGAAGGACGTACAGGAGCAAGCACTATAAACATAGTAAGTGCACGCGAAAGAGGATACGAAGCAAGTGAAGATGAGATAAAAAAAATCTATCAAACCAAAAGTGACATATTCAACAGTCTTCCAAAGGCAGAACCTATGCAAGGAGCCTATACTCTACTTCAGGAAATAAAGAATTCAGGACTTCAACCAGTACTCGTAACGGGGTCAGGACAGCTGTCATTGATAGACAATCTTAATCATCACTTCCCTGGAATATTCCAGAAAGAATATATGGTTACAGCCTACGACGTGAAATTCGGTAAACCAAATCCGGAACCTTATCTGATGGGACTGAAAAAGGCAGGAATAGAGCCCTATGAGGCCGTAGTGGTAGAGAATGCTCCACTTGGAGTAAAAGCAGGAGTAGCAGCCGGAATATTCACAATAGCAGTAAACACAGGTCCGCTTCCGGACAATGCCTTACTTGATGAAGGAGCCAACCTACTTTTCAATTCTATGCAGGAACTTGCTGATAATTGGGCAGTCTTAAGAAACGACTTAATATGAAATAAAAACAATATAACTTAAAAAGGTAAGGCTGAATCATAAAAGAAACAGTCTTACCTTTTCTATTGTGTTCTAAATGTAATAGCTTTCTAATCAAGCTTTCTTGATATAATCTACAATCCACTGACCAACTTCCTTAGTACCATACTTGGCACCGCCTTCTACCTGAATTTCAGGAGTACGGACATTTGCGTCGAGTGAAGCATCAACGGCACGACGGATCAACGCACCTTCTTCCTTACAGTCGAAATATTCGAACAGCATTGCTACGGACAATATCTGTGCCAACGGGTTGGCAATGTTCAAACCTTTAGCTTGTGGCCATGAACCATGGATAGGCTCAAATACAGGTGTACTTTCGCCAGTAGAAGCAGATGGAAGGAGTCCCATAGAACCGCTGATTACGGAACCTTCGTCTGTAAGAATGTCGCCGAATGTATTTTCTGTAACCATTACATCGAAGAACTTAGGTTCCTGAATCATCTTCATTGCTGCATTGTCAACAAACATATAGTCTGTAATAACTTCAGGATACTGAGAAGCCATTTCCTGTGCAATCTGTCTCCACAAACGTGAAGAAGCAAGTACATTAGCCTTATCAACTACAGTAAGATGCTTACGGCGCTTCATAGCATATTCAAAACCTACTTTCAGAATTCTTTCGATTTCAAGACGAGTGTACATATTTGTATCGTATGCCTTGTCGTTATCCTGATATTTTTCGCCGAAATACATACCTCCTGTCAGCTCGCGGATGCAAAGGAAGTCTGCGCCATCCACCAATTCAGCCTTAAGAGGAGATTTGTGTACCAGACATTTGAAAGTCTGCACAGGACGGATATTCGCAAACAAACCAAGTTTCTTACGCATAGCCAAAAGTCCCTGTTCAGGACGTACTTTTGCTGTCGGGTCATTATCGAACTTAGGGTCGCCTACTGCAGAGAACAATACCGCATCTGCATTCTTACATACCTCGTAAGTTGCTTCCGGAAACGGGTCGCCCACTTTATCTATTGCATCTGCACCACAGATAGCATATTCGTATGATACTTTATGGCCGAATTTCTCGCAAACGGCTGTCATTACATCTACTCCCTGAACTGAGATTTCCGGTCCTATACCGTCACCGGCTAATACTGCTATTTTAAAATCCATTGTATTTGAGTTTTAAGTTTATTATTCTAATTAATAAGATTCAACATTTTTATTGTAGCTTTAATTGCTGCTTCCGTCTGGTCGGCATCCAAACCACGAGTACGGAATTCCTTATCTTCGTAGTTCCATGTTATCACTGTCTGTACAAATGCGTCTGTACGTCCGCCCGGTGGAATTGTAACCGCATAATTCACAAGCATTGGGAACTTACGATTCAATGTTCCTTTATATATCTTGCGCAACGCACGCACAAAGGCATCATACTGACCGTCACCGCTTGAGCTTTCCTGATATACTTTACCGTCTATCTCGATACTCAATGTAGCCATAGGTTTCAATCCCTGTGCAAGAGTAACAAAGTAGCTCAAAAGCTTGACCTTTTTATCTATTGTATCATGTTTGAGCACATCGCTGATGATATAAGGCAAGTCGTCCTGAGTCACAAGTTCCTTGCGGTCGCCAAGTTCGATGATACGGTCTGTCACTTTACGCATGGATTCTTCATCCAGTTCCAGTCCCAGACTTTCCAGATTTTTCCGGATATTTGCTTTACCAGAGTTCTTACCAAGAGCATATTCCCTCACACGACCGAAACGTTCCGGCTGAAGATCGTTGAAATAAAGATTATTCTTACTATCACCGTCGGCATGAACACCTGCCACCTGGGTAAACACATTCTGTCCCACTATAGGCTTATTGGCAGGAATACTTATACCAGAATATGATTCAACAGTACGGCTTATTTCATTCAGACGACTCTCGTCAATATGTGTGATAGCCTGAAAATGGTCTTTCAATATCGCCTGCACACTGGCAAGAGGAGCATTCCCTGCACGCTCTCCTAGACCATTAATTGTAGTATGAAGACCTTTCACACCGCTCAAAACTGCTGCCAATACATTGCTGACAGCCAGGTCATAGTCATTGTGTGCATGGAAATCGAAATGCAAATCAGGATGGCGTTTCTTCATCTTGCGCATATACTCTATTACCTGAAGAGGATTAAGGATACCTAAAGTATCGGGCAGCATAAAACGCCTTATTCCCGTATCAAGCAACCCGTCAATAAGTCCGTAAACGTACTCCGGAGAGTCTTTCATACCGTTACTCCAGTCTTCCAGATAAAGATTTACCTCCATATCGCGGTCCAAAGCGTATGCCACTGTACGGCGAATATCTTCAAGATGTTCCTCAAGTGTTTTCTTCAGCTGATAGTGGCAATGCTTCTCCGAGCCTTTTGAAAGAAGGTTTATAACCCGGCCTCCTGCATCATGTATCCAATCAACAGAAACAGTTCCGTCCACAAAACCAAGTACTTCTACCTTATATAGCATATTGTGGCGTGCTGCCCAATCGCATATCATCCTGACAGCATTCAGTTCTCCGTCGGACACACGTGCCGATGCCACCTCTATCCTGTCAACCTTCAGGTCTTCGAGCAGCATGCGGGCTATCATCAGTTTTTCGTGTGGTACAAACGATACTCCGCTGGTCTGTTCACCGTCGCGGAGTGTTGTATCCATTATTTCTATTACAGGATGATTCATATTTATCAGTTCAATTATTATCTGTTACTTACAGCTTCTTCGTATGCTGCTATCTTATCCCTGTTTTCTACAAGGAAATCTATATCGTCCAGACCGTTCATCAGACAATGCTTTTTATAAGCATTTATCTCGAATTTCTCCGATTTGCCTGTAGCCTTGTTTGTGATGGTCTGTTCCGGAAGGTTTACTTCTACCTCAGTTTTAGGGTCGGCATATATAGAATCAAAAAGTCCTTTAAGGAATTCTTCGCTTACCACTACCGGAAGAACAAAATTGTTCAGTTCGTTATTCTTGTGGATATCGGCAAAGAAACTTGACACTACCACTCTGAAGCCATATCCGGCTATAGCCCATGCCGCATGCTCACGGCTAGAGCCGCTTCCGAAGTTCTTTCCTGCCACCAGTACCTGTCCGCTGTATTTAGGATCATTAAGAACAAAATCTTTATTCAACGATCCGTCCGGATTATATCTCCAGTCGCGGAAAAGATTGTCACCGAAAAATTTCTCATCACGTGTTGTAGCCTTGAGGAAACGTGCCGGGATTATCTGGTCTGTATCCACATTTTCCAAAGGCAAAGGGATACAAGTGCTTGTTATTATATTGAATTTCTGTTTCATTGTTATACTCTATTTTACTGATTACATAAGTGTTCTTGGATCTGTTATCACTCCTGTTACTGCTGCAGCAGCTGATGTAAGCGGACTTGCAAGCAATGTTCTTGAGCCAGGTCCCTGACGTCCCTCAAAGTTTCTGTTGCTTGTAGAAACAGAATATTTACCTGCAGGAATCTTGTCGTCGTTCATGGCAAGACAGGCAGAACATCCCGGCTGACGGATTTCAAATCCGGCTTCTTCCAGAACTTTATCCAAACCTTCTTCACGAATCTGTTCGTCCACCATCCATGAACCCGGAACGAGCCATGCAGTAATGTTATCAGCTTTCTTACGTCCTTTAACGATTGAAGCAAAAGCTCGGAAATCTTCTATGCGTCCGTTTGTACATGCACCCAGGAAAACATAATCCACTTTCTTTCCTATAAGGCTTTCACCCGGAGTAAATCCCATGTACTGCATAGATTTCTCGAAAGAACCTTTTTCCACTTCGCTCATACCATCTGTAGTTGGAATATTCGAAGTAATTGCCATACCCATACCAGGATTTGTTCCGTATGTAATCATCGGCTGAATATCAGCTGCATCATAACGGACTTCTTTATCAAATACAGCGTCATCGTCGCTTTTCAAAGTCTTCCAGTAAGCAAGAGCCTTATCCCACTCTTCGCCTTTAGGTGCATATTCGCGCCCCTTGATATATTCGAAAGTCACTTCATCCGGAGCTATCATACCACCGCGTGCCCCCATCTCGATTGAAAGGTTACACAATGTAAGACGTCCTTCCATAGTAAGACTACGGATAGCTTCTCCGGCATATTCCACAAAATATCCTGTTGCACCACTTGTTGTCATCTTCGACATCATATAAAGAGCTACGTCTTTTGCTGTTACTCCCTTACCAAGCTTTCCGTCTATAGTAATACGCATTGTCTTTGGACGTGACTGAAGAATACACTGCGATGCCATAACCATTTCCACCTCGCTTGTTCCTATACCGAAAGCTACGGCTCCCATTGCACCGTGAGTAGAAGTATGCGAGTCGCCACATACGATAGTCATACCCGGAAGTGTCAATCCTCTCTCCGGTCCTACCACGTGGATAATACCATTCTTCTTGTTCATCATTCCGAAATGTGTCAGCCCGAAATCTGCTGCATTCTGTGCCAGAGCATCTACCTGTGCTTTTGAAACAGGGTCTTCTATCGGTTTGTCCTGGTCGTGAGTCGGAGTATTGTGATCCGGCATACAGTAGATTTTCTCCGGGCGGAAACATTTCAAACCACGAGCACGCATACCGGCAAAAGCCTGCGGACTTGTCACTTCGTGGCAATAAAGACGGTCTATATATAATTGGGTAGGTCCTTCTTCAACCTTCTGCACTACGTGTGCATCCCATATTTTATCAAATAAAGTATTCATGTTTATTTTTAGTTATTGAGTTTTTAAGGTTTTCAGACATAAGAACAAAAAGACATATTCATTTGACTATATCTCATATTTTTTATTTATGTACTTATGTTCTTTTGTCTGAAAAGCTACTTGTATTATTTTTTGAACTTGTTGATACAGTCGATATAAGCTTCTACTGATGCAGCAATGATGTCTGTATTAGCTCCGAAGCCATAATACATCTGACCGTCATATTCCACCTGCATGTGTACTTTACCAACATCATCACTACCCTTGCTGATAGCCTGAATAGTAAATTCCTTCAGGGTCATCCGGCGCTTGATAATCTGCTTTACAGCCTTGATGGCAGCATCAACAGGACCATTACCTGTAGCAGCAGCTTCGAAATGCTCGCCTGAAATATTAAGTCCAAGACTTGCGACAGAACGAACTCCTACACCACTTGTAACCTGCAGATATTCCAATTTGATATGATGATTAACATTTCTGTCAGCACCTGCCAATACCATTATATCATCATCAGAAATATCTTTCTTCTTGTCGGCAAGCTTCAGGAAGTCCTCATAAACCTTGTCAAGTTTCTCCTGTGTCATATCCAGACCAAGGATATGAAGCCTGTGTTTCAATGCTGCTCGTCCGCTGCGTGCTGTCAATACGATAGCATTATCATCTATACCTACATCCTTAGGGTCGATAATCTCATATGTCTGAACATTCTTCAAGACACCATCCTGATGTATTCCAGACGAATGTGCAAAGGCATTACGTCCTACGATAGCCTTGTTTGGCTGAACAGGCATATTCATCAAGCTTGAAACCATTCGGCTTGTTGGATAAATCTTGGTAGTATTGATGTTTGTATCAATATCTATGTCGTTATGGCAACGGAGAATCATAGCTACCTCTTCAAGTGAAGTATTACCGGCCCTTTCACCTATACCGTTAATAGTAACCTCAACCTGTCTTGCACCGTTCAGAACGCCTGAAATAGTATTTGCTGTAGCCATACCCAAGTCATTGTGACAATGAGTAGAAATTATAGCTTTGTCAATACCGTTTACATGCTCCATAAGGTATTTGATTTTCGCTCCATATTCCTCAGGAAGACAATATCCGGTAGTATCAGGAATATTTACAACTGTAGCACCAGCTTTGATTACAGCCTCTACTACCCTTGCAAGATATTCATTTTCAGTACGTCCGGCATCTTCTGCATAGAATTCAACATCTTCCACGTAACGCTTTGCATACTTCACTGCAGCCACAGCACGTTCTATTATTTCCTCTCTCGTAGAATTGAACTTATACTTGATATGTGAATCTGATGTACCGATACCTGTATGGATTCTCTTATGCTTTGCATATTTTAAGGCTTCTGCCGCCACATCAATATCTTTCTGTACGGCACGGGTCAAAGCACAAATTGTAGGCCATGTGACAGCCTTTGAAATTTCAATTACTGAATTGAAATCACCCGGACTTGAAACAGGGAAACCGGCCTCTATGATGTCAACACCAAGTGCCTCCAACTGACGTGCCACCTGAATTTTTTCCACTGTATTAAGCTGACATCCCGGGACCTGCTCACCATCTCGAAGAGTTGTGTCAAAAATAAATAATCTCTCACTCATATTCTTTGCATTTTATATAGTTATCAAAAAAAAGCCTTTCGCACAGGGAAGTGAGAAAGGCTTGATATATCATTCTGTTTTTACATCAGTATGCACGCGACTCACTTCCCACCGGTGTTCCCAGTAGAATAATAATACCGCATAGCAAAATATGTAAAAACATTGTATTCATATGATTCTCTTTTTTAGTTCGATGCAAAGGTATATATATTTTTGGAATAATAAAATAAAATGAAAGTTTTTCTCTGTCTTTAACAACAATTTAATACTTCTATTATGTTATTGCTATTATTATATCACTTCTGTTAACGGTCATTCTATTCTGAGTTCATGCAAGCATGCCTGAACTTCTGTTATACTTCCCATGTGTTTTCCCATGTCATCCGACAATTTTATACATTCTCTCCAACTCTGATTAGCATTCATCTTACATTTTGACAATTTCATAACTATATTTGACGGTTTATATCCTGTGTCATTAGTAAGATTAGTTCCAATACCAAACGCACATCTTATTTTACCTTGACAATACTTATAAAGAGATAATGCCTTTTCAAAATCCAATGCATTACTAAATATTATTGTTTTCGTAACAGGATCAATACCTAATTCCTTATATCTATCAATAAGCTTATCTACAAACTCCAGTTCATCTCCAGAGTCACACCTGACTCCATCAAACAATTTCGCCTGCTTGCGACTAAAGTTTGTCAAAAAAGATTCGGAAGTATATGTATCAGATAATGCAGTACCCAAGTCACCATCATAAACGTTTACCCAGTTCTCCAGAGCCATATAATTGGCATGCTTATATCCGAACTGAGCTCCGTGGAACATGAACCATTCATGAGGATGAGTCCCCATAGGACGCATATTATATTTCATGGCAAGATAACAGTTTGACGTTCCTGTACAATATTTAGAATGTTTCTTCAGATAATCTACCACCCAATCATGCACCTCGAAAGAGAATCTCCGTCGTGTTCCAAATTCAGAAAAAGGCAAGGCGTTAGAATTCGACAATTCAACCTTAACGGCCAACTTATTCAGAATATCTTCCTTTGAAGGTCTTTGATTAAAAAATATATTCTTTATTTCCGAAACAATAGCCAGAATTGGAACTTCATAAAGAGTCACCTTATATAAATAATCTGTCACTTCTATATGCAAATGGCGTTCCTCATCCAGATACACATCTATTATATCAGGATTAAACCGGAAAGAAAACAACCATTCCCAGTAGACTCTCGGCATGAATCTGCAATTTACAGACATATATTCGAGCTCATCAGGAGTAAGGCCTACTCCTTTCAACCTGTTAAATTCTTCTTTTAGTGCGTTCAGAAAATCATCAGAATATTCAGTTTCATCACGATCTTTAAAACTGAAAGTTCCTATTGCATAAGGAAACAATTTTATATAAGCATAAGATGTAGTAAACTTATATAAGTCTGTATCTAAAATTGATTTTAATATCATAATTACATTTTTTTGACGATGTGGTAAATTTACAATAAATTAATCGGAATGTAAAATGAATGTAGATTTTACTTTCACATCATTCACAAAAAATGAATTTGACACGATATTTCTGAAATTTCTGCGTTGTATAAACGCGAAAGTCCCCGAAGTATCTCTACCTCGGGGACTTCTCTACTAAAA